>NZ_JFJX01000001.1:0-441247 GCF_000611875.2 Tatumella sp. UCD-D_suzukii
GTGTGTTAATGGAAGCGTCTGGAAAGTCGCACGATACAGGGTGATAGTCCCGTACATGAAAATGCACACATTGTGAGTTCGAAGAGTAGGGCGGGACACGTGGTATCCTGTCTGAATATGGGGGGACCATCCTCCAAGGCTAAATACTCCTGACTGACCGATAGTGAACCAGTACCGTGAGGGAAAGGCGAAAAGAACCCCGGCGAGGGGAGTGAAAAGAACCTGAAACCGTGTACGTACAAGCAGTGGGAGCACCTTTTAGGGTGTGACTGCGTACCTTTTGTATAATGGGTCAGCGACTTATATTCTGTAGCAAGGTTAACCGTATAGGGGAGCCGCAGGGAAACCGAGTCTTAACTGGGCGTTAAGTTGCAGGGTATAGACCCGAAACCCGGTGATCTAGCCATGGGCAGGTTGAAGGTTGGGTAACACTAACTGGAGGACCGAACCGACTAATGTTGAAAAATTAGCGGATGACCTGTGGCTGGGGGTGAAAGGCCAATCAAACCGGGAGATAGCTGGTTCTCCCCGAAAGCTATTTAGGTAGCGCCTCGTGAATTCATCTCCGGGGGTAGAGCACTGTTTCGGCTAGGGGGCCATCCCGGCTTACCAACCCGATGCAAACTGCGAATACCGGAGAATGTTATCACGGGAGACACACGGCGGGTGCTAACGTCCGTCGTGAAGAGGGAAACAACCCAGACCGCCAGCTAAGGTCCCAAAGTCATAGTTAAGTGGGAAACGATGTGGGAAGGCTCAGACAGCCAGGATGTTGGCTTAGAAGCAGCCATCATTTAAAGAAAGCGTAATAGCTCACTGGTCGAGTCGGCCTGCGCGGAAGATGTAACGGGGCTAAACTATGCACCGAAGCTGCGGCAGCGACACTTATGTGTTGTTGGGTAGGGGAGCGTTCTGTAAGCCGTTGAAGGTGGTCTGTGAGGGCTGCTGGAGGTATCAGAAGTGCGAATGCTGACATGAGTAACGATAAAGCGGGTGAAAAACCCGCTCGCCGGAAGACCAAGGGTTCCTGTCCAACGTTAATCGGGGCAGGGTGAGTCGACCCCTAAGGCGAGGCTGAAAAGCGTAGTCGATGGGAAACAGGTTAATATTCCTGTACTTGGTGTTACTGCGAAGGGGGGACGGAGAAGGCTATGTCATCCGGGCGACGGTTGTCCCGGTTTAAGCGTGTAGGCTGAGATCCCAGGCAAATCCGGGATCTCTTAAGGCTGAGGCGTGATGACGAGGTACCACGGTACTGAAGTGACAGATGCCCTGCTTCCGGGAAAAGCCTCTAAGCTCCAGGTAACACGAAATCGTACCCCAAACCGACACAGGTGGTCAGGTAGAGAATACCAAGGCGCTTGAGAGAACTCGGGTGAAGGAACTAGGCAAAATGGTGCCGTAACTTCGGGAGAAGGCACGCTGGCGCGTAGGTGAAGGGACTTGCTCCCGGAGCTGAAGCCAGTCGAAGATACCAGCTGGCTGCAACTGTTTATTAAAAACACAGCACTGTGCAAACACGAAAGTGGACGTATACGGTGTGACGCCTGCCCGGTGCCGGAAGGTTAATTGATGGGGTTATCCGTAAGGAGAAGCTCTTGATCGAAGCCCCGGTAAACGGCGGCCGTAACTATAACGGTCCTAAGGTAGCGAAATTCCTTGTCGGGTAAGTTCCGACCTGCACGAATGGCGTAATGATGGCCAGGCTGTCTCCACCCGAGACTCAGTGAAATTGAAATCGCTGTGAAGATGCAGTGTACCCGCGGCAAGACGGAAAGACCCCGTGAACCTTTACTATAGCTTGACACTGAATATTGAGCCTTGATGTGCAGGATAGGTGGGAGGCACTGAAGTACGGACGCCAGTTCGTACGGAGCCAACCTTGAAATACCACCCTTTAATGTTTGATATTCTAACGTAGACCCGTAATCCGGGTTGCGGACAGTGTCTGGTGGGTAGTTTGACTGGGGCGGTCTCCTCCCAAAGAGTAACGGAGGAGCACGAAGGTTAGCTAATCACGGTCGGACATCGTGAGGTTAGTGCAAAGGCATAAGCTAGCTTGACTGCGAGAGTGACGGTTCGAGCAGGTGCGAAAGCAGGTCTTAGTGATCCGGTGGTTCTGAATGGAAGGGCCATCGCTCAACGGATAAAAGGTACTCCGGGGATAACAGGCTGATACCGCCCAAGAGTTCATATCGACGGCGGTGTTTGGCACCTCGATGTCGGCTCATCACATCCTGGGGCTGAAGTAGGTCCCAAGGGTACGGCTGTTCGCCGTTTAAAGTGGTACGCGAGCTGGGTTTAGAACGTCGTGAGACAGTTCGGTCCCTATCTGCCGTGGGCGCTGGAGAATTGAGGGGGGTTGCTCCTAGTACGAGAGGACCGGAGTGAACGCACCACTGGTGTTCGGGTTGTCATGCCAATGGCATTGCCCGGTAGCTAAGTGCGGAAAAGATAAGTGCTGAAAGCATCTAAGCACGAAACTTGCCCCGAGATGAGTTCTCCCTGACTCCTTGAGAGTCCTGAAGGGACGTTGAAGACTACGACGTTGATAGGCCGGATGTGTAAGTGCAGCGATGCATTGAGCTAACCGGTACTAATGACCCGTGAGGCTTAACCTTACAACGCCAGAGGCGTTTTGCNCTGGAGAATTGAGGGGGGTTGCTCCTAGTACGAGAGGACCGGAGTGAACGCACCACTGGTGTTCGGGTTGTCATGCCAATGGCATTGCCCGGTAGCTAAGTGCGGAAAAGATAAGTGCTGAAAGCATCTAAGCACGAAACTTGCCCCGAGATGAGTTCTCCCTGACTCCTTGAGAGTCCTGAAGGGACGTTGAAGACTACGACGTTGATAGGCCGGATGTGTAAGTGCAGCGATGCATTGAGCTAACCGGTACTAATGACCCGTGAGGCTTAACCTTACAACGCCAGAGGCGTTTTGCAGAGACGCAAAGAATTTTCAGCGAAGTTCCGGATTGCTAATTTAACAATTTAGTGGGAATGAAAGATTTTACGTTCAGACAAGGCGGTAACCGCGTGATGAGAAGGAGCATACATAAGTATGTGACTGAACAGCACAAGGGAAACCAACGCCGTATGAACGAAAAAGATTCATTTCCGCACAAAGAATTTGCCTGGCGGCAAGAGCGCGGTGGTCCCACCTGACCCCATGCCGAACTCAGAAGTGAAACGCCGTAGCGCCGATGGTAGTGTGGGGTCTCCCCATGCGAGAGTAGGGAACTGCCAGGCATCCAATNTTCAGCGAAGTTCCGGATTGCTAATTTAACAATTTAGTGGGAATGAAAGATTTTACGTTCAGACAAGGCGGTAACCGCGTGATGAGAAGGAGCATACATAAGTATGTGACTGAACAGCACAAGGGAAACCAACGCCGTATGAACGAAAAAGATTCATTTCCGCACAAAGAATTTGCCTGGCGGCAAGAGCGCGGTGGTCCCACCTGACCCCATGCCGAACTCAGAAGTGAAACGCCGTAGCGCCGATGGTAGTGTGGGGTCTCCCCATGCGAGAGTAGGGAACTGCCAGGCATCCAATTTAAAGTGCTGATATGGCTCAGTTGGTAGAGCGCACCCTTGGTAAGGGTGAGGTCCCCAGTTCGACTCTGGGTATCAGCACCAGTTATACAATTAAGTAAAAGAATTTGCCTGGCGGCAAGAGCGCGATGGTCCCACCTGAACCCATGCCGAACTCAGAAGTGAAACGTTGTAGCGCCGATGGTAGTGTGGGGTCTCCCCATGCGAGAGTAGGGAACTGCCAGGCACCAAATCAAGTAAAAGGCCCTGTCTGATGACAGGGCCTTTTATTTTTCGGGATATAAAGTAGAAAATGGCCGAAACCGCCGGATTTTCTCTCCTGAATGTCAAAAGGCCACCCGAAAGGGTGGCCTTTTTGCGTTTAATCCTCTCCCAAACTGCCGATAAAACCGGCCACAGGTTGTTTTTACGCCTTTTTTCCCGCGCAACCCACCGTCTTTTGCGGAGAGTTGCTAAACTAAGCTGAAACATTTTCATTATCGGCGAATCATTCTCGACTTTTCTGCAGTCCCACGTTAACCTTGGCTATCTGGATGTCTAAACGTTTATATGGTTAAATAAAAGGTGTCAGGTAATGCCAATCAGAGTGCCGGATGAACTCCCTGCAGTAAATTTTTTGCGTAATGAAAATGTCTTTGTGATGACCTCATCCCGTGCGCTGGTGCAGAATATCCGGCCGCTAAAAATTCTGATCCTCAACCTGATGCCAAAAAAGATAGAAACTGAAAATCAGTTTCTGCGCCTGCTTTCTAACTCGCCACTGCAACTGGATATTCAGTTATTGCGGATTGATAACCGTGAATCCAGAAACACGCCGACAGAGCATCTGGACACTTTTTACCGTAATTTCGCCGATATTCGCGATGAAAACTATGATGGTCTGATTGTCACCGGTGCGCCGCTGGGTCTGGTTGACTTTGATGATGTGGCTTACTGGCCACAGATACAGCAGGTATTACACTGGGCGAAAGATCACGTCACTTCCACGCTGTTTGTCTGCTGGGCTGTTCAGGCGGCACTAAATATTCTTTATGGGTTACCTAAAATTACCCGTGAGCAAAAGTTATCGGGCGTATACCAGCATAGTCTGGTACAGCCGCATGCATTACTGACCCGGGGGTTTGATGATCAGTTTCTGGCCCCGCATTCACGCTATGCAGATTTTCCGACGGATATTATCCGTGAACATACGGATCTTGACCTGTTTGCTGTCTCAGAAGAGACCGGGGCCTATCTGATGGCGAGCCGGGATAAACGTCTGGTCTTTGTGACCGGCCATCCGGAATATGATTCACATACATTGGCCGACGAATATTTGCGGGATATCGGTGCCGGTATTGATTCGCCGCTGCCTTATAATTACTTTCCGGGCAATAATTGTCGCCTGACACCACAAGCCAGCTGGCGTAGTCATGGTCATCTGCTGTTCTCAAACTGGCTGAATTATTATGTTTACCAGATAACACCGTATGATCTTAAACATATGACGCCGACCCTGGATTAACCCCTCCTTTCACAGGAAACCGCAGTCAGACACGATTCAGCCTTATGAAACTGCCGGTCCGATAAAATATTTATCGTCGACCCGGATTGTCTCCCGATATTCTGAGATCCGGGTAGCCCCGCCGTGGCGTCCGGCAACAGGTTACGGCCTCAGCCATTTATCATGCTGTCTGCCCGGGTTCGTTACCTTCACCTGCAGCTCACCGTCTGGCATGGAATTTTATAGAATGCTGATTCCGGAGGAGACGGTAAAAAGTCTGCCAGTACCATGGCGACGGCCAGTAAATCTGCACTTCCGCCAGGGCTCAGTCTTCGCAGAATAAAGTGACGATCCATTTCTTCCAGCTCCGTCGTTCCCCAGGGAGCCATCAGTGCTCTCTGCGCAGAATGGCGTACGAACTGCAGACCCTCTATCCCGCCGCGGGAAACCAGGTTACTGTCTGCGTTGACGGCCATTAGTCTTAACAAAGCATTATGATGCTGCCGGTCACCGCTTTCCTGGTGCCAGTAAGGTAGTACATACCGGCGGACGGTAAGAAATCCGCTTTCTGCTTCTCCTCTGGCACCGGTCAGGGAATACTGCTGATAGAGCCTGGCGCCCGCAGATGACGGTGCCTGACCAGAGGCCAGTTCACGGGCCACCATTCCCTGACAGATAGCGCTGATTTCCAGGCACAATGCCGTGGTGCTGAGGGGCTCTTTTCGCCCGGCTAAACGACCGGCAGCACAGCACAGCAGTCCCAGAGAAAATATCCCTCCCTGATGAGTATTCACCTGCCCGGTGGCAGAAAACATCGCTTTTTCACATGCCAGCCCTGCGGGCCGTAGCAAAGACAACTGATTTTCCGCCGGCAGGAAAGCGTGTCTGTACCCCAGTTGCTCAAATACCGTAAACCACGGGGTGATTGCACGGATACTCTGCATAAACAGAGCGTGATCCATATCATGGTGGGCACCGTTATTATTACGGTCAACCAGTCCCGGCTTGGGGGTCAGGTCCAGCTCACGTTGTAGTGCGGCGATCACTTTTTCCGGCAGCGTGGTGACCGGAGCACTAATTACGGGTAAACCAGTCATTGATGATCTTCTCTACGCTTGCCAGGACCTCTGTCTGAGAATGGCATTGTGAACGGGAACAACAGGCTGCTGGTTCATTGCATACCAGGCATCTGCGGCTATGCCGGTTCAGTGATTGCCTGCCGACGGGGCCGGCGACCGGACAGATGACATCAAAGTCCCAGAGCCTGCCCAGCGGATGGGTTTGTTCAGTGTCAATCAGATGTGCTTTTACCTCCGGGGCCGGGTGATCGACACACCATAAGGCTTCCGGCCCTGTCGGCAGCCAGTTTACTTCCCTGGCGATGACTGGCCAGCCATTATTCCTCAGCCGCTGGTCACACACCCGGAGCGCAACCCCCATGATATTTTCATAGCGGGCACTGGTTTTCACCGGGCCCGGCGTGACCAGAGTCAGAGAAATGAGCGGCCGGGAATAACGGCCTGACCATTCCGCCTGACGTTTCGCGCGTTCTTCTTTAGCCAGTAACAACGCTTCCAGGCTGACAGAAGTCCGGGTATGCCCCCGAATCACCATAATTATTCCTCCTTCAGTATCTGGCGGACCACATCAATGACACTGCCGTCACGGTAGTGGATGATACCGACGACTTTATCGGTAAATTTTATCGGCTGTGGCTCACCACAAATCAGTAATGCGCGCTGCCAGAGATCATCAATGGACAGGATGGCCATCCCCGCATCAATAAGACGCTGGCGGAGATCCGGGCGGGAAGGGTTGACGGCAATCCCATGGTCAGTGACCAGAATATCGATGCTTTCTCCGGGGGTGACCCGCGTAGTGACGCGTTTGACCACTGTCGGAATACGGGTGCGGATTAAAGGGGCGACCACAATGGTCAGATTCGCGGCTGCAGCGACGTCACAATGCCCTCCGGATGCGCCCCGCATCACACCATCTGACCCGGTGATCACATTGACGTTAAAATCGAGATCGATCTCCAGTGCACTGAGGATCACCACATCCAGTTGGTCACAGCTGGCACCTTTACTGGCAGGGTTTGCGTAGACATTAGTGGAGATTTCAATGTGCTGAGGATTACGGGCCAGAGATCCGGCGGCCTGACTGTCAAAGCACTGTGTATCGAGCAGCGTTTCGATCAATCCTTTTTCATGAAGATCCACCAGGCTCCCGGTGATCCCGCCGAGAGCAAAACGGGCGTGGATCCCCTGCGCGGCCATTTTGTCGCCCAGGAACCGGGTACAGGCGGTTGCTGCGGCTCCGGAGCCGGTCTGCATAGAAAAACCTGGTGTGAAATAGCCTGAATGTTCAATAACATCAGCGGCACGGCGGGCAATCAGTAACTCACGGGGGTTGCCCGTCATCCTCGCTGCGCCAACACCGATCTTTGCAGGATCGCCCACGCATGCCGTACGAACAACATAATCCACCTGATCCTGCAAAATACTGGCCGGTAAATTCGGGTAGGGCAGCAGATCTTCGGTCAGCAGTATCACTGTGCGGGCATAACGGGCATCAGTCATTGCATAGCCGAGTGAGCCACAGGCCGAATGGCTGCCTGTGCCACGGGCATTGCCGAACTCATCGCAACCGGGGACGGCCAGGAAGGCAACATCAATCGTGATTTCACCGTCCTGCAGTAGTTTCACCCGTCCGCCGTGTGAATGGATATGAACGGGGTTTTCCATCAATCCGTTGGAGATGGCTTCTGCCAGCTTACCTCGCATTCCGGACGTATAAATGGAGGTGATGACCCCCTGACGGATCGGTTCAATCAGGGGAGAGTTGCAGCTCATTAACGAACTGGATGCTAACGTCAGATCCTTAAAGCCCAGAGAGGCCAGCACGGTCACCACATCATTAATGACCTTATCCCCTTCGCGGAAGGCATGATGAAAAGAGATGGTCATCCCGTCTTTTAACCCGCTACGGCGTATTGCCTCCTCCAGTGAGTGACAGAGTTTACGGGTGCGTTTTTCCCGCGGGTCAGCAAGCCAGGGAGTGGCGTCATTCGCACCGCCGAAAGGTACAGAAGGGGTAGTGCCGGACAGGCTATCGATAGCGTTCATTCTCTCATCCTTAGTGATATAAACCGGAGGCAGCAGCACGTTCAAGAACGGTCTGCGCATGGTTGATAATGGGGGCATCGATCATTTTTCCGTTCAGTGAGACCACGCCCAGACCTTGTTTTTCTCCTTCACTGGCCGCTTCAATCACCTGTTTTGCATGTTCTACTTCCTGCGGAGTCGGGGAAAAGGCATGGTGCAACAGCGCTATCTGACGGGGATTGATCAGTGATTTCCCGTTAAATCCCATCCGGCGGATCAGGTCGGTTTCTTTCAGGAAACCTTGCTCATCATTGATATCGGACCAGACCACATCAAACGCATCAATACCGGCGGCCCGGGCAGCGTGGAGCACTGCACAACGCGCATAAAACAATTCGGTACCGTCACCCCGCTCGGTCTGCATATCCATGACATAATCGAAAGCGGCCAGTGCTATCCCTATCAGGCGTGGTGAACTGCGGGCGATGGCCACGGCATTAATGACTCCGGTCGCGGACTCTATCGCGGCCATCAGGCGTGTCGAGCCTGTCTGGCGTCCGCAGGCTTTTTCAATGGCTTCGAGATGCGTTTCCAGTACGTAAATATCTTCCGGTGAGTCTGTTTTTGGAAGGCGGATTACATCGGCACCGGCGTATACGGCAGCATGAAGATCCTTTAGTCCGAAAGGGGTGGTTAATGCATTGATACGGACAACTTTTTCAATATCCCGGTACATCGGATGCTGTAATGCGTGAAATACCAGCAGTCGTCCTGCATCTTTTTCATGTACCGACACAGCATCTTCCAGATCGAACATAATGGAATCCGGCCGATAGATAAATGCAGTGGAAAGCATGGCCGCACTGGTCCCGGGCACAAACAGCATACTGCGACGAAGTTTTTTCATACCAGCTTCTCCGGGTCCAGTGAAGTGACTTCTGCGGCACGTAAAACGGCGCACTGTATCCGTGCGCGAAGCACGCAATCGAGAGCGCCTTTATCTTCGATAATGACTAATCCGCTGTTAACGCCCAGAGTTGCCAGTGTTTGTACGGCGACCGCATGGATTTGCTGTCCGAACTGCTGCATGACCTCACTGCGGATCACTATTTCTGTTATGCCGTCCGCAGGGATCACTTTGATCTTTGCATCTCCGGATTCCAGAGTGCCTGCTAACGCCTCTCTGAGAATATTCATGATATTTTTCCTTTTTATTCAGTGTGATACCAGTTGCGCGCTATGCTGCGCCTCCAGATACGAATAGGTGGTCCGCGGAACCTTGTTACGTAGCTGGTCATAATGCCGGCCAGCCAGTAACCGGCGAACTTCTGAGGCTGAAACTGCCGTTCCGTCAGGGCTGGAAATTCGGGGTATTTCTTTCACCGTTATCTTTCCGGCCAGCAGGGTATGCATCGTTTCGTTATAACGACGGGTGGTCGGACAAAAGGGCTCAGAGCCGATATAGCGGTGGGTGATCCCCAGTGCCGGTGCGATGTGATCGCGAAAAAGGAGAAGATCGATAGCGCACCAGGCCTGATCGACGACGGGAGTTTCTTTCAGGAAATAGGCCGGGAAGGTCGCTCGTGAAATAATGTAGGGAGACCCGCCATGCACCGTGACATTGGGCAGATGTGCCACCCCCCGGGTGACCAGAGTAAGCCTGTCGGCATAAGAAAAGAACGAACCTTCTTCACCGACTAAAAACAGGTGTAACCAGTCACACTGACGTGCCGCCTGCTCTGCGAGGAACTGATGGCCAAGGGTGAATGGATTAGCATTCATCACAATTGCTGCGATTTTCCCCCCGGGTTGACGCCATTGCGCTAACTGCCGGCAGTAATGCTGCAGACCCACGGGATTATTTTCCATCAGAACTGCACGATCCCCCTCCTGTGCCAGGGGCCAGAAACCACACTGGCGGAACTGCCCGATATTCTCCGGACGGGTACAGAGGAACAGTGTGGAGATCCGGTTCCTCAGAGCGAAACCTTCCAGTTCAGACAGTAACCGGGCGGTCAGATTCATGCCGCGCCAGGGAAGGTCAGTCACCACACATTTGATGATATTGCCGGCGAGACCGGCACAGCCCGCCAGCCGGTGGCCGATAAAGGCTTCGGCAAAAAATTCGATATCGGCATCGGGTTGTATATTGTACTGCTGAAGAAACGTGTTAATGCGTTCAACGCGCTGAGCGTGTCCGGCGACGCGGGTGAGACGCAGTTGAAATGCGGGCAGTCTGTCCATGGCATTCAGGCGCTCCTTTTTCTCGCAGGCAATGTCGTCACCACGGGATCATCGGCGACGGTGTTGATCAGATGGCCGATCTGTTCTATTTCCACTTCGACCCGATCTCCGGCGTACATAAAAAGAGGAGGATGGCGCTTTTTCCCGACCCCGCCGGGGGACCCGGTAATGATGACATCGCCGGGGCTGAGCCGGGTGAACGTGCTGATATATTCAATCAGCCCGGGAATTTTATGGATCATATGGCAGGTATTATCCTGCTGAACGACGTTGCCGTTCAGCCAGGTTCTGATCATCAGGTTATGGGGATCGTCGATTTCATCGCTGGTGGTCAGGCAGGGCCCGAAGCTGCCGGTATTACGCCAGTTTTTCCCTGCGGTAAACCAGCTGTGCTGCCAGTCTCGTGCTGAGCCATCCATATAACAGCTGTAACCGGCAATATGGTTAAGCGCCTGGCTGCGGGGAATATGGCTGCCCCCGATACCGATAATGACCGCCAGCTCACCTTCATAGTCAAATTCATTGGAATAATAAGGTTTAAGCAGCGGTGTGTTATGGCCGGTCTGTGAATCCGGAAAACGAATAAATAAGGTCGGTGCAGGATCCGTTTGCTCAAATTCCTGACGTTTTTCAGCGTAATTCATCCCGACACACAGTATTTTATTCGGATGCTCAATGACCGGTAAGTAATGAACTTCCTGCCCGGTAAAGTCTGCCTCCTCTCCGAGATACTGCTGTACGGAAGCGAGTTGCCCCGCCTCCAGTAATGATTTCAGGTCAGGAAACCGGAGGCTCAGGCGACTGCCTAAATCGATAATCCCCTCAGGTGTCACTATCCCGTAACTGCGGGTTCCCTGGTGCAGATAACTGGCAATTTTCATTTTACGTCCTGCAAAATACGGTTAAATAAGGAAGTTACCCAGAATAAGTAACGACACTGAAACGTTAATGGCCCCCCCGATACGGGTCGCAATCTGTGCGAATGGCATTAACACCATCCGGTTGCCTGCGGTAAGAATGGCGACATCCCCGGTGCCGCCTTGTCCGCTCTGACAGCAGGAAATGATGGCGACATCAATGGGGTGCATGCCCAGTTTTTTACCCACGAAGAAGCCGGTGACGACCAGTGAGAAGACGGTGCTGATAATGATCAGCAGATTACTCAGCGTGAAGGCATTCACCAGTTCCTGCCACGGTGTGATAGCGACGCCGACAGCAAACAGAATCGGGTAGGTGACGGCGGTCTGAAAGAATTTGTACACCACCTGAGAGCCCGCCAGCAGACGGGGAGATACGCCGTTGACGAGTTTGATAAACACCGCGACGAAGAGCATGCCGACCGGAGCGGGTAAGCCGATGTATTTATGGCCCAGCATACCGACCATATAGAGCAGTACGGCCAGCAGCACTCCGGAGGCAAAGGTGGTGACATCCGGTGCAGCACTGACCGGCTGAGGGAGCTCTTCAGGTTTACCGGAAAGACCGGCGTTAGCTGAAGATGCCGGCATAAGCTGACCTTCTCCGGTTAAGTGCGGGTAACGTTTACCGAGCTGATTTAAGCAGCCGGAAATCACGATGGCGGTCAGACTACCGAGCATGACCATCGGCAGCACCCGGCCGAGTGCCACGCCCTGTTCCATGTGAAGTAACGTGGCATAGCCAATCGACAGAGGGATGGCCCCCTCACCGACACCGCCGGCCATAATGGGTAAGATGATAAAGAAGAAAATCTGGAAAGGTTCCAGCCCGAGTGCGATCCCGACCCCCATACCGACCAGCATCCCCACGATTTCACCGCACAGCATCGGGAAAAAGATACGCAGGAACCCCTGAATTAACGTGGTCCGGTTCATACTCATAATACTGCCGACAATAATGCAGCAGATATAAAGATAAAGAATGTTAGTGGATTTATAGAACGTCTTCGTGGACTGAATGACGACGTCCGGTAGTAAACCATAATAAACCAGTGCCGAGGGAATAAAGGTCGCACAGATAGCCGCGGCACCAATTTTACCGACAATCGGCAGCCGCTTACCAAATTCACCACAGGCGAAACCGAAAAAGGCAAGGGTTGCGACCATGACGACAATATCACTGGCAAGCTGACCTGCCAGACAATCAATAGTGATAAGAACACCGCAGAGTATAAATAAAGGCAGCGGAATAATTCCTATTTTCCAGGTATCCAGGATATGCCACCACTTTTCTTTTAGCGATTTTTTTTCCGTCGTGGGTACTGAGATATGTTTTATCATCATTGCTCTCCTTATTGTTACGCTAAAGTGTGCAGGTGCCGGGCTATTGATGTTGTGATAAGGCATTTAATTATTGAGGAGATTTTATGGCGATTATGGTTTTTATGGATTTTAAGGCGTTAATGGATTTAAACAGCAGAAGTCAGCTCAGGGATATTAATTTTAATTTAGTAATATGTTTTATTTTTGTTTTCTTTTTTTTGAATTTATGTTTTTCGGATTGAAGAAGCGCAACTGAAATGAATCCTTCGCAGACAAATAAGCTGTGCAAAGGATCACAAGTTCTTTTGAAAATAAAATAGGATGAAATGAATAATGTTATATTACCAATAGTGTCAGCATACTCTGGCGGACGGGATATGAAACTCTCTTTTCAGATAAAGTTATTTATCTCACTGATGGTGATGTTTTTATTATTATTTTCGGTTTTTGCACTCTATTACTATCTCGAGGCAGGGCGACGGGTTTCTCAGGAAATGGGCGTACGGACACGGGTGCAGGCGGATTTGATCTCTGCTATGCCGGAATTACGTTCTGCGGTAATCCAAAGAGATCTTCAGAAAATAAAACACGTTATGAGTAATATCGTTCCGCTGAGTGACGCCAGTTTTATTGTTATCGGAGATAATAAAATAAATCACTTATATCATTCGGTGAGCCAGGAAAAAGTCGGCACTCCGCTGGTGGGCGGGGATAACGATGAAGTCCTGCGGGGTAAAACGGTGATCACCTGCCGTCGGGGCGGGTTAGGGATCTCTTTACGGAGTAAAGCCCCGGTATTTGATAACCTGGGAAATGTGGTCGGGATTGTTTCTGTCGGATATCTGAAAAGCGATATTGATAATATTACGTTAAGCAAAGCAGTTAATGCGTTCATTATTCTTTCCCTTCTGCTGGTAAGTTTATTTATATATTCCTGGTTTTTTACACGAAGTATAAAAAAACAGATGTTTTCTCTGGAACCCGGGGAGATAGGGCTGCTGGTCCGGCAGCAAAAAGCGATGCTTGAATCCATTTTTGAAGGCGTGATTGCTATCGATGACCAGTTAAGCGTTATTGTGGTGAATAAAGCGGCTCAGCTCCTGCTCGGGATTAATGGTACAGAAAAAGCGCTTACGGAAAAAAAGATCCATCAGCTGATAAAGCCGGTGACATTCTTTGATCTGCCGGTCATGCTGGAAAACGATACCCATGATGAAATTTGTCATTTTAATCAGCGGACCGTTATCGCCAGCCGTGTCCGTATATGGCAGGAAGATAAATTACAGGGATGGGTGATTACGTTTCGTGATCGACAGGAAATAGAGAGTCTGACCGCTCGCTTAAGCCAGGTGAAGTGTTATCTGGAAAATTTACGGATAATGCATCATGAGCAGTTAAACCAGACCACCGTGATCTCCGGATTATTACAATCCGGCCGATATCAGGAAGCCATCAACTTTATTCAGTTACAGTCTGAACATGCACAAAGTGTTCTGGATTTTATCTCAGCGCATTTTGCTTCGCCAATGTTATGCGGCTTGCTGCTGGGGAAAGTCTCACGTGCCAGGGAGAAAGGGGTCGAACTGATTTTTGACCCGACCAGTGAGCTGTTACAGCCTTTTCACGGGCTACCGGAATCGGAACTGATCTCTGTGATCGGTAATTTGCTGGATAATGCGATTGAAGCGACGCAACAGGTTGATCCTTTACACCGAAGGATCGAGGTGTTGATTGCCGGGGGGAATGGGGAGCTGATCATTGAAGTCGCTGATAACGGTGTCGGGATCCCGCCAGAGCTGAAAGATCATCTGTTTGAGCGCGGAATAACCTCAAAGGATAGTGAAGGCCACGGTATCGGACTGTATCTGGTTCACAGCTTTGTCACGCAGGCAGGGGGAGTGATTGAAGTGACTGAAAACCCCGGGGGAGGGACCCTTTTTTCTGTATTTATTCCTGAACGCCCGTCGGATCTGACTGATCCCTGAATGTCAGGATCAGCACTAACGAAAGATAACGCTTATGCCTGATGATCACATTGATGTACTGATTGTTGAAGATGAAAGTGCCCTGGCACAGTTACATGCCGGGCTTGTGAATAATTTTCCGTGTCTGCGGGTCATCGGGATTGCTTCCACCCTCCGGCAGGCCAAAGAGATGATTGAACAACGCAGTCCGCAACTGGTATTGCTGGATAACTATTTACCGGACGGACAGGGGATCACATTAATCAGCTCAGCCATGTTCAGTCGCGCTCAGTGTGCCGTTATTTTTATTACCGCCGCCAGTGATATGAATACCTGCAGCCAGGCCATCCGTGTGGGGGCCTTCGACTATATTCTTAAACCGGTATCGTTGAAGCGATTAAGCCAGTCGCTGGAAAACTTTATCCGTTTCAGCCGGCAGCAACGGGAGTGGAAAATTGTAGACCAGAAAAATGTAGATTCCCTCTACCAGCTACAGGCTAAAAATTTTCGACAGCGGGAAACGGATAAAGGGATTGAGGAAAATACCCTGGCCCGGGTACGAAAGCTTTTTACGGATGACCAATCCTGTCTGAGTGTGGATGAGGTGATGACAGGCTCCGGCCTGAGTAAAACAACGGCCAGGCGCTATCTGGAATACTGTGTCAGAGCAAAGTTACTGGGCGTGGAACTGGTTTACGGCAAAATAGGCCACCCCCGACGTTTGTATCGTCACCGTAAAGCAGGTGAGCCGTGACGGGATCCCGGCGGAAAGTCGTGGTCAGGTTTCAACATTGATGCACAGGGCATCATATCGCCAGTATTCATGATCACAATCGATTACCTGCTGATGCTGGTTCTGATTAATCCGTGTGATACAAATTCCCGGGCTGCCCGAGGCGACATTCAGTGCCGGGGCGGCAAATACCGGCAGAGGGCCAGGCAGAACGGTAAAGCGCACCCCGCCATAACGAATGTTATAGAGTTTCTCATACAAATGGGTCAGGGAAAGGGTCAGGTCTTCCTGCAGCAGATTCGGGAAAAAAGCCGGATTCAGATAATGCTCTACATAGAGGACTGCCCGTCCATCAATACGTCTTCTCCGCCGGATACAAAACAGGGTATCGCCGGTCCCGACCTGTAATTGCTGTGCCAGTAGCGGGGTTGCGGAGATCTTGTCGGCACTGAGCACTTCGGTATTTGCCTGTCTGCCCTGACGGGCCGCCATTTCATGAAAATGGCTGCGTAACAGAGGGTTATAGACCAGTCTGGGAGGGGCGATAAACCATCCGCGTCGGAGTTCACGATAGATCTCGCCGCGCGATTCAAGTAAGGCTAATGCTTCACGCAGAGTAATTCGGGTGGTGGAGTATTCTTCGCTGAGTTGCCTTTCTGAAGGCAGGCGTCTGTTGATAAACTCATTGTTCTTCAGTCTCTTAAATAAAGAGTCCGCAATCATATCTACCGTTTTAGTGTTTCCGGAGATCACGTGTCAGCCCTGTGTTGGTGCATACCTGCACTTACGGAGTTCATTTTCAGA
Source organism: Tatumella sp. UCD-D_suzukii (assembly GCF_000611875.2). NCBI lineage: Bacteria > Pseudomonadati > Pseudomonadota > Gammaproteobacteria > Enterobacterales > Erwiniaceae > Tatumella > Tatumella sp. UCD-D_suzukii. Next base: position 16,129 of record NZ_JFJX01000001.1, read on the forward strand.
AGAAAGTCAGATGTCAGTTCTGTCAGCGGCCACCGCTGCAGCTTGCAGAGTATTGTAAAAACACAGCTATCACAACGCTGTCATAAAATTTTCATACGCTGTCACTATATTGGCTTGGATTTTGCTGGACTAGACCAGTGAGCTTGTCACTTATCCGCAGGAGCCCGATATGAAAGCCAGTATTGTAACTCTGTTATCAGCCGCTATTTTTCTTGCTCTTCCCGCGGCGCATGCTGCGGACAATAACCTTGCTGCGCTTGAGAAAGCCGCCCGTAGCGAAGGTCAGGTCAACAGTGTCGGTATGCCTGATAGCTGGGCAGACTGGAAAGATACCTGGAATGACATCAGCCGGACGTATGGTATTAAGCACAGCGACACGGATATGTCATCGGCACAGGAGCTGGCGAAATTTGCCGCCGAAAAACAGAATGCCACCGCAGATATCGGCGATGTCGGGGCAGCATTTGGTCCGATCGCAGTCGAAAGAGGTCTGGCGATGGCTTACAAGCCGGATCACTGGGATCAGATCCCTGACTGGGCGAAGGATCAAGGGGGCCACTGGATGCTGGCTTATACCGGTACCATCGCCTTCCTGGTGGATAAACAGCAGGTAAAAGATGTCCCTCACAGCTGGGCTGACCTGAAAAAAGGCAAATATGTTGTCACCATCGGGGATGTCGGGGTAGCGGCACAGGCGGCGAATGGTGTGCTGGCCGCTAACTATGCCCTGGGCGGTGATGAAAAGAACCTGAAACCGGCGCTGACCTTCTTCGGTGATTTAGCCAAACAAGGGCGTCTTGGCTTAACCGATCCGGTGATCGCGAATATCGAAAAAGGTGAGATCCAGGTGGCTGTCGTCTGGGATTTCAACGGACTTAACTACCGTGATCAGATCGATAAAAACCGTTATGAAGTGATCATCCCGTCAGACGGATCGGTCACTTCCGGCTATACCACTATCATCAACAAATACGCAAAACATCCGAATGCCGCCAAACTGGCGCGGGAATTTATTTTCTCCGATGCCGGACAAATTAACCTGGCACGCGGCTACGCCCGCCCTATCCGTGCGCAATATCTTAAATTACCTGCCGATGTTCAGGCCAAACTGCTGCCTGCCTCAGAATATAAAAATGCCCGTCCTGTCAGGGATCAGGCCGCCTGGGATAAGTCATCGAAAATGTTGCCGTCTCTGTGGCAGCAATACGTGATGATCAATATGCAGCAATAACCGATGACCCGGAGGTAAGTGATGAAAACAATACTGGTGGTACTGGATGGGCTGAGTGACAGCGTGGCCGGGTATGCCATGGGGTATTTACACGCTGAATGTGCTCAGGGTAATGGCCAGTATTATTCCATTACCTGTGAATTACCTTCACTGTCGAGACCGCTCTATGAATGTATCCTGACCGGCGTTCCGCCGGTCATCAGCGGGATCATTCATAACGGTGTCTCCCGTATGAGTCACCAGCGCAGTATTTTCCATTATGCCCGTGCGGCCGGGCAGGTGACGGCGGCGGCCGCTTACCACTGGGTCAGTGAGCTTTATAACCGCACGCCGTTTAATGCGGTCCGCGACCGCCATACCCTGGATCCTGAATTGCCCATTCAGTACGGGCATTTCTATTCCGATGACAGTTATCCGGACTCTCACCTGTTCGAGGATGCTGAAAGTTTGAGATTGCAGCACGACCCGGATTTTTTACTGATCCATCCGATGAATGTGGATGATGCCGGGCATAAGTTCGGGCTTGATTCCACCCAATACCGTAACCGGGCCCGCAGAGCTGATGGTTATCTGTCGCACTGGATGCCGCAATGGCTGGCACAGGGCTATCAGGTGATTGTGACCTCTGACCACGGTATGAATGAGGACCATTCGCACGGAGGAACACTCCCTGAAGAAACCGGGGTCCCGCTATTTGTGTTTGGTCAGGCATTCTCACTACAGAAGGTTCTCAGCCCACGACAGACCGAGCTTTGCGGCACGGTATGTGAAATTCTGGGTGTTCCTCACGATAAACCCGTTTGCCGGGGTTTGTTAGCACGAGCCTTCAGGGAGGAGGAATGAAAGGAAAACGTGTAGCCCTGCTGTGGCTGCTCCCCTTTGCTGTCTTTTATCTGGCTTTCCAGGTCGCTCCGCTGGCCTGGGTTGCCGGAAACAGTTTCTGGAGCGATGTTAACAGCCGCTGGGGGCTGGATAATTACCATGACATTCTGACCTCACCGTTCTATCTGCAGGCGATCCGTTTTTCGCTGGATATTTCGTTCTGGTCGAGTCTGTATGGCGTGTTGATCTCGCTGGTGGCAGGGTACTCCCTCAGTCAGCTGGCAGAAAGCAAACTGCATCGGTTCCTGCTGGCTTTCACCAATATGACCAGTAACTTTGCCGGTGTGCCGCTGGCCTTTGCCTTTATTATTCTGCTGGGGCTGAACGGGTGCCTGACACTCATCATGCGCCGCTATGGTATGGGCGGAGACTTCCGGCTGTTTTCCCGTGACGGCATGATAGTGGTCTATACCTGGTTTCAGATCCCGCTCGGGGTGATGTTACTGCTGCCTGCTTTTGATGGCCTGAAAAAGGAGTGGCGGGAATCTGCAGCGTTGCTCGGTGCCGGACGTCTTAGCTACTGGCGTCACGTTGCACTGCCCATTCTCTCACCGGCATTACTGGGTACATTTGTGATCCTTCTGGCAAATGCTCTCGGAGCGTATGCCACCATCTATGCATTGACCAGCGGTAATTTTAACGTCGTCCCCGTACGGATCGCAGCTCTGGTCTCCGGAGATATTTCACTCGACCCCTATATGGGGAGCGCGTTAGCGATGTTGCTGGTTGTGCTGCTGACAGTGATCACCGTCGTACAGCAGTACCTGGTGCGTCGCAGCTACTTAAATGTTAAACGCAGTTGAAGGGAGTCACTATGTCTCAGGCTGAAAAACTGTATCACCGGGTCGTTTGTGGCGTATTACTGGTCATCCTCGCACTTCCGTTACTGGCGACATTGCTCTATGCCCTGTCCCGGGAATGGAGTGACACTATTATGCCGCAGGGGTTGACGCTGTCATGGTTTATTGAGCTTTGGCAGGACCCGCGTTTTCTGGCCGCGCTGGTTCACTCATTAGTCATCTGTCTCGGGGCATTAGTTTTCTCGTTACTGCTGGTACTGCCAGCGATGTTTGTGATTGCTTACTATTACCCCAGGCTGGATAGCATCATGGGTGTGTTGATACTAATGCCCTTTGCTGTGCCCCCGGTGGTTTCTTCGGTCGGCTTGTTGCAACTCTATTCCTCAGAGCCACTAATGCTGACCGGTACCCCCTGGATCCTGATTGGCTGTTATTTCACTATCGCGTTGCCTTTTATGTATCGCGCTATCGCTAACAATATGCAGTCAGTCAACCTTAAAGAACTGATGGATGCGGCACATCTGTTAGGTGCAGGGACTTTCCGTGCCGCGCTGTTTGTTGTGTTACCCAATCTGCGTAAAGGCGTGATGGTCGCGGTGCTCCTGTCCTTCTCCTTTCTGATAGGTGAGTTTGTATTCGCTAACCTGCTGACAGGCAACAGCTATGAAACTCTGCAGGTGTATCTCTACAACATGCGCAACGGCAGTGGTCATTTTACCAGTGCGTTAGTGATCTCCTATTTCACTGTTATTTTACTGGTCACCGGGGTGGCCAATCTGCTTAACCGTAAGTGAGGCTCTGTATGGCAACGCTGAATGTAAAAAAACTGAATAAGAGCTTTGGTACGACGTCTGTGTTCCGGGACATCAATTTTACGGCGAACGAAGGTGAATTTGTCACTTTACTGGGGCCGAGTGGTTGCGGGAAATCGACGTTATTACGTTGTCTGGCAGGGTTAACCCCGGTGGATAGCGGGGAGATTTTTTTAGCGAATAAAAATATCGTTAACCAGCCGGTTCAGCAGCGGGGAATTGGCATGGTGTTTCAGAGTTATGCCCTGTTTCCGAATATGACCGTCGAAAAAAACGTCGCTTTTGGACTGAAAATGCAAAAACTCCCCGCCACGGAGATCCGTCGGCGGGTTGCTGAGGCGCTGGAAATGGTCGAACTGAATGAGTTTGCCAATCGCTATCCTCATCAGTTGTCCGGTGGCCAGTGTCAGCGTGTGGCGCTGGCTCGCTCGCTGGTGACCCGACCGGCATTATTGTTACTGGACGAGCCGCTTTCTGCCCTGGATGCCCGTATCCGCCGTCATTTACGTGATCAAATCCGCCTGATCCAGAAAGAACTTAATCTGACGACTATTTTTGTCACTCATGACCAGGAAGAAGCTCTGACGCTATCGGATCGTATCGTTTTGATGAATAAAGGTAATATTGTACAAAACGGTGGGGCTGAAGAACTGTATACTCAACCGGCAGATTTGTTTGCTGCCGGATTTATAGGCAACTACAATTTACTCACGCCGGAACAGGCAACACGGTTAACCGGGCAGGTCTTCAGCGCTCATGTGGCTATCCGGCCGGAAACCTTGAGTTTCTGCCAGAGCGGTCAGGGGTTAGCCGCACGTATCCTGAGCAGCAGTTTGCTGGGAAATATCATCCGCTACCGGGTGGAGTGCCAGGGCATTGAATTATCAGTCGATATTCTCAATCGTCACGATGATGATCTCTATGCTGCCGGGCAGCGAATCGACTTACTGGTGGATGCTGGCACATTACGGAATGTTGCCTGAGACAGACGTCAGGCGATGTGATTCAGTAAGACGGAGGTGAAGGGCCTGAATGCGATAGCCTGTCCGGAGGAGATTGGCTCATTTTCGTCACCGGCGGAAATAGACAGGAAAAGGAGCAACCTTAGCGTGTTAACACTATTAAATTTACTTTCAGCGGTCGCATTACTGGTATGGGGCACACATATTGTCCGTACCGGGATTATGCGGGTTTACGGGGCGGATCTACGCCGGGTCATCAGCCGTAGTGTGGAAAAAAAGCCTCTGGCTTTTCTTGCCGGCATCGGTGTCACCGCTCTGGTACAAAGCAGTAACGCCACCACGTTACTGGTAACCTCTTTCGTGTCGCAAAATCTGATGGCACTGACCCCTGCGCTGGTGGTGGTGCTGGGGGCCGATGTCGGGACCGCCATTATGGCCCGGATCCTGACCTATGATCTGTCCTGGCTATCCCCCTTATTTATCTTTATCGGTGTCATTTTCTTTCTTAGCCGTAAACAGACCCGGCTCGGGCAAATCGGCCGAACCAGTATTGGCCTCGGGCTGATCTTACTGGCGCTGCAACTGATTGTGCAGGCGTCTCATCCCATCACTCAGGCCGCCGGGGTACAGGTGCTTTTTTCTTCACTGACCGGGGATATTCTGCTGGATGCGCTGGTCGGTGCCGTCTTTGCGATTGTCAGTTACTCCAGTCTGGCTGCTGTGTTAATCACCGCGACCCTGACCGCGACCGATGTTATCTCGTTTAAGGTGGCGTTGTGCCTGGTGATTGGTGCGAACCTGGGGAGCGGGTTACTGGCCATGATCAATAACAGCGGCTCGACGACAGCAGGAAAGCGGGTAGCGCTGGGTAGTCTGTTGTTTAAGCTGATCGGCTGCGTCATCATCCTGCCGTTTGTGAATCTGATTGCAAACGGGCTGTCGACCGTGCCGATGAGTAATTCCGAACTGGTGATCTCCTTCCATGTTTTCTATAACGTCATCCGGTGTGTCGCTCTGGTACCGTTCAGCGGCATGATGGCCGCATTGTGCCGGCGACTGATTGCCGATGATGTTGAGCATGATCTGCGTTTGCGCCCGAAACACCTGGATTACAGTATGCTGGATACCCCGGCATTGGCACTGGTGAATGCGGCCCGGGAAACCCTGCGTATCGGCGATGTGGTTGAGCAGATGCTGGAAACGCTGAATAAGGTATTGCAGGGTGAAGTGCGTGAAGAGCGCAATATCCGGCGGCTGGATGATGACGTGGATGTATTGTATACCGCGATAAAACTCTATCTGGCACAGATGCCGAAAGAAGATCTGGCGGCGGAAGATTCCCGGCGCTGGGCGGAGATTATCGATCTGGCGCTGAATCTTGAGCAGGCTGGCGATATTATTGAACGGATGTCCGCAGAAATTGCGGCGAAATCTCTGGCTGCCCACCGTCCGTTTTCTTCTGAAGGGGTGCTGGAGCTGGAATCGATGCAGGAACAACTGCTGAAAAACCTGCATCTGAGTATGTCGGTCTTTATTTCACGGGACATCACCACGGCAAAAAGGTTACGCCGGGCGAAACACCGTTTCCGCATCCTGAACCAGCGTTATTCACTGGCCCACGTCAATCGTCTGCATCAGCAGAATGTGCAGAGTATCGAAACCAGTTCGCTGCATCTCGGATTGCTGGGGGATATGAAACGGCTGAACTCGCTTTTCTGTTCTGTGGCTTACAGTGTGCTGGAACAGCCGGAAGAAAATGACCTCCGCGACTGATCCGGATGCCGGACGTGCCGGCATCCCTGGTTTTAGTCTTTGCGTGTAATCGGTTTGCCTGACCAGTAACCCGACAGTAAAGAGCCGGAAAAGTTATGCCAGACGGAAAATAAAGCGCCGGGTAATGCGGCGACCGGGGTGAAATAGAGTTTGCCCAGGGTCGCCGCCAGTCCTGAATTCTGCATACCCACTTCCAGTGCCAGCGTCCTGCAGGTCGATTCATCAAATCCGAACAGCTTACCGCCGAAATATCCTCCCAGCAGACCAATGGCGTTATGCAGGATCACGGCGGCAATCACCACCAATCCCACAGAGCCGATAAACGCCCGGCTGCCTGCCACCACGGCACTGATGATCAGCAGAATACAGACCATCGAAAACGCGGGCAGATAAGGCTCTGCTTTCTTTACCAGGCGCGTCGCGCTGTGATGCACTATCAGGCCCAGGCCAATCGGGATCAGAACGATTTCTATAATGCTCCAGAGCATGCCGGCAATATCGACCTGAATATGTGTATCCACATACAGCCGGGTCAGCAGCGGAGTCGCTACGACACCGACCAGGGCGGAAACAGACGAAATGGTCACCGAGAGTGCCACATCGCCTTTGGCAAGATAAATCATGACATTAGACGCCGTACCACTGGCCACACTGCCGACCAGGATCATCCCTGCCGCCAGATCCGGGGGCATATGGAACAGCTTCGCCAGCCCCCAGGCCGCCAGTGGCATCACAAAATAGTGTAAAAATGTGCCGGCCAGTACGGGGGCCGGGCGGGTGATCACACGCTTAAAGTCATCAATACTCAGCGTCACACCCATGGCGAACATAATCAGCATCAGTAATTCACTGACCCAGGGACCGATAGGCAGAAACAGGCCGGGTGAAAAATAAGCCACCACAGAAAGCAGAATAGCCCAGAGGGGGAACAGACGGGTGATGTTGGCGAGCATAGCCGGGAGTCCTTATAATTTTAACGTTACTTTTTTATCATGAGCAGGATTGCCACAGAAAAATGCCTCCGGGTGCATTCAGGAAGGCAAAATTTATCATAACATTTCGATCTGAATGCAACAGGGACATCACAGAACTTCGCCGGATGTGCTTTGAAAAACAGGAAAACCAGAGGATTATCAGGCCATTCAGGGCAGGAATAGCCTGTCTTAAGGGAAGACGGACAGACTGCAGTGGATCATTGCTGTCCGTCCGTCGGCGGCTTAGCCGAAAAGATGTTTATGCAGGGTACGAACGACGTCTTCTGCTTCGTCCGACGGGATCAGGAAACACAAGTTATGGCTGCTGGCACCATAGCAAATCAGGCGCAGGCTGAACGGATCCAGAACGCCGAATACCTCTTTACCCATTCCGGTGGCTTCTGCCAGGTGGTTGCCTATCAGGGCTACCAGAGACAGGTTTTCCTCGACTTCCACACGACAGAGTGATGAAAGCTCAGTGAGTAATCCCTGGGTCAGCAGACTGCCTTTAGACGAGGTAGAACCGGTCGTATCCAGCGTTAATGCCACACTGACTTCGGAAGTCGTGATCAGGTCGACCGAAATATTATGACGGGCCAGAATGGCAAACACCTCGGCGAGAAAACCCCGCGCATGCAGCATATTCAGGCTGTGAAGGGTTAACAGCGTCTGGCTGCGGCGTAACGTCACGGCCCGGAACTGAGGCTGATGCCGTGTCTGGTTATCGACCAGCGTTCCGCCGGCTTCCGGGGTTTTACTTGACCCGACGAAGACCGGAATATCATTGCGTACTGCCGGGATCAGCGTGGCCGGATGCAGCACTTTTGCGCCGAACGTCGCCATTTCAGCGGCTTCTTCAAAGGTAATTTCATCGATACGCACGGCCTCAGGCACGATGCGGGGGTCGGTGGTATAAATTCCGGGCACATCCGTCCAGATATCGATGCGGCGTGCCTGTAAGGCTTCACCGAGTAATGCGGCGGTATAATCACTGCCGCCCCGGCCGAGGGTCGTCGTCAGGCCGTTTTCTTCACAGCCAATAAAGCCCTGGGTTATCACCAGAGAATCATTGACCAGGGGCACGAGCAGGGACTGAGCAAGCTCCGCCAGTGTGGCAATATTGGGTTCGGCACGCCCGAAATGATTATTGGTTTTCATGACCTTGCGGACATCAAACCACTGCGCGGGCACATCGCGCTCGCGTAAAATTTCGGTAAACAGCAGGGTGGACAGTAACTCGCCGTGACTGACTATTTCATCGGTCAGTTCTGCACAAGGGGAGTGGGTGGCTTTTGCCGCCAGCAAAGCGACATTTTCAATGATACGTTCGATTTCAGTGTGGATCACTGCGGCCGATCGCAGGCGATTGGCAATGGCATACTGTATTTGACCGAGGTTTTTCAGTAAATGCTGACGTTCGTCGTCAGGTTGGCCTTCGGCCAGAGAAACCAGCAGGTTAGTGACGCCGGCAGAAGCTGAAAGAACGACAACTTTTACGTCGGGCCGGGACAGGACAATATCAGCGCTACGATTCATTGCTTCATAATCAGCAACGCTGGTTCCGCCAAATTTAGCAACGATTAATGCGGATTGGGACATGCAAATACAACCTCGAGTCAGGGTCTTAATTCAGGCTTGACACAAGGGTGAGCGGATACAGGCAGACCGGTGCAGCATTAAACAACGAGTCAGCCAGAAGCGCCCCACCTTGTGAAACATTCATCACGAACGCTACGCTACGGTGACAACCCAGAGGATTCAGCCCCTGTGGTCGGCATAACAAACACTCCGCATGTTTGTTGCCTCGGCGCCGCTCCCCCTGATATGCCGTCACCGGATACGGATCCTCTGACATACTGCCTGGGCGGCGCGCCTCTTCTGGTCTACGCATCAATACGTAAGAACTTCTTTAGAAATATCGTGTAATGGGCTGACTGTCAACGGCTATCGGCCTGAATCTCCTCATTTTTTACCAATGCAATCAGCGTGCAAGGCAGCTCCGGCGGTTGACCCGTGCCTATCGGCGTCAGCTTTTTCTCTTCATTCAGGCTGAATAAGGGAATAACCCCATGATTTTTATTGAGATAATCCTCCCAGCCGAAGTTTTCATTCAGTCGGGTCGCTTTTATCGTCGCTCCGGCAGAAATTAAGCGGCTGAGATGGCCAAAGGTATACTCCGGACTGAACAGGGTTTCCTGTCGGCGGAAGCGGCTGCTTTCCCTGTCATGCTTACCACGGACACTCTGGGTATTACCTGAACGCACGGCAGAGACCTTGTCTTTACCGAGAATGTGACTGAAATGATAGACCGCCAGCGCATTCTGGTGCCGGTTTGACGACATGGCCAGTACCCGTGACGTCATGTTCAGGTCCAGATAGTTTTCCGCATGTTCTGACCAGGCATAGCCATAGTAAGCCGTCAGGCCATCCATCCGCGCCTGACGATAATTTTCCCAGCCATTATCGGTCAGTTGTACCGCTAACCCCTGTTTCTGTAACGCCTGTGCCAGAGCACGGGCAACACTGTTTGCCCCGATGATCAGCACGCCCCGCGGCTGTTTTTTCTGCACCTGTAGCCAGCGGGCGATCGGCAGACTGGTCAGACTCTGTAGCACCACGGTACCAATAATGATGGCAAAAACGACCGTGACTAAGCGATCTGCACCGGGATAGCCATTTTTGGCCAGGGTCAGCGCAAATAACGAACTGACGGCTGCGGCGACAATACCGCGGGGGGCAATCCAGCACAGCAATAACCGGTCGCGCCAGCTCAGAGAAGAACCGGTCGTTGAGGCGGTAATACAGAGTGGTCGTGCAACAAACTGTACTATCAGCAGCACACCGACTAACGGCCAGCCCATGCCGGTTAAGGCATGGATATCCAGACGAGCCGCCAGGATGATAAATAACCCGGAAATCAGCAGGGCAGAAAGCTGTTCTTTAAACTCAATAATGTCCGTCAGGTCGACATCACGCATATTGGCCAGCCAGATCCCCATCACGGTGACCGTGAGCAGGCCGGATTCATCCGCCAGGGCATTCGATAAACCAAAGGCACCCAGCATCATAGCCAGTACGGCAAAGTTCTGCAGGTAGCCAGGCAGCCAGACTTTACGCAGTGCCAGACCGACGATCCACCCGGCAACAATGCCGGCGATTAACCCGACACCTGCCGTTTTTCCGAGTGTCATGAACAGGTGTGAATAGGATCCAGCCTGCTGATGCAGCACAATAAATTCAAACACCAGCAGGGTAAAAATCGCCCCGACCGGGTCGATAATAATCCCCTCCCAGCGCAACACCTGATTGATGGTATTCTTCGGCCGCACCACCCGCATTAACGGGGCGATAACGGTCGGACCGGTCACGACCGTAACGGCCCCGACCAGTGCAGACAATTCGGCCGAAAAGTGCAACAGCAGATGGCAGGCGATACTGATGACCAGAAAGGTAATCAGCATACCGACGGTCACCAGGTTGCGTACCACGCCGCCCAGCCCGCGAATTTCACTGAACCTCAGGGTTAGCGCACCTTCGAACAAAATGATGGCCACTGATAGTGATACTAAGGGAAATAACAAATTACCGAACAGTAAATCCGGTTGTAGTATATGAGTCGCAGGCCCGAGCAGGACCCCGAAAATCAGTAACGGCAGAATGGCGGGAAGTCGCAGTAACCATGCCAGCCATTGGGCTGCCAGTGAACTGAGACCTATAATAACCAATAATAGCGGGGGCGATAACGCCATAAACGTTTTCCTTTCAACAGCAAGAGTCGTCATACTGGGGGTAATCATCCGTCGTGCTGGCTGGTAAATGCAAGCGACGTCGGGGTTTCTGTTTAATCATAGCTTCACTTTGTGGCAATGTATGGCCAGGGTCAGCCTGGCACAAGTGAAGCGTTGTCAAAGCCAGATTCTGAATTCATTAATCAATAAGAGTGTTGTTATGAAAAATATCAATCCGACACAAACTGATGCATGGAAGGCGTTACAACAGCATTTCTCTGACATGAAAGCGGTGAGTATTGCTGATTTGTTTGCCCGTGACCCGCAACGTTTCTCAAAATTTTCCGCCACGTTCGATGATCAGCTGCTGGTGGACTATTCAAAAAACCGTATCACCGGCGAAACGCTGGACAAATTACTGGCGCTGGCAAAAGAAACTGACCTGGATGGCGCGATTGCCGCCATGTTTGCGGCCGAAAAAATTAACCGCACCGAAGATCGCGCCGTTCTGCACATCGCATTGCGTAATCGCAGTAATACGCCAATCCTGCTGGATGGCAAAGATGTGATGCCGGAAGTCAACGCGGTATTGGCAAAAATGAAAAGCTTCTCTGAACGCATTATCAGCGGAGAGTGGAAAGGTTACACCGGTAAGGCGATCACGGATGTGGTGAACATTGGTATCGGCGGGTCCGACCTGGGGCCACTGATGGTCACAGAGGCACTGCGTCCTTACAAAAACCATCTCAACATGCATTTTGTCTCCAATGTCGATGGTACGCACATTGCGGAGACCCTGAAAACGCTGAACCCTGAGACAACGTTATTCCTGGTGGCGTCAAAAACCTTTACCACTCAGGAAACCATGACCAACGCGCACAGTGCCCGTGACTGGTTCCTGGCCAGTGCCGGGGATGAAAAGCATGTCGCCAGCCACTTTGCAGCGCTGTCGACTAACGCCAAGTCGGTCGGTGAATTCGGTATCGATACCGCTAACATGTTTGAGTTCTGGGACTGGGTCGGCGGTCGTTATTCACTGTGGTCGGCGATTGGTCTGTCGATTGTCCTGTCTGTCGGCTATGACAACTTTGAAAAACTGCTGGCAGGTGCCCATGCGATGGATAAGCACTTTGCAGAAACCCCGGCAGAAAAGAATATCCCTGTGCTGCTGGCACTGATCGGTATCTGGTATAACAATTTCTTTGGTACCGAAACCGAAGCGATTCTGCCTTATGATCAGTATATGCACCGTTTTGCGGCCTACTTCCAGCAGGGGAATATGGAATCTAACGGTAAGTACGTTGACCGTGAAGGTCATGCGGTAGATTACCAGACAGGACCGATTATCTGGGGTGAACCAGGCACCAACGGCCAGCATGCGTTTTATCAGCTGATCCATCAGGGGACAAAGACTATCCCTTGTGACTTTATCGCCCCGGCGGTGAGCCATAATGCGTTAAGCGATCACCACCCGAAATTACTGTCTAACTTCTTTGCGCAGACGGAAGCTCTGGCCTTCGGGAAATCCCGTGATGAGGTAGAAAAAGAGTTCGCCGATGCCGGTAAAGCGCCTCAGGACGTGGCCCATATCGTGCCGTTTAAAGTATTTGAAGGTAACCGCCCGACGAACTCCCTGCTGCTGCGTGAAATTACCCCGTATTCACTGGGAGCGCTGATTGCGCTGTATGAACATAAGATCTTCACTCAGGGCGCTATCCTGAACATTTTCAGTTTTGATCAGTGGGGTGTGGAACTTGGTAAGCAACTGGCGAACCGTATTCTGCCTGAACTGAGCGGAAACGAAGATGTCACCAGTCATGACAGTTCGACCAATGGCCTGATTAATCGTTATAAAAACTGGCGTTAAGTGACGCAGATGCGAAACAGGAAGCGGCCGCAGGGCCGCTTTTTTTGTTCCTGCGGCCGTGCCGCGGATTCATTATTGTGATATTAATTACTCTATCGCAGTAATGATTCTCGCTGACCGAAAATTTTTATGGCTATGTAATGATGAGTGACTTTGTCGTGTGACGGGGCAAGCGGCGGGACGGAATCTCTCAGGATTTCGCTCATACAGCCAATCATCAGCAGGTAAGATTGACGTATCATCGTTGTAAAAGAACCGTCCGATATGGACGGTTCTTTATATCTGCCGATCAATTCCTGCCAGGTAAGGCAGGTGTTCTGATATATCCTGTCAGACTATCTCTTACAAGGACGGTGACTTACCACCCCCCTGCAAAGCCAACACCAAGCGCGCTGTTATGAGATGAGTCCAGGGACATATTCACTCTGACCGCAGTTCTTTCTGAGGTTCTCACCTGAACACCCCCGGCAATAGCCTGTCCGTTACTGTAAGTACCTGCACCAACACCATACGATACGTGATAGTTATTCAGATAAGGAATAGACGCAATTGCGGTTACTCCGGCAATACCAGCATTTAATCGATTATTAGTCTTATTAATTTCGTTATTTAACCTTTTAAAATTCTCATTATTTTGTGAATTTACTGAAGAAATCTGGCTGTTCGTATAAGTATTAGCCGAATTCAGTGTTTTATCAGCTGTATTATCCGTGTACTCATTAGCGGATTTCAGAGTGCTTTTGGCTGAGTTATCCGTGTACGTATTAGCCGAGTTCAGGGTACTTTTCGCTGAGTTATCCGTGTACGTATTGGCCGATTTCAGCGTATTTTTGGCTGAGTTATCTGTGTACGTATTGGCCGAGCTCAGGGTACTTTTCGCCGAGCTGTCTGTGTACGTATTGGCGGACTTCAGGGTATTTTTCGCTGAGTTATCCGTGTACGTATTAGCCGAGTTCAGGGTACTTTTGGCTGAGTTATCCGTGTACGTATTAGCCGAGTTCAGGGTACTTTTCGCTGAATTATCTGTGTACGTATTGGCAGAGTCCAGCGTATTTTTGGCTGAATTATCTGTGTACGTATTGGCAGAGTTCAGGGTACTTTTGGCTGAGTTATCTGTGTACGTATTGGCAGAGTCCAGCGTATTTTTGGCTGAATTATCTGTGTACGTATTGGCAGAGTTCAGCGTGTTTTTGGCTGAACTGTCTGTGTACGTATTGGCAGAGTTCAGCGTGTTTTTGGCTGAACTGTCTGTGTACGTATTGGCAGAGTCCAGCGTATTTTTGGCTGAACTGTCTGTGTACGTATTGGCAGAGTTCAGCGTGTTTTTGGCTGAACTGTCTGTGTACGTATTGGCAGAGTCCAGCGTATTTTTGGCTGAACTGTCTGTGTACGTATTGGCAGAGTTCAGCGTGTTTTTGGCTGAGCTGTCTGTGTACGTATTGGCAGAGCTCAGGGTACTTTTCGCTGAGTTATCCGTGTACGTATTGGCAGAACTCAGGGTACTTTTCGCTGAGTTATCTGTGTACGTATTAGCAGAGTCCAGCGTATTTTTGGCTGAATTATCTGTGTACGTATTGGCCGCGCTCAGCGTTTTTTCTGCGGAGCTATCCGTGTAGGTATTGGCCGCGCTTAACGTTTTTTCTGCGGAGCTATCAGTATAGGAATTCGCTGCGCTTAACGTGCTGGCAGCCTTTTCATTTAACTGAGTGACATTCACAGCATCAGTATCTGCAGTCCCCGCAGCGACATTGGTAACCTGACGTTCACTCCCCGAGCTACCCACAGATACCGTATTAGCACGATCAGCCACTGAATTTGAACCTAATGCGACCGATTGAGCTGCACTGGCGGTACTCCCGGAACCAATAGCAGTGGAGCTTGTCGTGCTGGCCGTCGAGTTGGAACCAATCGCAGTCGCCTGGGATCCTGTTGCATTGGCTCTGAAACCGTTTGCAACCGCATTATTTGCGGTAGCAGACGATGCAGCACCGGTGGCTGTGCTATTTGTCCCGCTAGCGATACTGCTGGCACCTGTAGCGGTACTTCCCTGCGATGTCGCTTTACTCGCATATCCGGTCGCAAGGCTATTGTCGCCGGATGCATTGCTCTTATTACCCATAGCTACGCTGTTAAGGCCACTTGCAGTACTTGCCTGTCCTGTCGCTGTACTTGACTGTCCAGTGGCTGAGCTTGCCTGACCGGTTGCAGTACTGCTTGAACCACTGGCTGTACTCGATTGCCCTGTGGCGGTGCTGGAGTATCCGGTCGCGTTACTATTTTGTCCGGTTGCAGTGCTGTTAGTGCCATTGGCTACGCTGGAATCTCCGGTAGCCGTATTGCCTGTGCTATCTGCATAGGCAACATTCATAGAGAAAGATAAAAGGCTAAGAACAAGCAGTGATAACTTATTTTTCTTATACATAAGATAATCCGGTTATGACCAAACGAAGGTCGTAGTGAAATAAAATAGATGAGCGGCATCACATGGGAAGCTAAGAAATAACCCGGTATGCCCTCATCATCATTGAGTGTGAAATTTTAGTTTTTAGATTTTTATTGATTATTGGTGCTAATTTTTTCAGGAGGAATGTAACAAAATAAAAACAATTTAACAATTGGCTTGGCCTATTAAATTCCTGTCATTGATAGGTGTTTGTTGTTTTTGGTGATTTTTTTTGCATAATTATATTTAATGTATGTGCGAGGGCGTCCACGAAATTTCTTGTTTTACGAATAGTTAATTAAGCACCTTCACTGCGTTACAGGCATGCTCATGCTCCTGGCTTAGGATAATCTCTGATTTCACAGATAAGATTCTTTAACTGATATGATATTGAAAAGAGCATCACAATCCGACAGGGTCAGAGAGGAGAGTTTGGTGATAGAAGATATAAATAATACAATGAAATGAAATAGTATAAGCTGCCTGGTATCACTATCAGTTGTCGCATTATGCACTCTCCGGAGTACGGTATTCAGAGGACAGAATGGAAAGCACAAATAAGGTCGTTAAATCCACCGTGGCTAGCCTGATTGCTGCAGTATTGCAGTGGGTATTAAATATTGGTCTGATTATTCTGGCCGTTATTCTGGCGATTTTCTTAGGCAAAGAAACATTGCACCTGGCCAATGTGCTGTTTCATACGGGAGAAGAGTCATCCTCGTATCTGCTGATTGAAGGCATCGTGATTTACTTCCTGTACTTCGAGTTTATTGCGCTGATCGTGAAATATTTCCAGTCAGGCTTCCATTTTCCGCTGCGCTATTTTATTTATATCGGCATCACCGCCATCATTCGTTTAATCATTGTTGACCATAAAGATCCGCTGGATACGTTATTCTACTCCGGTTCGATCCTGATTCTGGTCGCTACCTTATGGCTGGCCAATACGAAACGGCTGAAGCGGGAATAAGCCGGTTCGTCCTGTCGCCCCGGCAGGCCGGACTTCCGGGGCTTTACACAGAACACCCTGCTTCATTCGCATGAGTCTGGTATAGTTCAGCCCTGACATGCGCTGTGTTTATTTCCGGCAGCGCAGAGGGTTATTAACCGGTTTTCTGAGAGTAACAATGTCTGCACAGGAATTGCGCAAGCTGTATCAGTTGCAGTGGCTACCGCTGTCTTCTCCGAAACTCACTCCTGAGTTATCTGACTGGCTGTCAGAAGAAACGTCGATGACAGTCCGTCTGGAACGTTATTGTCGCGAACTGACGGTGAAAGTGGTCAGAGAAGGTTTTGTCGGCAGGCAGGCGTTACTCGGACATGAATCCGGGTATTCCGGTTTTGATAACGAGACCCGATTCTGGTTACGCGAAGTGATTCTGTACGGAGATGGTCATCCCTGGCTGGCCGGGCGAACTATTTTACCGGAAGATACCCTGAGCGGGCCGGAAAAATCCCTGATGAGTCTTGGTGAGTCCCCGCTGGGACGTTACCTGTTTTCCTCTCCCTTACTGAGCCGGGATTTTATTGTCCCGGGGTACAGCGGCTCTCTCCGGGGACGGTATTCATTGTTACGGCTCTCAGGCAAACCTCTGATACTCACAGAAATGTTTTTACCACATTCACCACCGTATACACCCCGGGCGAAAGGATAACAAACCCCGTGCAGGACACCATAAAACTCACCAAATTCCAGGCCTATCAGCGCCTGATGCGTATCGATAAACCCATAGGAACACTGTTGCTGCTCTGGCCGACGCTCTGGGCTTTGTGGCTCTCGGGAAGGACATTGCCTCCTTTTAAGGTTCTGGTCGTCTTTGTGCTGGGCGTGATTGTGATGCGTGCCGCAGGTTGCGTGATCAATGATTATGCTGACCGGAAAGTCGATGGCCATGTAGAGCGTACGCGTCAGCGCCCGTTACCTGCCGGGCTTATCAGCGAACGTGAAGCGAAAGGTCTGTTTGTGGCACTGGTACTGGTGGCATTTCTGTTGGTGCTTACCATGAGTGGTATGACCATCCTGCTTTCGGTGGGCGGCATCCTGCTGGCCAGTGCTTATCCTTTTATGAAACGCTACACCCATCTGCCGCAGGTGGTGCTGGGGGCGGCTTTTGGCTGGGCCATCCCGATGGCATGGATGGCAGTGAGTGGGGACTTACCTCTTTCCTGCTGGCTGGTATTCCTGGCGAATGTTTGCTGGACAGTGGCCTACGATACCTTCTATGCCATGGTGGATCGCGATGATGACCTTAAAATCGGGGTGAAGTCGACCGCGATCCTGTTCGGGAAATATGATTGCCTGATTATTGGCGGGCTGCAGGTGGCGACTCTGGCGCTGCTGGCCGTGACGGGTCGGTTATTGCACCTGAATGGCTGCTATTATCTGTCGTTACTGGTCGCCGCTGGCTTCTTTATCTATCAGCAACGTCTGGCTATCGGTCGGGAGCGTCAGGCCTGTTTCCGCGCCTTCCTGAATAACAATTATGTCGGACTGGTGATTTTTGTCGGTGTGGTACTCAGCACACTGCCTTTTATTAATCTGATGTAAGCGTCATCGTCTGGCGGTAAAAAAAAGGGCGTTCCTCAGGAACGCCCTTTTTTAGTGGACAGGGATCAGGCTGAAGGTTCCGCCTCAGACTCAATAGCATTCTCAATCGTCTGGCGAACATCGCGGGTCGTCAGATCCAGCAATATCTGACGCATTCCCCGGGTTTTCTCCGGTTCCGCATCATCTTTATCACGGATATAGCCTTCATCACGCAGAGTGAGTACTAACCCCGTGAATACTGCCTTGTCGAAGAACTCCGGCGCATTTATCCCGTGAAGTACGGATAAACGTTGTGCCAGAGTACGGCTTTCTTTCTCAAGCGTTCCGCGGTTAATCGTCGGTTTGGCATTGAGGATCGCAAAGGTGATCGCGTAGCGTTGCAGCGTCTCCCGTACCCCTGCGGCCAGTAAGCCGAGCACCCGATGGCGTGCCGGCTGAACAGAATAGTGTTCACCGTCCTGAGTGATCAGTGACTGGTTCACCAGCTCTCCGCACAGGCGGTCCAGCACTTCCGGTAACTGCTCTTTATCCCAGCGAAGGAATAATTCACTCCTGAGCATCGGATAAATCAGGGAGACCTGACGCAATAACTCTTCTTTATGCAGCGTGCCGTGTTGCTGAATAATGGCAGCAATCAGGGATGGCATCACCAGCAGGTGCAGAATGTTATTGCGGTAGTAGGTCATCAGCACCGCCTGCTCTTTCGGCAGAATAATAATGTCGCCAATATTATCCTGTTCGGTGGTGAACTTATTCATGCTCATCGCATGGTCAAGCAGGTCTTCAACGCTCATATCCGGCACAGTACTGCCTTCAGAGTACGGAACATTACGCAATAAACCGGTATAACACCTCAGTTGATCAAGCAATTGTTCGCGTGTCAGGGAACGCTGTGGTGACGCCAGTAATGCCGTCACACACAGGTTCATGGCATTGGCAGCACCGGCGTTATTGATACGGACCATAATCTGCTGTGCGACATCATTGACGACCGGGGTCATCCATGCCGGACGCTGTGATTCTATCGGGTCGATAGAATCACGCCATTCCGGGACATGGGTATTCAGGTAATTGACCAGCGGCAGTGGTTCGCCGAAGTTCACATAGCCCTGACCCAGGTTACGCAGCTTGCGTAGCCCGCGCAGCATCTGCAGCAGACTCTCTTTCTCTTTGGTCGCACCGCGCAGTTCTTTGGCGTAAGTGGCCACTTCCATCACATGCTCGTAACCAATATAGATAGGTACCAGTGTGATAGGACGATTCCCTCCGCGTAACATCGCCTGCAGTGTCATCGTCAGTGTGCCGGTTTTCGGGTCGAGCAGACGCCCGGTACGGGAACGGCCGCCTTCGACAAAATATTCTACCGAGTAGCCACGGCTGAACAGTTCACCCAGATATTCACGGAAAACGGTGGAATAGAGCTTATTGCCTTTAAACGTCCGTCGGATGAAGAACGCGCCCAGGTGACGGAAAATCGGACCGGCAGGCCAGAAGTTCAGGTTGATGCCGGCCGCGATATGCGGTGGTACCAGCCCCTGATGATAAAGGACATAAGAGAGCAGCAGATAATCCATATGACTGCGGTGGCAGGGCACATAGACCAGCTCGTGGCCGTCCTGAGCTAACTGACGGATACGTTCGCCACCACTGACATTGATCCCTTTATACAAGCGACTCCACAACCAGCCCATCACGCGGTCGGTGATACGGATAGCTTCGTAGGTGAAATCAGCCGCAATCTCTTCCATCATGGCTACTGCATTTTTCCGGGCCATCTCGATAGAGATTTTCTTACTGCGGGCCTCGTCTTCAACGGCTTTCGCAATCGCTTTGGATTGCAGCAGCTTGTTGAACAGATCCTGGCGGGCCGGTAGACGCGGACCGACAGCAGCCAGACGCTGGCGGGAAAAATGAATATGAGCTACCCGGGAAAGCTTCTGAGCAATCGACTGGTCGGTACCGTGTTCATCGGCCATCTGGCGTAAGGACATTTTCGGGGAGAAGCGGATAAAGCTATCCCGCCCCAGCCAGAGGATGGCACAGAATTTCTGTAATCCGTTGAGTTCACGCAGTAATGGTGTCTGCGTCCCCTGAGTTTCCTTGCCTGGCGCCCGGCCAAACATTACCGACACCGGCACCAGTTGAACATCCAGCGCCGGATTATTCCTGTGCAGATCCAGATAATCGTGGAAAATTTTCACGGTTTCCTGGTTCGGAGTGAAATAAGGCAATAACCGCGGGCCGTCATGAATAAAGACATGACGCGGTAGCAAACTGCCGTCGATTTCCAGAGGTTCTAAAGGGTCCGGCAGATCATGCTTCAGGCATTCGGTACGAAGTGCCAGCAGATCTGCTTTGGAATCATAGGGAAATACATAGATAATAGGGCGGGTAGGGTCCAGACCGAGTTCGGCCACAGGATCACCCGGGATCACCTTGCTCTTTACCAGCAAAGATAATGGAATACTTAGTAATTTATAATAAAGTTTACGCCAGCCTGACATAGATAAATCCGGAGCCTCTTTTGATAGCAAAGCGGCGCAATCATACCAGAAACTGCAAAGAAGATCTGTGACCAGGTGCAGTATTGAAAATTAACAGGAGAGCGGGCGAATGGCAGGAAGGACAACGGGATGGCGGCGTCTGGTGAAGGCGAGCGGCTATTCATGGCAGGGGTTGCGGGCTGCCTGGCAGCATGAGGCGGCCTTCCGGCAGGAAACCGTGGTGGCTATCGTGGCCATCGTCATTGCCGGCTGGCTGGATGTGGATACGGTTTCACGTATTCTGCTGATTGGCTCGGTGGTGCTGATTATGATCGTTGAAATTATCAACAGTGCGATAGAGGCCGTGGTCGATCGGCTGGGCCCGGAAATACACCCCTTATCCGGACGGGCGAAAGACCTGGGATCGGCCGCGGTATTACTGGCGATCCTGCTTGCGGTGTTTGTCTGGGGAAGTGTGCTCTGGCAATGGTGGTCACTGGCGGGATAATGACCGACAGTTGTTTGTTTTATGACGGTTTTTGGTTTTCATTTCCGAAAGACCTGTATATACTCACAGCGACTGTATAAACAACCAGGGGGCGGGATGAAAGCATTAACCAGCAGGCAGCAGCAGGTCTATGACCTGATTCGCGACCATATTCAACAGACGGGTATGCCGCCGACACGTGCGGAAATTGCTGCCCGCCTCGGTTTTCGCTCCCCGAATGCGGCAGAAGAACATCTGAAAGCCCTGGCACGTAAAGGTGTCATTGAGATTGTCTCCGGAGCCTCACGCGGTATCCGCCTGCTGATGGAAGAAGAAACGCCGGAAGGTCTGCCTCTGATTGGCCGGGTGGCTGCGGGCGAACCTCTGCTGGCCCAGCAACATATTGAAAGCCACTATCAGGTCGATCCCGGGCTGTTTAAGCCGGGGGCTGATTTTCTGCTACGTGTCAGCGGGATGTCGATGAAAGATATCGGTATCCTGGACGGAGACCTGCTGGCGGTTCATAAAACCCAGGATGTCCGTAACGGGCAGGTTGTGGTGGCCAGAATCGATGACGAAGTGACCGTGAAACGCTGGAAAAAACAGGGGAATACGGTACAGTTATTGCCTGAGAACAGCGAATTTTCTCCGATTGTGGTGGATGTCCGCGAACAGAACCTGACGGTGGAAGGGCTGGCCGTGGGTGTTATTCGTAACGGAGAATGGCTGTAACTGACGGGCGATTGTCCGTCAGCCGGTGACCGGCAGAGAGTCACTCCGGTCGCTAAGATTGACCCCGCACCCTAATACACTACGCTGAGTTGCTTCTGCGGCTATCAGCGTTCGTCCGCCGGTCACCTTTTCCCCGTCCGGCGGAGACACTGTGCTCTGTCAGGAAAATCCATGTCCTTTTTGAATACCACCGACAAAAAACTCTGGCGACTGGCATTACCGATGGTGTTATCCAATATTACGGTTCCGTTACTGGGACTGGTGGATACCGCGGTGATCGGGCATCTGGACAGTGCTATCTACCTGGGCGGTGTTGCCATCGGTACTACGGTCACCAGCTTCCTGTTTATGCTGCTGCTTTTCCTGCGTATGAGTACGACGGGGATGACGGCTCAGGCATGGGGATCCGGAAATTCAGCCGCCCTTGCCAGGGCACTGGCTCAGCCACTGATCATCAGTCTGGTGGCCGGGCTCATCTTTATTGTGGTGCGTGACCCGGTCAGCCAGCTGGCCAGCGGAGTGATCGGCGGTGATGCGGATACGCTGGAACAGGCTCGTGTGTTTATCCGTATGCGCTGGCTCAGTGCGCCAGCGACCTTTGCGAATCTGGTGCTCCTTGGCTGGCTGCTGGGCGTTCAGTATGCCAGGGCTCCGGTGATCCTGCTGGTGGCCGGTAACCTGGTCAATATTCTGCTGGAAGTATGGTTTGTTCTGCACCTGCATCTGGGTGTCCGGGGGGCAGCGGCGGCCACAGTGATCTCTGAATATGTCTCGCTGCTGGTCGGTGTTCTGCTGGTGTTGCAGGTATTTCGTCGGCGCAAGATATCGGTACGTTTACTGCTGGAGGGCTGGCGTGGCGATATTAAACGTTTGCTGGGCCTGAACCGCGATATTCTCCTGCGGACGTTACTGTTGCAGGTCTGCTTTGCTTCCCTGACTCTTATCGGTGCCCGGATGGGAGCACAGGTCGTTGCGGTGAATGCACTGCTGATGATGTTTCTTACGTTTACCGCCTATGCACTGGATGGATTTGCCTATGCGGTGGAGGCGGTGTCCGGAGAAGCCTACGGGGCGCGTGAAGCCGGAAAACTGCATGAAGTCTGGCGCGCCTCCTGCCGTCAGGCAGGCATTGTCGCACTGCTCTTTTCGCTGGTGTATGCGCTGGCCGGGCAGTACATCATTGCGATGATGACCTCACTGCCTTCCCTTCGCCATCTGGCGGATCACTACCTGATCTGGCAGGTTATTCTGCCTCTGGCAGGCGTCGGCGGGTATTTACTGGATGGTTTGTTTATCGGTGCCACGCGCGGACGGGAAATGCGTAACAGTATGGCGATTGCCGCGGCAGGGTATGGCCTGACATTGTGCAGCGTTCCCTGGCTGGGTAATCACGGCCTCTGGCTGGCGCTCTGTGTCTTTATGCTATTGCGGGGGATCACGCTTTGGCACTGCTGGCAGCAACATCAGCGCAGGGGAACCTGGTTTGATCACTGACCCTTCACTGAACTCACGGGGAGTTAGCGGCCTGCCCGTTTTTTAACTTCGCTGCTGTGATCATGCTGGCACTGCTCCTGATTATCACAGGCCGCGATCTCTGCACATTTCACACACAAGCCATGGGCTTCAATCACACTGTGGCGCAGAACAAAACCCGCCTGCTTTGCCTGGGTGACAATCAGATGTTCCACCCCTTCAGCATGACGTTCGCTCACCGAAGCACAGTTATCGCAGACCAGCATCACAGAGGTATGAGACGGGTGTTCAAAGTGCGGACACACCACATAGCTGTTATTGGATGCCACCCGGTGAATAAACCCCTGTTCCAGCAGAAAATCCAGCGCACGATAGACTGTCGGTGGCTTGGCCTGTGGCTCGCTGATCCGCAGTTTATCCAGCAGGTCATAGGCGCTGATCGCACCTTGTTCTTCGGCCATCAGACGTAACACTTCTGCGCGCTGGGGTGTCATACGTACCCCACGTTTCAGGCAGAGGCTCTGCGCCTCGGCAAGGATCTGAGCGGGAAGTTGCTGTTGCATGATGGCTTTCTCCAACGAATAATCTGCGGTAACGGGCTATCTTAGCATGGCTGGCGCGTTAATGCTGATCCTCTATGGCGGAGGGCGGCGGGCGACATTCGCTGCCTGCAGGTTGCCTTTACTTCGTGGCCCGGGGGGAAGCTTTGCGGTCACCCCCGAACTGCCGTTTTTCTATGCTATAGTAGCGCATGATTTTGTCCCTTTTTTCAGTCCTTCCTGCCACTCCCGGGTGATGACGGGGGCTGTTTTACCTGATGATATGAAGAAAAATGCACGAAAATAAAGAAACCTCTTACCCGCACCCGACCTCTCAACCGCAGGCCGCAACGCCTGAATATCCGGCCGGACGTTTTTCCGTCGCGCCGATGCTCGACTGGACCGATCGTCATTGCCGTTATTTCCACCGTAAACTGACCGGTCAAACGTTGCTGTATACTGAAATGGTGACAACAGGTGCGATCATTCATGGTAAAGGTGATTACCTGGCGTATAACGACGCGGAACATCCGGTGGCGTTACAGCTGGGAGGCAGTGATCCTGCGGCTCTGGCACAATGCGCCAGGCTGGCTGAACAACGGGGCTATGATGAAATCAACCTGAACGTGGGCTGTCCGTCTGACAGGGTGCAGAATGGTCGTTTCGGAGCCTGTCTGATGGGGGAAGCGGCATTAGTCGCAGACTGTATTAAGGCGATGCGTGATGTGGTTTCGGTGCCGGTCACCGTGAAAACCCGTATCGGTATTGATGAGCAGGACAGCTACGCGTTCCTGTGCGACTTTATCCGTACCGTGGCGGAGAAGGGCGGATGCGAGTCTTTCACTATCCATGCCCGTAAAGCCTGGTTGTCGGGCCTGAGTCCGAAAGAAAACCGTGAGGTTCCGCCGCTGGATTACCCGCGTGTTTATCAGTTAAAGCGTGATTTCCCGCACCTGACGATGGCGATTAACGGGGGAGTCAAAACCCTGGAAGAAGCCAAAGCTCACCTGCAACATGTGGACGGGGTGATGATGGGGCGTGAAGCCTACCAGAACCCGGGGATCCTCGCGCAGGTGGATAATGAGATTTTCGGCAGCACGTCGGCCAGCCCGGATCCGTTTGACGTCGTACGCTCAATGTACCCGTATATTGAAGCAGAACTGAGCCAGGGCACGTATCTTGGACACATTACCCGCCATATGCTGGGACTGTTTCAGGGGATCCCGGGGGCCCGTCAATGGCGCCGGCACCTGAGCGAAAATGCGCATAAAGCCGGAGCCGATGTCCGTGTGGTAGAGCAGGCCCTGTCACTGGTGGCCTCCCGCTAAGTCGTATGCCGGGGAGAGCCCCCGGCAATGCCATACCGCGAATTACGCCAATTCCTGGTTTTTTTCACCTCTTCCGGCAGCAACATTATTTTCAATATTTTGTTGTTATTCATGCGGTTAACAGGATGGCATGATCCTTGTATCTGTCATAGCAGACGCGTTAATCGCTAACGCATTATTCTGCGGTGAAAGAGGTCTCATGGAAGTCTTATTTGTTATCGGTTTTTTTGTGGTGTTGTTACTGACCGGCGTTTCAGTGATCGGAGTACTGGTCGCGTTATTTGCCGGTGCAGTGTTGCTGATGTTCTCCGGTTTCTTATTGCTGGCGATGAAGCTGCTGCCCTGGTTGCTGCTGGCGGTCGCGGTCGCCTGGATTTATCAGACAGTTATTGCGCCGAAATCATCACCTCCGGCCACGCGTCGCTTTGATAAGACCATGGCTAAAATTGACCGGATGAACCGGCGCGGCTAACCGGCGGTAAGGGGTGAGGCACAGTTTCTGACGTCAGAGTTCGGAAATGTGAATTACCCCGTATTTCCGGCAGACAAGTTCTGCGATGATAGCAGCGTATTTCGGCGAAAAGCTGACGCTCTGTCCCTACACCAGTGCGAAAAATAAAAAAACAGGGCTTTCTACGGGAAGCCCTTTTCTATGCACCAAACGACATCAGGGGATGAGCAGGCAGGAGCCTTGGGTGGCACGGCTTTCCAGTTGCTGATGGGCAAGAGCGGCGTCTTTCAGAGCAAACTTCTGGTGCTCCGGGACCTCCGTTTTAATGGCTCCGCTGGCCAGCAGAGTAAAGAGCTCGTGGCTTGCAGCATCCAGTTCCTCCGGCGTGGTAATGTAACCAAACAACGATGGACGGGTGACAAACAGGGAGCCTTTGCGGGTGAGGATCCCGAGGTCAACCCCGGTTACCGGGCCGGAGGCATTGCCGAAGCTGACCATCAGCCCGCGGCGTTGCAGACAATCCAGTGAGGCTTGCCAGGTGTCTTTACCGACCGAATCATAGACGACCGGCACTTTTTTACCGTCCGTCAGTTCGCTCAGGCGGGCGGCAATATCTTCCTCGCGGTAGTTAATCGTCGCCCAGGCCCCTGCCTGGCGTGCAGCGTCTGCTTTTTCTGCTGACCCGACAGTTCCTATCAGCTTCGCTCCCAGCGCTTTTGCCCACTGACAGGCAATCAGCCCGACGCCCCCGGCAGCGGCATGAAACAGAAAGGTTTCTCCGGCCTTAATCTGATAGGTCTGGCGCAACAGATACTGGACCGTCAGCCCTTTCAGGAAAGAGGCTGCGGCCTGCTCAAACGAAATGGCCTCCGGCAGGATCGCCAGCCTGTCTTCGTGAACAATATGGCTTTCACTGTAGGCTCCGGCCGCTGACAGCGCATAGACTACCCGATCGCCCGGCGAAACCCGGCGGACGGCCCGGCCGGTGCGCACCACAATACCGGCGGCTTCGGTACCGAGACCTGCGGGCAGGGAAGGCGGAGGATAAAGTCCGCTACGAAAATAGGTATCGATGTAATTGATACCTATTGCCTTATTTTCCACCACGACCTCATGATCGCCTGGTTCCGGCGATGTAAATGAAGTCCACTCCAGAACTTCCGGCCCGCCGTGGCGGCGATACTGGATCCGGTTTGGCATAGCAGCTCCTTGAAATCATCTTGTTTGCCGGGGACAGGGCGACAATTCGGGTAAAAAAAAAGTATACTGTGACGCCCCTTGTTTAACACTGGTAATGACATTCACTATGGCAGGAAATACACCCGCGAACAAATCCAACGAATCCCGTGATCGTCAGCTGGAAGGCGTGAAGATGCCGCCCCATTCTGTCGAGGCAGAGCAGTCCGTTCTGGGGGGATTAATGCTGGACAATGAGCGCTGGGACAATGTTTCCGAGCGTGTGGTTGCCGGCGATTTCTACAGCAGACCTCACCGGCTGATTTTCTCCGAGATGCAGCGTTTGCTGGAACTCGGTCAGCCCATCGATCTGATCACCCTGTCAGAATCCCTGGAAACCCGCGGAGAGCTGGAGCTTGTCGGGGGGTTCGCCTATCTGGCGGAGCTGGCTAAGAATACCCCGAGTGCGGCGAATATCGGTGCCTATGCGGATATCGTGCGCGAGCGTGCCGTCGTCCGTGAAATGATCTCAGTGGCGAATGAGATAGCGGATGCCGGGTACGATCCTCAGGGACGTAATAGTGAAGATCTGCTGGATCTGGCGGAATCCAGCGTGTTTAAAATCGCCGAAAAGCGGGCAAATAAAGAAGACGGTCCGCAAAATATTGAGCAGGTTCTGGAAGCGACCATCAACCGTATCGAATCACTGGTCGGCACACCCCATGACGGTGTGACCGGCATTGATACCGGTTATCAGGATCTGAATAAGAAAACCGCTGGCCTGCAGGGATCCGATCTGATCATTGTCGCCGCCCGTCCTTCGATGGGTAAGACGACGTTTGCCATGAACCTGTGTGAAAATGCGGCAATGATGCAGGATAAGCCGGTACTGATTTTCAGTCTGGAAATGCCCAGTGAGCAGCTGATGATGCGTATGCTGGCCTCTCTGTCCCGGGTCGACCAGACGCGTATCCGTACCGGCCAGCTGGATGATGAGGACTGGTCGCGTATTTCCGGCGCCATGGGCATTCTGCTGGAAAAGAAAAACATGTATATCGATGACTCTTCCGGCCTGACACCGACAGAGGTTCGTTCCCGTGCCCGACGAATTTTCCGTGAAAATGGCGGCCTGAGCATGATAATGATCGATTACCTGCAACTGATGCGGGTACCTTCATTGTCTGATAACCGTACCCTGGAAATCGCCGAAATCTCCCGATCACTGAAAGCGCTGGCAAAAGAGCTGAATGTGCCAGTGGTTGCTCTTTCTCAGTTAAACCGTTCACTGGAACAACGTGCCGATAAACGACCGGTCAACTCGGATTTGCGTGAATCCGGATCCATTGAGCAGGATGCGGACCTGATCATGTTTATCTACCGGGATGAGGTCTACCACGAAAACAGCGACCTGAAAGGGATTGCTGAAATCATTCTGGGTAAACAGCGTAATGGCCCGATCGGTACCGTCCGTCTGACATTTAATGGTCAATGGTCGCGGTTTGATAACTATGCCGGCCCGCAGTACGACGACGAATAACGGCCTGAGCAGCCTAACGACTCATTTTTACAACAATGCGGAGCCTCTCCGCTTTTTTGTCAGCCCGGGGAACGGAGCACAGTATGGATCGTATTGATGATCACGATATTCACATCCTGAGGTTATTACAGGGTAACGGGCGGTTGACCAATCAGGAACTCAGTGAGCTGGTCGGGCTGTCCGCGTCCCAGTGCTCCCGGCGCCGTATACAGTTGGAACAGACCAGCAAGATCCTCGGCTACTATGCCAGGCTTTCGCCCGATGCGCTGGGGCCGGAAATTACCGGTCTGATTGAAGTCCGGCTGATGAATCATACCCCCGAGTATGTGGACGATTTCCATCACCGTATCATTAATGATCCTTCTATTATCGATGCCTATAAGACGACCGGGGATGCCGATTATCTGTTAAAAGTGACCGTGACCGACCTCAATTCACTGAGCACACTGATAAGTCAGTTGGTGGCCGGCTACCAGAGTGTGGCGCATGTGAAGACCTCGGTGGTGCTTAACCGTATCAAAGAAGGCGGGCGGATACTGAAGACCCCCGACGGATCCGCATAATTTTTTTCTGCACGACCCGTTCGGGATCGTGCATTTCCCCTCAAATAATGCATAAATAGTGCGGCGGAGTGGTTTGTGATGCATGTTATGCCTTTTATTGCCGGTATGACCGCATGCCTCTGTTACCGTACCGGTATTTTCATAAACACGGCAACGTGACTCTTCCGGACAGTAAGGAAGGGCTCTTTGTGCTGATTGACTGTTTTGTTACGGGGGGAATATGTCATTAATGAAAACGGCCGAAGCGGAGAAAATTCCGCACAGCCTGGCGGAAGATGCACTGGCCATACTGTTCGGTACCTTACTGGTGTCGTTCGGGATTGTGATGCTGAAACAGGCGGGCGCGCTGACCGGCAGTACCGCCGGTATCGCTTTTTTAATCAGTTATATTTCACCCTTATCCTTTGGTGGTGCTTTTTTCCTGATTAACCTGCCATTTTACTGGCTTGCCGTGAAACAAATGGGCTGGGAATTTACGCTGAAAACCTTCAGTGCGGTGGCACTGGTCTCGCTGTTTACGCATCTGCACCCACTATTTATTCACTTTTCGTTGCTTAACCCTTTCTATGCAGCCCTGTTTGGTAATATTGTGATGGGCATGGGGTTCATTGTGTTATTCCGTCATAAAGCCAGCCTGGGAGGCGTGAATATTCTCGCGCTCTGGCTTCAGCAACGGATCGGACTACGGGCAGGAAAATTACAGATGGCGGTGGATACCTGTGTGGTACTGGCGTCTTTGTGGGTCGTGTCTTTGCCAATGTTGCTGGCGTCAGTCTGCGGTGCTGTGATACTGAATCTGATTATTGCGATGAACCACCGTCCCGGTCGCTACAGTGTATAAGCCTGCCTGCGACCCTTTACATTGATCAATGATGGAGAAGTCCACCGTGTTCCAACATGTCGATGCCTATGGCGGCGATCCTATCCTCACTTTGATGGAAAAATATAAAGAAGACCCACGCGCAGAGAAAGTAAACCTGAGTATCGGTCTCTACTATAACGAACAGGGGATTATTCCGCAGCTTCAGGCCGTGGCGGAGGCCGAAAAAAGGTTACAGGGCGCGTCCGAAGAGGCTTCGCTCTACCTGCCGATGGAAGGGATGACCGCTTACCGCCAGGCTATCGTTGAGCTATTGTTTGGCACGCAGGCACCGGCCGATCACGATCGGATTGCCTGTATTCAGACACTGGGCGGCTCCGGCGCACTGAAAGTCGGGGCTGACTTCCTGAAGGCGTATTTTCCGCACTCTGACGTCTGGGTGAGTGACCCGACGTGGGAAAACCATATCGCGATTTTCTCCGGGGCGGGTTTCAATGTGCATCGTTATCCGTGGTATGACGCTGCGACCGGGGGAGTCAATTTCCCGGCCTTTATTGATGCCATCAGCGCACTCCCGGAACGCAGTATTGTGCTGTTGCATCCTTGCTGCCATAACCCGACCGGTGCTGACCTCACTCCGGCACAATGGGACCAGACTCTCGATGTGCTGAAATCACGCCAGCTTATTCCGTTTATGGATATCGCTTATCAGGGCTTCGGTGCCGGGGCGGAAGAGGACTGTTATGCTATCCGCGCGGCGGCGAAAGCCGGACTTCCGGCCCTGGTCAGTAACTCCTTCTCGAAAATATTTTCACTGTACGGTGAGCGCGTCGGTGGCTTATCGGTTCTCTGTGAAAGCAGCGATGAAGCGGGTTGTGTTCTGGGTCAGTTAAAAGCCGCGGTACGTCGTAACTATTCAAGCCCGCCGACGTACGGTGCAAAGCTTGTGATGACCGTGCTGAAAGACAACGGATTACGCGCACAGTGGCTGGCTGAGCTGGAGGCGATGCGTTTACGTATTCTGGAGATGCGTCAGGCACTGGTTGAAACACTGAGCCAGGCGCTGCCGGACCGGGATTTCAGCTATCTGGAGAAGCAGCGGGGGATGTTCAGCTATACCGGGCTGAGTGCACAGCAGGTGGACAGATTACGTGAAGAGTTCGGTATCTATCTGATAGCGAGTGGCCGTATGTGTGTCGCCGGACTGAACCGCAGTAATATTCATCGCGTTGCGGAAGCTTTTGCCGCAGTGATGTAAGCCTCTGTCAGGGTCACCGTATCCTCTGTACGACCGGTGCGGTGACCTTACTGAACATTCTGTGCGACCTGTGATTTTGTATTCAATTGATATTTAACAATTTTTGTTTCACTTCTTCGCTTTTTTATATTTATACATTTAAATATTTAAATGTATAAATATAATGGCGCATCAGACTTATCAGATGAAGGAAGATTGTTGTGCAGAAACAGACCCTGTTCAGCCCGCTAAAACTGTCCGGCTTTACCTTACGCAACCGGATTGTCCTGCCCCCGCTTACCCGTTGCCGCAGCCAGCAACCGGGCAATATTGCCGGCGATTTAATGGTGGAATACTATCGCCAGCGTGCCAGCGCAGGTTTTATGATCACCGAAGGGACGCAAATCGAACCGCGAGGACAGGGCTATGCCTGGACGCCCGGGATCCATAGCGCGGAACAGATTGCGGGCTGGAAAAAAGTAACAGAGGCGGTTCATCAGGAGGGCGGAGTGATTTTCTGTCAGCTCTGGCATGTGGGGCGAGTTTCCCATACCGCGTTACAGCCAGACGGGCAGCCTCCGGTGGCTCCCTCTGCGATCCCGGCAACCAATGTCAGGGTCTTTATCGAAACAGGTCCGGGGACCGGGGAACTGACTCAGCCTTCGGCACCCCGCGCATTAACAACGGAAGAGGTCCGTGAGCTGGTGGAACTTTACCGCCAGGCAGCGCGGAATGCGAAAGAAGCCGGTTTTGATGGCGTTGAGTTACATGCGGCGAATGGCTACCTGATCAATCAGTTTATTTCTGAGCATACCAACGTCCGCACCGATGAATACGGCGGTTCACTGAAAAATCGTCTGCGTTTTCTGCAAGAGGTGACCCGGGCCGTCAGCGATGTCTTCGGCAGCCGTAATGTGGGTGTTCGTTTTGCCCCCTTATTCTCCAGCACCGATGAAGACCGGGTGTATCTGGGGCTGGTGGAGCCGGATCCGCAACTGACTTATCTGAGTGCAGCGCAGATGCTGAATGATATGCAGATTGGGTATTTATCGATTGCCGAGCCGGACTGGGACAATAGCCCTGATTTACCGGAAACATTCCGCCAGAGCCTGCGTGAAACCTTTGACGCGCCGATCCTGTGTGCCGGGCGTTATACCCGCGAGAAAGCCATGCATATTCTGGAAAACGGCTGGGCAGACTTATTTGGTTTTGGCAGAACATTTATTGCCAACCCGGATCTGCCGTACCGTTTACAGAACAACCTGCCGCTGAACGATACCGATGTAACATCGCTGTATGGGGGGAACGCTGCAGGGTATACTGATTACCCCGTTTATCGTTCCTGAAGAATATGAGGCAGCATGACACCAGAAAACGCCATAAAGCTTCTGGCAAACCCGACCAGGATGTCAGTATTACAGTGGCTCAAAGATCCGCATACTTCATTTGCAGAGTACAGCCAGCTTTATGATTTCAGTACCTATGGTGTCTGTGCCAGCCTGATCAGTGAAAAAGCCGGGCTGTCTCAGCCAGCGACCTCATTATGCCTGAAAGCGTTATCTGAGGCCGGATTGCTTGATGCCAGCAAAGTCGGTAAGTGGACGTATTACCGTCGCAATGAGGCAAAGATGCATGATATGACGACCATGGTCGCCCGGCACCTGCAGGCGCTGTAACCGGTACTGTCCTTCGGGGCAGTACCGGGAACGGCAGGATTATAACGTGCCCGTCATATACTGCGCTTCGCCATAACCAAAGCTCCAGTCGCCTTTGTTATTGCTGATAAATGAGATCATCAGGTCATTCCCTTCAATACCACAGACGGTGCGGAGTTCTTCTGCCAGTCGTTTCATAAAGAACTGTTTTTGCTCGTCACTGCGCGGGCTGGTGAAGACCCGGAGCATCACAAACTTTTCACTGCGTTCAAAGCCGAGCCCGGTATCCTGGAAGACCATCTGCCATGCTTTATTTTCATGAACAATCTGATAGCGATCACGTTCAGGCACGCTGAAGGCTTCCAGCACGACCTTATGCGCCGTATCCAGCAGTGTTTTTACTTCCTCTTCGCTACGACCTTCAATAATATCAAACTGTAGTAATGGCATTTCTCTTCTCCTGAACGGTTGAGTCTGATTATTCTGGCCCGTAAATGCCGTAAGAAAAAGCGCTGTCAGTGAAATGATTGTTTAACAGGGTGAACAATAACGATGAAAAAAAGCCATGCCGACGCATTATGGGTACACCTGCACTGGCTGATTGTGCTGGCCGAACAGGAAAGTTTTACGCGTGCGGCTGAACAACTGGAAGTCAGTAAAGCGGCGGTCAGCCAGAAGATAAAACAACTGGAAACCCTGGCCGGTGTGGCGCTGGTACAGCGAACGACCCGCAGTGTGCGTCTTACGGAAGCGGGTAAAAAGCTGGTGGCGGATTTGCGCCAACCTTTTGAGCAGATTGAACAGCATTTTAATGCTCTCCGTGACACCAGCGGGCCTCTGCGTGGCGTTATCCGCGTGACAGCGCCGGTGGCCTTTGCCAGGCAACAGTTACTGGAGCCTGTACGACAGTTTTTGCGTCAGTATCCGGAGGTTCGCATTCAGCTTGAAGTCTCTGACCAGCTATTATCGCTGGCCAGTGAAGGCTATGATCTGGCTATCCGCCATAGCCATCGGGTGCCGGACACCCATGTAGTGTTGCCCCTGTGCGATACCAAAACAGTGCTGGTGGCCGCCCCGGATTATCTGATGCAGGCGGGCAGCCCGCAGCATCCGCAGGATCTGGCCCGTCACGATTGTCTTTACTACCCACGGGGGAATGAGCTTCCGCACTGGAAACTCTGCCACCCGCAGACCACAGAGTCTTTTTCTGTGGCAGTCAAAGGCGGGTTTGCCACCAATAACAGCGAATCGATCCGTGATGCCGCGATCAGTGGCCTGGGGATTGCGATGTTACCCGATTTCAGCGCGCGTGCGGCGCTGGCCTGCGGCCAACTGTTACCGGTACTGGAAGACTGGCAGGTTGCCGGCGGATTTGCGGATAAAATCTGGCTGGTACGGCCTTATTCCGCCCGGGTTCCGCGGGCGGTTACTGTCTTCAGCCACTGGTTGCAGGAGTGTTTCCGGGCGCAGCGGCGCCCGGCAGGGTAATGGCGTATACCCTGGGGGGAAGGCGGCCGGTAGCGTTATCTGGCGGCCATTTTTTCGAACACTTCGGGATAGCGTGACCCGGCAATATTTTCCGGACGGAAAAATAGTTTATAGCTGATAATACCGGAGCTTGGTTGGTGAATTAATATACAGGGAGAACAGAATGGACGCGGCATTCCCCGATATGATGCGCTCAGGCGGGAGAAATAAAGCCCGGGATGAAACAATGATTAACCTTGAAGCCAGAAAGCTGGTTGATACTGCTAACAGACTTTCCGCCTGTCACCTTCAGGACGGTCTTACCCGAATTAATTTTATTCAGGAAATAAAATATGTTGCAGAGCAGCAATTTGCTGCAGCCCGTCGCGCGGAATCAGATGACGAGTGCATAGCGTGCATCAAAAATCTGAGAGCAGAGACCGAAAACCTCGAAGAACAGGGCCGGATGTTACGTATTAAGACGGCAAAACTTTATGCCAAAGTGGAGTTCGTCCGGGAAAATAACAAAATTGCAGGTTATGTGATTTCTGCTGTTCATATTGTGGTATCAGGTGCAGCATTGTTTGGCGGAATGATCATGATGTCGACAATGACTCCTATTGGAGTGCTTGCCGGAGCAATACTTTTCGTTGACGGTATCAATGGGATCACAAAAGAGGCCAGCCATCTTCGTTATGGCGATCAGTTCAAGTCAGAGGGAATATTTGCAGACAGTTCTAAGGAAGCTGCTAAGTATATGGGTTTTAAACCTGAAGCAGGGCTGGCAATTTATAATGCAGTTACGTTAAGTGCCAGTGTCTATAGTATTTTGGGGCTGGCAAAACAGCCCGGAGCCTGGCGCTTATTCAGATGGCTTCCCCGGGATTATTACCGGAAAGTTGAAACTATAAGCAGAACAAAACTCACGATGAAAATTGTGGGTTATGGTGTAAAAGCAAAGGTCATTTTTGACCTTTTGACCACAGATAACCCCTGCACTTAACGTCGATGAATTCTTTGATAACGCCAACATTTATAGGCAAGCACTGGCGGTTGTACAAATATTGCCACCGCAATACCGCAAAGCAGCCCGACTGAGCCAGAGAACAGGATTTCGGCTGAACCAAACAGAACCAGCAAAACGAATACGGTAAGGCAACCCGCGACTACAGACAGGGCTATGACAAAGCGATTCGCCAGATCCCGAAGGGTATCACCCATTGAACCCCCGTAATCTTCGGTATTGCTTTTAATTTTCAGGATATCGGTATGACTGAAGCCGGACTCCAGCAGTGTTTCTTCGCTCACTTTCATGAATTTTTATCCCTAAAATTCATCAGAACATCTCCGGTCAGCTTACCCAAAACCGGGTAATAAATCACCACCGAAAACCCGGTTTTGACATTATCCGTCACGCCAGCAGATGCGGCCGGTATTACGCGCGTTTATCGGTTTTTTTCTGCCATCAGCGCTGCTCCCGGCAGGGCTAAGCAGACGGCGGTGTAGCATGCTGGCAGCCTGGCTGCCAGCATAAGGGGCTCAGATAACTCAGGCCGCGGTGCTGTTTCTCAATGTATTGATATCAATAACAAAACGGTATTTTACGTCGCTTTTCAGCATCCGTTCATAGGCCTCATTGACCTGTGCAATATCGATTAGCTCAATATCGGAAATAATATTGTGCTGCCCGCAGAAATCGAGCATCTCCTGGGTTTCGGCGATCCCGCCGATCAGTGATCCTGAGACACTGCGACGTTTAAAAATCAGGCTGGCGATGTCGGGGGCCGGATGGTTATGTTCAGGGACACCCACCAGCGTCATATTCCCGTCCCGCTTCAGCAGATTAATAAAGGGCGTCAGATCATGGGTGGCCGCGACCGTATTAAGAATAAAATCAAAACTATGGGTGTGTGCTTCCATCTGTTGCGGATCTTTAGAGACGACGACTTCATCTGCCCCCAGGCGTTTACCGTCCGCAATTTTTGAGGCAGAGGTGGTAAACAGAACGACTTTTGCGCCCATGGCATGGGCAAGTTTGACTCCCATGTGTCCCAGCCCTCCCAGGCCGACGATCCCGACTTTCATGCCCGGACCGACTTTCCAGTGTTTCAGTGGGGAGTAGGTGGTGATCCCTGCGCATAACAAAGGAGCGACGCCTTTAAGATCCAGATGCTCCGGCACCTTCAGGACAAAATCTTCATGCACCACGACCCCGGTCGCATAGCCGCCGAAGGTTATTTGATTATCAACGCGGTCTCTGGCGTTATAGGTGGCGGTAAAACCTTCTTCACAATACTGTTCCACCCCTTCTTCACAGCTTTCACAATGGCGGCAGGAATCGACCATACACCCAACACCGACCAGGTCACCGATGCTGAATTTATGGGTTTTTGCACCCACAGCCGTGACCCGGCCGACAATTTCATGGCCCGGTACCATGGGGAAAATACTGTTACGCCATTCATTGCGGGCCTGGTGCAGGTCGGAATGGCAGACGCCACAGAACTCAATTTCTATCTGAATATCGTGGTCACGTAGCTGTCGGGGTTCATAACTGAAGGGGGCAAGGGGAGAGTTTTCGTTCTGCGCGGCGTAAGCATGGATAATCTTCATCATTTCTCCTGTCAGACAGATCACAGCTAATCCCCGGTGATACATCCGGGAGTGAGGAACCTGAAATAAGGATAGTCAGAGATACGGCAGAGGGACACCGCCGATCGCAGCGAATACCCCCGGGCCTGATCCTTTTCAGGATCAGGCCCGTCAAGGAAATTACTGCAACGTTATGATGTTAAACAGATTTTAGTAATGGTTTCAGGAAGCGAGCGGTATGTGATGCGTCACATTCTGCAATAGTTTCCGGGCTACCGGCAACCAGGATCTCGCCACCACCGCTGCCGCCTTCCGGCCCCAGGTCGACTATCCAGTCTGCGGTTTTAATCACATCGAGGTTATGTTCGATAACCACAATGGTATTCCCCTGGTCCCGTAACTGATGGAGCACGGCCAGCAGTTGCTGGATATCCGCGAAGTGGAGGCCGGTGGTCGGTTCGTCCAGAATATACAGCGTCTGACCCGTTCCGCGTTTAGAAAGCTCGCGCGCCAGTTTCACCCGCTGTGCTTCCCCGCCCGACAGCGTGGTCGCTGACTGACCCAGACGGATATAGGACAAGCCGACATCCATCAGGGTTTGCAGTTTACGCGCCAGTGCCGGTACCGCTTCGAAGAAGTCACGGGCTTCTTCGATGGTCATTTCCAGCACTTCGTGGATGCTCTTGCCCTTGTATTTTATCTCCAGTGTTTCGCGGTTATAACGTTTACCCTGGCACTGGTCACAAGGGACATAGATGTCCGGCAGAAAGTGCATTTCCACCTTAATCACCCCATCCCCCTGGCAGGCTTCGCAGCGTCCGCCACGCACGTTAAAACTAAAGCGGCCCGGCGTATATCCACGGCTGCGGGATTCCGGTACCCCGGCAAACAGTTCACGTACCGGGGTGAAAATACCGGTATAGGTCGCCGGGTTGGAACGCGGTGTCCTGCCGATCGGGCTTTGATCGATGTCGATCACCTTATCGAAATGCTCCAGTCCTTTAATATCACGGTACGGCGCCGGTTCGATGACGGTTGCCCCGTTTAACTGGCGCTGAGCCAGCGGGAACAAGGTGTCGTTGATCAGGGTAGATTTCCCGGAACCGGACACCCCGGTCACACAGGTAAACAGACCCACAGGCAACGTCAGCGTCACATTCTTCAGGTTATTACCGCGGGCACCGGTCAGGGTTAATACCTTATCCGGCGACCCTTTTACCCGTTCTGCCGGGACTTCAATGCTGCGTTTGCCGCTGAGGAATTGCCCGGTAAGGGAGGCTTCATTGGCCATAATCGCATTAACATCCCCTTCCGCGACGACCTGACCGCCATGAACCCCGGCACCGGGGCCGATATCGATCACATGGTCAGCCGCCCGGATAGCATCTTCGTCATGCTCGACCACAATGACGGTATTCCCCAGGTCACGCAGGTGCACCAGGGTACTCAGCAGGCGTTCATTATCACGCTGATGTAAGCCGATTGAGGGTTCATCAAGCACATACATCACTCCGACCAGTCCGGCACCGATCTGGCTTGCCAGACGGATACGTTGTGCTTCACCCCCGGAGAGGGTATCCGCAGAGCGGGAGAGCGACAGGTAATTCAGACCGACATTGACCAGAAAGCTCAGACGTTCGCTGATCTCTTTTAAGACTTTTTCGGCAATTTTTGCCCGCTGGCCTTCCAGCTGTAGCTCATCAAAGAAAGTGGTCGCGTGACCGATACTCATCTCTGAAATTTCCGGCAACGTTGTTTCTGCGACAAAGACGTGACGTGCTTCTTCACGCAAACGGGTGCCATGACAACTGGTGCAGGAGCGGTTACTGATATATTTTGCCAGCTCGTCACGGACGGCATTGGATTCCGTCTCTTTGTAGCGGCGCTCCATATTATGCAGCACCCCTTCAAACGGGTGACGACGTACAGAGGTATCTCCGCGGTCGTTCACGTATTTGAATTCGATGTTTTCTTTACCGGATCCGTAAAGAATGACTTTTTTCACCTTGTCACTCAGGGTGTTAAAGGGGGCTTCCACATCGAACTCATAATGTTCGCCCAGCGAACGTAGCATCTGGAAATAATAGAAGTTACGACGGTCCCAGCCACGGATAGCGCCGCCGGCCAGAGAGATATCTTCATTCTGTACTACGCGCTGCGGGTCAAAAAATTGCTGTACCCCCAGGCCGTCACAGGTCGGGCAGGCCCCGGCCGGGTTATTAAAGGAAAACAGACGCGGTTCCAGCTCACGCATGCTGTAGCCGCAGACCGGACAGGCAAAGTTCGCTGAGAACAGTAATTCCGCGACGCTGCTGTCATCCATATCGGCGACAATGGCTGTGCCGCCGGAGAGTTCGAGTGTCGTTTCGAAGGATTCCGCCAGTCGGGTGGCCAGATCATCACGCACTTTGAAACGGTCGACAACGACCTCAATGGTATGTTTCTTTTGCAGTTCCAGTTTTGGCGGATCAGACAGGTCACAGACTTCACCGTCGATCCTGGCACGGATATAGCCCTGCGCGGCCAGGTTTTCCAGTGTCTTACTGTGCTCACCTTTACGGTCTTTGATGACCGGTGCGAGCAGCATCAACCGGGTGCCTTCCGGCTGCTGCAACACCTGGTCGACCATCTGGCTGACGGTCTGGGCCGCTAAAGGCACATTATGTTCAGGGCACCGCGGTTCACCGACTCTGGCAAATAACAGGCGCAGGTAGTCATGGATTTCGGTGATGGTACCGACCGTCGAACGCGGGTTGTGTGAGGTCGACTTCTGCTCAATAGAAATGGCCGGAGACAGCCCTTCAATATGGTCGACATCCGGCTTTTCCATCAGTGATAAAAACTGACGGGCATAGGCGGACAATGATTCCACATAACGGCGCTGACCTTCTGCATACAGTGTGTCGAATGCCAGCGAGGATTTGCCAGAACCTGATAACCCGGTGACAACGACCAGCTTGTCGCGAGGGATAATCAGATTGATGTTTTTCAGGTTATGGGTGCGGGCACCCCGTACTTCTATCTTATCCATTCACCTTTCCCGGAGTATCAGCGTCGTCCATGCCTGCTGAGGAGACATGGGGAGAATCAAACGAACCATTATGGCATAAAAAATAAACTGATTAAATATCCAGTAGTCTGACGAAAGAACCGGTCACCGGCAGAGGCAGGTCAGTCCCGGACGTGCGTATCTGTTTTTCGTCAGTGACTGCCTTTTACTATAGATGATTTATGTCAGGCTGCTGTGTCGTGGCGTGTGGCGCACGGCTGTCTGGCGGAATTTCCGGCAGAAAAAGGCCCGCCGGCTGTTTTTTTAATCATCCGCGGCAGGGGAGCATCGGGGTTTTCGGCCTCCGCCCGGGGCGCAGAGTGAGAAGTGCGGCATGACTGCCGGAAAGCGGTTCGAAAGTATCACTATCGGTACGTGACGTGGTATGATTTACCGCTTAGACTTTGAGTAATTATTCTTCAGGAGAGACCTCTATGGCCAGTCGCGGCGTTAACAAAGTGATTCTTGTCGGGAATCTGGGACAGGACCCGGAAGTCCGTTATATGCCAAATGGTGGTGCGGTTACCAACATTACACTGGCCACCTCAGAAAGCTGGCGTGACAAGCAGACCGGTGAAAACAAAGAAATTACCGAATGGCACCGTGTGGTCCTGTTCGGCAAACTGGCTGAAGTTGCCGGTGAGTATCTGCGTAAAGGTTCTCAGGTTTACATCGAAGGTCAGTTACGTACCCGTAAATGGCAGGATCAGGGTGGCCAGGACCGTTACACGACCGAAGTGGTTGTTAACGTTGGTGGCACCATGCAGATGCTGGGTAGCCGTCAGGGCGGTAACGGCGGAGCACCTGCCGGCGGGCAGGGGAATAATAATGGCTGGGGTCAGCCACAGCAGCCGCAGCAGTCACAGGGCGGTAACCAGTTCAGCGGCGGCGGTTCAGCACCGGCAGCACGTCCGCAACAGAACAGCGCCCCGGCCAGCAGCGAACCACCGATGGATTTCGACGACGATATCCCGTTCTGATATTTAACTAAAAATGATTTAGTGAGTTATCTATCAAGCCCCTGTGAAGACAGGGGCTTTTTGTTTTTTATTTCTGAATAGTGTCAAACTCCGATAGACATCTCTTTGCCAGGTCCTGTGAGGAATTCCCGGATTACGTCAATTATGATGTACAGGTTCGTATTAAAGGTGATAGTACAGAAATATTGGATCGAATTAGGAAACGCTTGGTGACGTTGGAAGAAATGCTTTCTATTGCTGATGCAGTAGTAAAAAGCGGCGAGATGGGGGCTGATCGCTGGTATCACCGAAAGAAAACTGTCACTCGGCTTAGTGAGTTAGACGCTATTTTAGATAATGCAGATATTGAAAATGGTGCTCAGATTAAACTTCGGGGCAATGATTTCAGCCAGCTTCGCCGCGCTGCCGATACAAAGTCTATTGAGGTTATTGAGCAAAAAG
Organism: Tatumella sp. UCD-D_suzukii; assembly: GCF_000611875.2. Taxonomy (NCBI): domain Bacteria; kingdom Pseudomonadati; phylum Pseudomonadota; class Gammaproteobacteria; order Enterobacterales; family Erwiniaceae; genus Tatumella; species Tatumella sp. UCD-D_suzukii. The sequence continues at coordinate 57,159 of NZ_JFJX01000001.1, forward strand.
GCAAAGAAGCTGTGAGGTTGGATAATTTGACTGCTTTGTTAGGAGGTGGCTTTGGATAACCTATTGGTAAATATAGATATTAATTCCATCGTGAACCTAATTCGAAGGTGGCAGGAACCAAAACTGTCCTGGTCAGCAATCTGTGAGGCGGTAGAACCATTGGCTTAAAAGTTGCCGTCAAGACAGCTCCTTAATGTACATGAAGCAATAGTGACTGCCTATCAAACGAAGAAAGAAGCACTTAAAGGGTGTGCTACCAAAAATCCGCGTCCAGCTAGTTTGAATATTGCAGCAGCCAGGATTGAAATCTTGAAAGTGAAATTGAAGAGCGAAAGGAACAGAACCGGAGGTAGAAACAGCAGTTTATGATCTGGCAATACAATGCATACAAACATGGAATGACAGAACATCAACTTAATGCGCAGCTGACAAAGATTGACCGTGAGCGTTCTGATGGAAAAAGAAGATAACTGTTAAATCCGGTGACGAGTTTTGTGTTTTGCATAGGTGAGTTTTTTAGCTTGTGTAAAGGATGAGATAATTAAGCTAATAAAAAGTTAATAAACAAAATAGTAATATTGGGCTTTTAATGGGGGAGGGATTTATTCTTGACTAGGGCTATATATCACAAGGGATAGTTGGCTTAAATAATAAAGTTAAAATGAATATTTTATTTAAATATAGAATCCTTAAGTTGTAGAATTTTAATGATATTTTAGCTTGAACTATAAAAGTCAATTAGTAAAAAGCAATGATGCTCTGTGCTCTTGAATATTTATACCATGGTATTTTCTTTGATTCCCATATATAAAACAAGAACAAGGTGTACAGTAGATTTTTCCTACAAGTTTAGGTGTCTTAGCTATCGTACTTCTATATCTATTTCGCTGGGATTTTAAACGAAATATATGATGGCGACGCCAGGCCCGACTTCTAAGAAATTAGATTTACTCCAATTTTCTAGCGCGGCGTCATGCCGCGCCCTTATCAACCTTTGGAGAGTGATATCAAAATTATCATTTATTAATACCTCTAGAGTTTTCAATTATATTAATCACTATCAAACAAAATTGGTTATGCTTACATTATACGTCTAACATTAATTTTGTCATTGCAAATAAATAATGAAAATTATAGCTATTACAGGAATGTATGTGGCCTTGACTATCGGAGCAATTAAATTCATCACAGAGTCAATGCTCTCAGCGAAGATATTAGTACCCCTCATGTCAAATAGATCAACTTCTGAGTTCTCTATCGCATTAAACCAGCTGTGCAATATATTATTCTTTTCAGAAAAGAAAGTACTATGCCCACCCTTAAAAAAACGATTTACTAAATTCTCGTGATAGCCATTAAATCCTATTCTACCTGCATGACCGAGTCCAAAACAAAACATATTGCTAAATATAAGGGCTTTATCGTCATAGGCACAATCATTAATCAGTTTCAGAGTTCGCGTCTTATCTATAAAATCAGAAATGTCGTAATCTTGTTTTAAAACACTGCCACATAGAATTATATTATTAATTTCCGGAGGGAACAAAAAATTAGCATTTTTCAAAGCTGTTATCGTCATGTATGTTCCAAAACTATGAGAAATGAAATTAAGTTCAGCTGTCGGGTGTTCTTGGCATGTTTTTATTACAAAGTCCACATAGGAATTCAATATTTTTTTACGAGTCCGAGGCAGAAGTATTTTAAAGGCTGAAAAGTGAGGGTATCTAAAAGGAATAATCTCTTTGGCTGTATCTTTAAAAACCTCGGTTACTTGTGATTGCCATTTCCCACTAGTCATAATCCCATGAGTTAATATGATGATTTTATCATGACCAGATCTCTCTGCTACACTTGTAGTGTATTTAAGTATCCATTTTAGTTTTCGCGAAAGGACATCCTTCCAGATATCGATATTATAATCATAAATGTTAAAATCAAATTTTTGAAACTTAGGTCTTTCATTTTCTGACAAATCTGAAAATTGTGTTAACCCAATAACATGGCTAGGTGTTAAAAAGTATGGACTCGTCAATTTGTATAAAATCGTGGAACCACCATCTGGGATTGGATGGCCTGATTTTCGTAACGGTAAACTCAAATCAAGTAAAAGAACGTCGTATTTTTTTTCCCTTAAAAGAGTAAGTGCATCATTAACATTATCAACAGTTTTAATACTTAATGACATGACACCTTCATTGATTAAAAAGGTTATGATGTCCTGTGCTTTATTGTCATCATCTTCAACAATGAGAATGTTCATTTTAGTTCCATGTTTAAAATAAAGTTATCTAATTTTGACTTCCAAGAGTCTGATTGGAAATCAAATAAAACCGAGCCCTTTATAATATCTGGATAAAGTCCATTTATTTCATTAAATATATCATCGATTGAAGTTAGTTGATTATGCCTCCCAAAAACTTCAAATTGAGTAACTAGTATGACGGGTGAGCAAAGCTTTCTATAGGCCATGGACGAAATTATTTCCTTCCCAGCTAAAGGTCTGTTTCTGCTTTCACTAACTGTAGCGGACTTGTCATTTGAATCAAAAGTAGGCATGGTCATATCTAACAGGATTAATGAGAAAATATTCTCAAATATTTGCTTTCTAGTTGAATTAAATGAATAACTCTGGCTTATGTCCGCATCAGGAAATTTATTTTTTATATATGCGCTAAGGATGTCTTGTTTATAGATGCTATCATCAGCAATAAGAATTTTCAATTACTTTTCCTTAATTGGTTCAATGTCTTCGATAAGAATTAAAACTTCAAATTTCTTATTTGAATATACAACGGTAACTCTATTTTCAACTTTTAGATGATGTGTAATTATTTTTTTTACTTTATAAATACCACTGCCATTATCTTTAGTGGAATTATCAATCCTATTTTCGGCAAGGTCTTCATTTATTTGTACTATTTTCTTGCATTGTTCTTCATGTAAATCAAAATCTAAGATGTTTGTAAAAATCAGTTGCAATGAATTATTATGCTCATTAATATTGTAGGTGATAGAGTAATTATCACGAGGATTTGAATGTTTTAGTGCATTATCTATAATTAAGGTTAAAACCATAACAGTGTCGGTAAAATATTGACCGAGAAAATTAGATGTAGAGTTGTTATATCCACTTAAATTGAACTTTAACCAGGGATAGTATTGACTGGCAGCAGACTCTGCTTTTTTAAGTGCAACGTTTAAATCGAAATTTGTTTTAGTTTGTTTAGCCCAGTCAAACCACGTTCTTAATTGGATAAATGATTCTTTCAACTCATCCTTTGATTTTGATACCGCGCGCTGAATTGCTATAACATCCAACCCATCACTTTCAAGTTTATCCTTGAGATTTTTTATTTCTTCAAACATTTCCTTTTCAATTGAATCCACGAACTCTCCTCTTGCAATAGCCATTTTCTCATTCGTCTGCTTGTCAAGATAAAGGAATACATCATCAATTAACGTTTCTGCAGATAGAGAGTCTATTCTACTTGCTACAGAGGCTTGGTAGTCAGGTTCAAGCGAAAACTCGAATAGTTTAGAGTTGTAACCAAACTCACCAGTATCTATATGAACTTTATTTTTTGCTTGGTTGATTATTGCATTTGCCTTTTTATTAAAATCGACCAAAGCATTGTCGATGCCATCAAGGATTGAATCATTAAAATATCCAAAGTCTGTACGCCAAACTGGGTTGGGTGAGAATTTATTTTCATCATGTTTTTTAGCTGAAATATTGTTACGTTTAAGAGGCGCCCAAAGTAAATTAACAAATCCTCCATGCCTTATTCCCATGTTCAATGACTGATCGAGACCATATAATTTATCCAAAGTATAAGCGTTTGTGATTTTATATAATAATGCCATTACGCCATTGAAAAATTCGTTATCAGAACTATAAAATAATGCATCATATTCTTCATCTGTATCCTGTATTTGATATGACAAATCACGCTCTTCATATTTTTTCAATATATCTAAATCATTTTTCACTTCGTCATTGATTTTGTTTCTTATACTGGTTTTGTCTATGTATATTCTGCCAGCGCCAGCCTCATGGGAACATAAATTAATAACAATTTTATTCAGAAGAGATCGAGCTTCCTCAAAAATAAAGCTGCGTTTTTTAATATTATAAGAGTCTAGATTAGACAGCAAAGTTCTATTGATGGATACTCTAAAAAAGAGCACATCGCTATCCGTATTGAAAAATGTACTCATGCCATCAAGCACTTCTAAATTTAATATTCTCTCTAATAAAAAAGTGTTTATATTTGGATTTTCAAATTTAATTTCATGATATTCAAAAATACCAAGATTATTAAAATAATTCTCACAAATATCTGATAGAGGTTGGGTGTAATCGTTAGAAATATATTGGTTGTAATAGTGTAAGATTATAGCGGAATTCAATAGTTTATTATTGTCAGTGGTGAAGGTAATGTTTTTTATAATGTCGTTAACTATAATTTTTATTGGTAAAGTTTTAGGATTCGTCTCCTTTAGTAATTCCGTGGCCATAATTTCATTAGCCTTATCAGTATTGCCCAGTTTGTAATAGCACTGTATTATTTTAGAGCGTGCATATGATTCATCACGCGAATTTAGCATTTTATAGTATTTTAGTGCTTGCTTATATTCTGTTGAGTGATATAGGTGATCAGCTGTATACTTATTTTTTCGCCAATCCGGTATTGATTCGTTATTGATGATATCTTTGCTGAGTTCATCAAGATCCATTATGTTATTGTTAAGTGAACATAAGTCTACAAAACTGTATTTTTTATGAGTGTTACTATCACCTTCAGCGTTATAACTAGCTAGAACACAGTTTAGGATGAATGACCAATTATAATCATTCAGTACTTGACTTATTTTCATTAACTGCGCAAGGGAGTTCTCAGTGTCGTTATCTAATGTAATATTAATTATTAAATTGATGATCTCACCCAAGACATTATTAAAGGAACAGTATTTTCCAAGTTGTATTAATGATTTTGCGTAAGGGATATAGATAACAGATAAGTTAGGTTCGTCAACCAGTGTACGTTCACATAAATCTACTACTTCTTCATATGACTCCTCAAGGTAAAGCATTATGATTTTTTGGTATAAAACCTGACCCTCATTTATTCTGTTATGATTAAAATCACGCATATTACTTACTAAGTTTTTTAGCTCTTTATCATCGATCAGTAAATTTAATTGCTTTAAGGTGGATTCTGATTCATCGGATAGTAAACTACAATTTTTCAAATATAAAACAAACCTCAGATAGGAAATATATTGGTCTATTATTCTTATGTCATAGTCATTTTTATATATGTTAATTATAGATTCATAGTTGGCTGAAGGGTCGAATAAATGCCTGTAACAAATTGTATCGATCGCATGAAAAGCGCCATCCAACCTCACTTCCTCAATCATTTTTCCAATAGAAAAAACGTATCTTTCAGCCGAGATATTCCTGTTGCATCTTACTACCTCATATCCTATGCGAGATTTAGAATATGAATGTTCGAGTAATTGCATTTCTTTAGATATACGGTTGAATTCTGCCAAATCTTTTTTGAAATAGACTAGTATCATCTTGTTTGTCAAACTCCAAAAAGTTTTCCCAAATTTATGCTCTATTCCGTCTAATAGTTTTTCTGCTTCACCAAATGATGAATTCATAAGTGATTTAATGAATTCATTTCTCATTAATATAAACTCATTAATTTCATTCGAGAAATATGATAATGTGGTTGTTACCCAATTTATAATATCCGTGCTTGTTTCTTTTTCAATTACGCGTATGTGACTGATTTTAAATATATTTTTGTCATTGGATATATATCTTGCGCGCATTAACTTATCGGCATCTTTAGTGCTTAAGAAATTTTTGTAGGCATGTATAGCTGCTGTAGTAGAAGTCTGTCTTAGTAGTGATAATTCATTAAATATAATTGATGTTTTTTCTTCATTTGTTTTATTTTGCTTAATTATTTTTTCAAACTTTCGTTTTTGGCTTTCCATCTTGCTTCTCACAGAGGTAAATCTTTTGTTCGTTTTCATTATGATTCCTTTTGTAATAGAATGTTCTAATTTGTAAACAAATTATAAGGAGTATATTTGCATTTAGTCTGGCCGGAAATTTAGTGATTCTATGAAATATATAACTGTTAGGATGATCAGTGGAGTATTGTTTTAGTGAAAATTTTTAAGTCTTTTGTTGATCTTACTATCGATGGGTTAATTAATTTGAGGCTAGGGGTATGCTACCGCCCTCACTTATTGGTGTTGCTTAAGTGATCGAGAATGTGATTGTAACAGACTATAACTCATAGTTGGACGCATAAGAAATGAAAATTTAGTCACTAGCGTGGATTTCTTTATTTCGCGGGGGGGGGGGAGGGGAGGGGACGTTATTTAGATGGTTTCAATAAGTGAAAAAATATTCAGCGTGCGGTTTCCAAGAGGTTTCAACGCAATCTTCGAATGACTAGGCTCGGGTTTAACAGGCACTTCACAGTCCATCAGACTAACCTATCCTCTTAGTAGTCGCTGACAACAATGTAATGTTTCACAGAGTATGCTATAAAAAATTTTACATATAAAATTACACTTTGTGGTTTTGGTCGAAAAGATTGTGATAATTTTCTCTACTATATAAGCATTTATTGTTTTCATGAGATTGTTCATGGTATATCAGGTAAACCTAACCGTTCTGATCATCGTCTGATCAAAGCGATTTTGTCTGTCGATAAGGCCCCGTAACACGGGGCTTTTTTGTATCCAGAAAACCCCCAGCTAGGCTGGGGGTTCCGTAAAGCTTTCAGCTTTGGGCCGTATATAAAAACCCCTTTTGATTTGTTAAAACACCTTGCGGTCTGGCAACTGCAAAGGTTCAACAGGAAATCAAAAGGGGGTCCCAATGAGGGACGAAAAGAGCTTAGCGCATACCCGATGGAACTGTAAATATCACATAGTTTTCGCACCTAAGTACCGAAGGCAGGTCTTTTATGGAGAGCGGCGAAGGGCAATAGGGAGCATTTTAAGAAAGCTGTGTGAATGGAAAAATGTNAACCCCTTTTGATTTGTTAAAACACCTTGCGGTCTGGCAACTGCAAAGGTTCAACAGGAAATCAAAAGGGGGTCCCAATGAGGGACGAAAAGAGCTTAGCGCATACCCGATGGAACTGTAAATATCACATAGTTTTCGCACCTAAGTACCGAAGGCAGGTCTTTTATGGAGAGCGGCGAAGGGCAATAGGGAGCATTTTAAGAAAGCTGTGTGAATGGAAAAATGTGAATATCCTGGAAGCGGAATGTTGTGCTGATCATATTCATATGCTTTTGGAGATCCCGCCGAAGATGAGTGTCTCGGGCTTTATGGGGTATCTGAAGGGCAAAAGCAGTCTGATGCTGTATGAACAGTTCGGGGATTTGAAATTTAAGTATAGAAACAGGGAGTTCTGGTGCCGTGGATACTATGCAGACACGGTAGACAAGAACACGAAAAAGATACAGGAATATATAAAGCACCAGCTCGAAGCGGATAAAATGGGAGAGCAGTTGTCGATCCCTTATCCGGGAAGCCCGTTTACGGGCCGTAAGTAATCCAAAATGCAAATGTCAGATTGCGATGCGCCTGTTAGGGCGCTGCTGGTAAGAGAGCCTTACAGGCGCATTTGAAAAACCTCCGGCTATGCCGGAGGATATTTATTTATGCCAAAAAAAGCGGTTCTGTCCGGCCAGCCTTTTGCCGGAGATACGGCGGTCACCCGCCGGGTTTAAGACAGATGCCCGCGGATCACCACTTCCAGGTCTTCAGGGACCTCGTTATAAGAAAGCACAAACAGCTCACGTGAAAATGAACGGGCATAGCGCGCCAGCAGTGGCCGTAATGCCGGTGGGACGATCAGTACCGGAGGCAGGTTTTCGGCTTTCATCTGTTCGGTGATCAGCGGCATATTGGTTTGTAACTGCGTTAACAGATGCGGATCCAGCGGCACGTTATCCAGTTCTTTATTACCTGCCGCCTGCTGGGCGCGTAACAGCAGGTCCTCTAAGGCATCACTGAGGGTGAATACCGCAAACTGCCGGCGATCCTTATTGATCCCGTGGACTATCTGACGACGAAGAGCGTAGCGGATATCGGCGGATAACAGCAGCGGATCTTTGGTGATCTGGTGCCCGGCGAGCAGTGCCGTGGCAATGGTGACAATATCCTTCAGGCTGACATTGTCGGTCAGTAACTGACGGTAGATACGTAACTGTTGGGTGTAATTCAGTGCTGCATTTAAGTCTTCACTTAACCGGGGTGCGGGCTGGGCTAACCGGCGATGCAGTGCCGTAATATCATCGTACTGAAAAAGCTCCGGCAGATACTGCTTCACGACTTTATTTACATGCGTTGCAATTACGCTGGCGCAATCGACTACCTGATACCCGAAGCGTAGCGCCTGGCTTTTCTGTGCAGGATCAATCCAGATAGCAGACATACCATAGGCGGGATCGGTCCCGAGAATACCGTCCAGTTCGCCATAGACTTCACTGCTGGCGAGCGCCATCAGTTTATCGGCATGGACTTCCCCCAATGCGGCGCGGACACCATGGATCATAATACTGTACTGCATGGGCTTCAGACGGAAGTTTTCCCGTACCTGAATTTCGGGCAGCAACACACCGCTACTCTCAGAAAGTACCTGCCTGACGCCGGTGATCCGCTGAGACAATAAACCGCCCTGATGTTTGTCGATCAGGCTGACCAGCCGGTAACCGAGGTTAAGGCCGACCGGTTCGGTGACGGAGAGGTTTTCCCAGTGCAGCTGAGGGACTTCCGGCTCCAGCGCATTCTCCACCACATCCGTCGCGGACTGGCTGGCTGCCAGAACACGTTTTGACTGACGCCATCCGGCAAAACTCAGCAAAAGCGCAAAGCTCAGGAAGGCAACATGTGGCATCCCGGGGACGAGCGCCATGGCGAGCATAATGCCGGCAACGGTATACAGAATGGCAGGCTGGGCCAGTAGCTGTTGACGAACTTCGTGGCGGATATCCTGGCCATCACTGACCCGGGTCACAATGATCGCGGCCGCCGTTGACAGCAGCAGTGAAGGCAGTTGCGCGACCAGACCATCGCCGATCGTCAGCAGGGCATACTGCTGAAAGGCATGACCGGCATCCAGATGGTGTTTAAATATGCCGATAGCGACGCCACCGACCATATTGATCACCAGAATCAACATACCGGCGATCGCATCACCCCGCACAAACTTCGAGGCCCCATCCATCGACCCATAGAAGTCAGCTTCGCGGGTCACTTCAGAACGTCGTTCGCGGGCCTGGGCCTGAGTAATGATCCCGGCGTTAAGGTCGGCATCAATGGCCATTTGTTTGCCGGGCATGGCATCCAGCGTAAAGCGTGCGGAGACCTCAGAAATACGTTCCGCGCCTTTGGTGATCACCACGAAGTTAACGATCATCAGGATCACAAAAACGACAAACCCGACCAGGAAGTCTCCGCCAATCACGACCTGACCGAAGGCTTCTATCACTTTCCCTGCCGCCCCTTCGCCTTCCTGACCATGCAGCAGCACAACCCGCGTTGAGGCGACATTCATGGACAGTCTCAGCAGCGTGGTGATCAGCAGCAGTGTCGGAAAGATACTGAAATCCAGGGGTCGTTGTGCATTGACGGAGACCAGCAGGATCAATATTGCCAGCACAATATTGAAGGTGAACAGGCAATCCAGTATCAGTGGGTCCAGCGGCAAAATGATCATGGCCAGCACTGCCATAATCAGCAGTGGCAGGCCCAGCGGAAGCGCTTTGCCGCGCCGGAGCCAGTGAATCAATGGCAATTTATTCACGGAATTGTCCTTCTGAAGGCATCGGGATTTTTCGATTGATGGTCGGTTTTAGCTGAGATTTATCCTGCCGCCAGCGTCGTAATTGCATGACGTAGGTCAGTACATGGGCGATGGCCTGATAAAGCTGATTCGGGATCTGCTGATTCACACGTGTCGAGGCATAGACGGCCCGGGCCAGCGGCGCGAACTCAACGATTTCTATCTGATGTTCTTCGCCAATCTGTCGGATATAAAGCGCCAGTTCATCGGCCCCTTTCGCGACCACATACGGTGCTGCCGCCGCCTGCGGATCATATTTCAGTGCCACCGCATAGTGGGTCGGGTTGGTGATAATCACATTGGCCTGCGGCACGGTTTTTCTGAGTTGCCCCTGGGCCAGCTGGCGTTGTAACTGGCGTAAACGTCCTTTGATCTGCGGGTTCCCTTCGCTGTGTTTAAATTCATCTTTGACTTCCTGTCGCGTCATTCGCATTTTACGCCGGAACTGATAGCGGCTGAGTGGCCATTCAATCAGGGCAAACCCCAGCATCAGCAGCACAAAATAGCCGAAAAGACGGGCGACCAGAGTCAGTCCTTTGCTCATCGCCACAGGCCAGCCGAGCTGCGATAACAACATGATTTCCTGTAGTGAATGGCGTAATAACAGGCTTAGCATCAGTAAAATAAGCCCGGCTTTCAGTATCACTTTCGCTAATTCGATAAAATTATCGGCGGCAAACAAGCGGGTAAAACCGGTTAACGGATTCAGTCGTTTACCGTCCGGCACGATTTTTTTCAGGCTGAATATCCACCCGCCGCTGAACAGCGTAGCGATACCGGCGGCCAGCGGAACCGCACAAAAGCTGAGTGTGATGGTTAATAACAATCCCAGCGCTTTACCGGTCAGCAGAATTAAACGTGACCCCGGGTCAGGGGTATGCGCTATCTCAGACGCTTGCCGGAAAAAATCGCCAATCAGATGCCAGTACCAGGGAAGTAACCCGGTCAGGGTCATAAAGGCGACTGCCAGTGAAATTGCGGATGAAAACTCTTTGGCCCGCCCGGTATCGCCTTTTTCGCGGGCTTTTTTAAGTTTTGCCGGTGTTGCCTTCTCGCTTTTATCACTGGCCTGAGACATGGGCTGTCCTCAGCAGGTCAAACTGATGAATGACCTGATCCGTCAGTGAGAGATAGTGTCCGGACAGGGTCGGGATCAGTAAGGCAATACTGATTATCCCGGCCAGTGCCGCCAGCGGGAAACCCAGAGAGAATAAATTCAGTGTCGGTGATATTTTATTCAGTAAACCAAAGACGCCCTGAATTAATAACATGATCACCGTTGAGGGCAGGGCGATGATCACCGCCGCAGAGATTATCCAGCCAAAACTGATAATTAAGGTATTTACCGAAGGCCAGTTAAGTGCCGAGCCTACCGGCCAATAGACAAATCCCTGATACAACACCGTCACCAGTAATAAGTGGCCGTTGGCTGCAAAAAAGATCAGCACCATGGTTAAATTAAACAGTTGTGAGACCAGGGTATTACTGGTGCCATTGATCGGGTCGTTCTGTACTGCCATCGACAGGCCCATATTCATGGCAATGATCTGGCCTGCTGTCTGTAATGCTGAGAAGGCGAGTTGCAGCAGTTGGCCGAAAATGAGTCCCCAGGCAATTTGTTCGGCAACCTGGGTGAGCAGGGCGACGGATAAAAATGTCGGGGGTGAGGTCACCGGCAGCAGGGGGGCAATTAACGCCGTCAGCACCAGTGAGAGGACGATCCTGACTTTTCGCGGAATCAATGTACTGTCAGCCAGCGGGCTGAATTGCAGAAACGACACTATCCTGACCCAGGGTAATAGCAGGGCTAACAGATGGCTGTAAAATCCTGAGAGATCAAGCATGCCGGTTAACCTGAAATATTCCCGGCCTGATGAAAGAGCACCTGCGTAAAGTCGATGAGCTTAATCAGTATCCATTTTCCGGTCACAATCAGTACCAGCAGGGTCACGACCAGACGAGGGAGGAAGCTGAGGGTTTGTTCATTAATCTGTGTGGCCGCCTGGAAGATACTGACACAGAGACCGACCAGTAATCCGGGCAGAATAATAACGGCAGAAATCAGCAGGACTAACTGAATGGCACCGCCCATTTGGTCACTGATGCTATCTAACGTGAACATGATTAAAAACCCTGGATACTTTGGGTCAGCGTGCCGGTGATCAGTGACCAGCCATCACATAATACAAACAGCAGTAATTTGAACGGCAGCGACACCACCATCGGTGAAAGCATCATCATTCCCATGGCCATTAAAATGCTCGAGACAATTAAGTCGATGACCAGGAACGGCAAATAGATCATAAAGCCAATCTGAAACGCCGTCTTTAACTCACTCAGTAAATACGCAGGAGTAATAATGGTCAGATCCTGATCGGCAGGGTTGCCGGTCACATGCGCAATACTCATGATCTGGCTCATGGCTGTTTTACTGGTTTGGGCCAGCATAAATTTCTTCAAAGGCTGGCTGGCGTCAATCAGCGCTTCATTGAGCGAAATTTTCCCCGCCTGATAAGGGATCAGCGCTTCCTGATTGATCGTCGTCCATACCGGGCGCATCACCAGCAGTGTCAGACAAAGCGCGATCCCGGTCAGTACCTTATTCGGTGGGGTTTGCTGTAATCCCAGCGCCTGACGCAGTATGGCTAAGACAATAATAAAGCGGGTGAAACTCGTCATCATCAGTACCATCACCGGCAATAAACCGAGCAAGGTCATCAGGATCAGGATTTCAATATTCACGCTATAGCTCTGCCCGCCCGGGCCACTGCGGGTACTGAATAATGTCAGGCCCGGTTCCGCCGCCGTCAGACAAGGCGTCACTATCATCAGTAAACCGGCGCAGCATTGTCGCCAGTAACGGCAGACATTCATGAGGTCAGGTCACTTAACGGCTGGCCGGTGAATTCGATAATACGTAAACCGTATTTATCATTTACCACGACAACTTCAGCTTTACCAAACAGTACGCCGTTCACTTTTAAATCCAGCGGCTCACCGGCCATTTTATTCAATTCAATGACCGTATTTTTATCCACCGCTAACAGGTCGGCCAGAGAGACACTGACAGAAGCCACTTCTAAGGTCAGTGTTAACGGAATACGGTTAAATAACTGGCGTTTCCGGTTTTCTTCCTGACGTTGTTGTGAGTTCACTGCGGCATTATCTTCCGTCGTGGTGGCGGATAACTCATCAAAATTAATATCATCCAGAGAAAAAGCTGACGGTGTTTGATTATCTTCGTAATTCATTATTTACCCGGTGTAATGATCAATAAATTCTGACAGGACGAGCTGCCCCTGATGTTCAGAGACTTTGGCATGAAATAACACTTCATCGCCTGATGTGACGGGAACGGACTCATTAAGAAAAACAGGTAAAACATCATCAACCTGCAGACGGAGTAATTTTTCCAGGGTGGTTTCCATACACACTAACTGTGCGTTGAGTGTGAAAGGAAGACGACGTAACTGTGATTCCAGGCAGGCTTCAGAAAATGTCGTTTGCTCCGCCTGCTCAGTATCATTGCGTAATGTGCTCAGTATCTGATCAATCAGGGGATGGTCAAAACGTAAGGTAATGTCACCCTGCGGATAGCCGCGTAACCGGAAAGAAAGGCACCAGGCCCAATGACTGTGCTGCTGATTATGGACAGGCGTCATCGACAGAGGCTGGCCGGCGACTTCCGGTGTCAAAAATATTTTGCAGATCTCATCCCCGAGGCGTTCCTGCAACCGTTTTTCGGTCTGAGTAATCTCAGTGTTATTGTCTGTCTCAGGGGTATCACTGACGCCATAAAAGTCATGTAATAAATTCAGCAACAGGGCACGATCAATTTCAAAGGCTATTTTTCCCGCAGCACAGGAATATATTTGATGGCATTTTTTATTCTCTTCAATAGTGAAGTTAATGTTAGCCAGCGAAGTATTTACCCTGAACTTATTCAGGAAATAACGGCTTAATGCAGCATCAAAATTATCATAATTTTTATTAATGTGTTCAGCCAGTTTGTGCCAGGGTTTTCCCAACTGACTTACCCCTAAAGGCAGAATAGTGTCATTCGGGCTGATGTTTAGTTTTTTTAAAATATTTTTGCAAAGAACCATGGGCTGCCCAGTGTCTGCATGCAGTATCTAATTAGTTATACTTAGCATTAGGCCGGAAATTTTTGGAATCTTATGAGATATTGGTTGCCAGTTGCAAGGGATTTGTTTAGATTTAAATGAGAATTATCCGTTTATTTCTTTAAGGGATGGGCGGTGCTGTTCTTTTAGTCACCTGTAACCTATAAACTATAAAAATATCAGGGGGTTCAGAATCTCTGCAGATAGGTTAGATTAAATAAAAACAAGATTTATCTGACCAGTTTTTATTAATGATGTTAATGAAACTGGTTCCATTGCTTCGGTTTTTTGAAAAAATTTAAATAAAAATTCACATTACTTCCGGGAAATATCAATGAGTAGTTATTCTTCAGGGATAAATACTGCTGATGCTGATCTTATTTCATACTCTGCCAGGAGTATGGAAACTCTGCGCATGGCCGAAAAAATGGCCAGAGTCGCTGTGCCGGTATTAATTTATGGTGAATCAGGCACAGGAAAAGAGTGTATTGCGCGTTATATTCACCGCCAGCAATTCGGTACGCTTAGCTCTGCCCCCTATATCGGTGTTAACTGTGCAGCGATCCCTGACAGCCTGTTGGAGGCCACCTTATTCGGTTATGAAAAAGGGGCATTTACCGGTGCTGTGCAATCCATGCCCGGTAAATTTGAACAGGCAAATGGTGGCACATTATTACTGGATGAAATTGGCGATATGCCACTGTCATTGCAAGCCAAGTTATTAAGGGTATTGCAGGAGCAGGAAGTGGAACGTCTGGGCAGTACCCGCCGCATTAAATTATCTGTCAGGATCATTGCGGCCACGCATCAGCATTTACCCACGGCCGTGGCTGAAGGCCGCTTCAGGCAGGATCTGTTCTACCGGCTCGCGGTTTTACCACTGACCATTGCTCCTCTGCGTGAACGGCGTGAAGATATCCTGCCACTGGTCAGTTGTTTTTTAAAAAAATACCGCGCCTTTTCAGCCACGGAAGCCGAATTATCCCCTGAGGTATGTCAGGCGTTACTGGACTACGACTGGCCGGGAAATGTCCGTGAACTCGAAAATAAAATTCAGTGCGGGTTAATTCTGTGTCAGCAAGGCAAGTTAACGCTGGCTGACCTCGGATTACCGGCCCCCGCGGCTCCGTCAGAAAGATCATTACCTCAGCAGAATACCCCCTCTATCCGTCAGATGGGTAAACGGGTCGAGCAACAATATATTCTTGATCTTCTGGAACAATGCGAAGGCAATAAAACACTGACCGCTAAAAAACTGGGGATCACCCCGCGTGCATTACGTTATCGGCTGACATCAATGCGTCAGGCAGGATTGAGTATTTAAGTATCAGGAATAACAAGATCATGGTTTTAGATCCTTTAGTATCGTTATCGACAGCGGTACCCGCATCAAGCCTTAGTGATGTTTCGCCGGTAATTTCGGCAGATGAAGGCGCTTTTCTTCCTGCACTCTCTCAGGAAAGCAGTTTTCAGTCGGTATTGTCGCAATCTGTTTCTCAGGTGAATCAGCTGCAACTGGATGCCGCCTCCAGACAGCAGGCCTTAAATGCCGGGCAAAGCGATGACCTGGCCGGTGCGATGGTGGCCAGCCAGAAAGCGAATATCAGTTTTTCCGCACTCCTGCAGGTACGGAATAAGCTGACCAGTGCCCTGGATGACCTCCTTAATACCCCTCTTTAATTCGGAGCCATCGTGCTTAATTCGCTACAAAGCTGGTTCGCCCGGCAGCAGTTTCCCATCGATACCGTCAAAAAGCCCTGGGTGCTTGCGACCCTGGGTGCAGTATTCAGTCTGCTGATTGTTGCTATTCTCTGGCGTGGTCAGTCTCACTATGTCCCTTTATATGGCACTCATCAGAAAGTCTCTGCGGATGCGGTGGCGAACGCGTTAGCCACTGAACATATTGATTTCCGTGTTAACCCGGATAACGGCCAGATTCTGGTGGCCGATGATGTGCTGCCCCGTGCCCGGATGGTACTGGCCGGTAAAAATATTCAGCCCATGGTCGCCCCGGGTTTCGAACTGATGGATAAGGATGAAATCCTTGGCGCAAGCCAGTATATCCAGAATATCCGTTATCAGCGGGGGCTGGAAGGAGAGCTGGCTCGCAGTATTATGTCGATTCAGGGCGTTGAAGACGCCAGGGTGCATCTGGGCATTCAGGCTGAAAGCGGCTTTGTATTATCCAATCAACCCCCGAGCAGTGCCTCGGTGGTACTGACGCTTTCCGCCGGTGTCCGCTTAACACCGGCTCAGGTACGTGCGATCACCCAGCTTGTGGCGGGCAGTGTGCCCGGTTTACTGGCCACGAATGTCCACGTGGTCGATCAAACCGGGGCGTTGCTGGATGGGACCGTTGATGATCAGTCAGTGTCGGATGACTTGCTGCAGGCGGTCGCCCGGCCGGTGACCAGAAACCTGACGCAACTGCTCGACTCTGCGGTGGGCCATAACAATTATCGTGTGACCGTGATGCCGGCTCTGGATTTGCGTAAATCGGAAGAGACGGATGAGGTATTACAAGGGGATCCCAGGGTTCTGGAAGAACAGATCAACAGTGATGATACAGTCCTGGCCCCGGCCTCCGGGGTCCCCGGGACGTTAAGTAACCGTCCGCCAGCCGAAAGTAAGCCTGACAGTAATGCTAAAACGGCCCAAAATCACAGCCAGACGCAACGTAAATATGCGTATGACCGGCAAATCAGACACATTAAATACCCTGACCAGCAACTGGCTCGTTTACAGGTAGCCGTTGCACTGAATTCCTCCGCCGGAAACATCGCGAAGATGTCTGAGGAGCAGCTTGGTCAGTTAAAAAGCCTGTTAGAAAATGCCGCGGGTATTGATAGTTCACGCGGTGATACGTTATCGCTGGATAAGCTGAGTTTTGTGGCTCCGCCAGCGGTTTCCGTCCCTGTGATTGCCTGGTGGCAGCAACCGGATATTCAGTTCTGGGTCACCCGGGGAGGCATAGGCCTGTTAGCCTTGCTGATGATCGTGCTGGTGATCCGTCCGCGGATGATGGCACGGAAGCAGCAATTACAGACAAATGCTGACAGAACCGGGCCTGCGATGGGCGAGGGCGATGGCAATGCGTCGGCCAGCGGACATCAGTTTGATAATGAAGCTGAGCTGCCGCCACGCGCCTCAGGTATAGAAGATAAAGTGGCTTATTTACAGCAACTTGCTGAGAATGAGACCGACCGGATCGCTGAAGTGATTAAACAATGGATAAATAGTAATGACCGATCCCGCGACAACGTCTAACGTCTCTTTGCTGACACGGCAACGAAACAGTCTCGAGCAGGCGGCGATCCTTTTGCTGAGCATTGGTGAAAATGCCGCGTCAAAAGTGATGCAGAAGCTCTCCCGCGAAGAGGTGATTATTCTGAGTGAAACCATGGCACGCTTACAGGGTGTTAAAGTTTCGCAAGCACACCAGGCCTTTAATCACTTCTTTGATGATTATCGCCAGCAAAGCGGGATCCATGGCGGTTCCCGGATTTACCTGCAAAACATTTTGCAGAAGTCACTGGGGCCGGAAATTGCGATGAGCGTGATGAACCACATTTATGGCGATGCTATCCGTTACCGGATGGCGCGTCTGCAATGGGTGGATACATCGCAGTTATCTGCGCTGATCTGTCAGGAACATGTACAGCTTCAGGCTATCTTCCTGGCCTTTCTGCCGCCCGATGTGGCGGCCGGTGTGCTGGCGATGCAACCCGCGTCCCGCCAGGATGAAATCCTGTTAAGGATCGCCCGTCTGGATGACATTAACCGCGATGTGATTGATGAACTGGATAAGCTCATTGAGCGGGGCATTGCCATTATTTCGGAACATGGCTCCCGTATTACCGGCGCAAAACATGCTGCCAATATTATCAATCGCCTTCCTGAGCAGCAAAATCAGTTGCTGGAGCAACTGAAACAGCAGGATGCTTCGCTGGTGAAAGCCCTGGAAGATCAGATGTATGAGTTCTTTATTCTGAGTCGTCAGAGTGAAGAAACATTACAGCGTCTGTTTGATGAAATTCCGCTGGAAGAGTGGGCCATCGCGCTTAAAGGTGCCGAACCGGTATTACGTAATGCCGTCTTCAGCATTATGCCGAAACGGCAAATCGGTCAGCTGGAGCAGACCTCTGCGCGCCTGGGACCGGTGCCGGTAAGCCGTATTGAGCAGGTCCGCCGTGACATCATGGGCACCCTTCGTCAGCTGGCCGAAGAGGGTGAAATCAGGATCCAGATGTACGCTGAACGTACTGTCGAATAACAGGAGAACCTGATGGATCACTCTTTCAGCCGTTATCGTTTTCCGGCCCTGCGCTCTGAAGAGAGCAAGAGCACTGCCGTATCACCTGCGCCTGAAACGGTATCTCTGGCCGCCCGGGAAACGGCTTTCGAACAAGCGAAAGCCGACGGCTACCGCCAGGGGCTGGCAGAAGGCAAGACTGAGGGATTCTCTCTCGGCCTGAGCGAAGGGAAAGCACAGGGCCTTGCGGAAGGCAGGGCACAGGGACTGGCAGAAAGTCAGGCCCTTTTTCAGCAAGCCTGTGCCCCGCTGGATGCCGCCGCAGAACAGCTTACCGCCTGGTATGCACAAGCCGAAAAACAACAGAATGAAGCCACACTTGCGCTGGTCACCCGTATTGCCGGTCTGGTGATCCGCCATGAAATTACCAGTCGTCCCGAACTGTTACTTTCGCTGATTGAAGACAAGCTGGCCTCCGAGCAACTCAGTGAACACTCCTTTGCGGTTCGGGTGGCTGAAGCCGATTTTGACGCCATTGTTAAGCTTGCCCCTGAAAAACAAGCGGCATGGAATTTACAGTCAGTTCCGGATCTGGCCCGGGGGGAATGTATTATCGATACGGCGGAACAGGAAATTGACCTCGGTTGTCAGCAACGTCTGAACACCTGCCTGGCGACGCTGGAAAAAAGTCTGCAAGAGCCAAATACGTGAAGGGCCTGGATCACGCACTGGCCTCACTGGCGGCGGTGCCTCTGAGCCTGGATGCCGGGAAACTTTGCCGGGTCACCGGGCCGCTGATGGAAGTCAGTGGCTGTCCGTTAGCCATTGGTCAGCGCTGTGAAATCGAAACCGCTCACCGGCAGAGAATTGTTGCGGAAGTGGTGGGTTTCAATCGTGAACTGACGTATCTGATGCCTTTGCAGAATCCTTCGGGTTTACACAGTGGTGCCCGCGTCTTCCCTGCCGGCAATTCAGCCGGTCTGGCCATCGGTGAAGAGTGGTTAGGCCGTATTTTCAATGGACTGGGTGAGCCGGTCGATGAGGCTGGCCCTGTCGGTGGCGCATTTGTCGTCCCGGATCAGCTTCCCGCCGTCCCTGCACTGAAACGCAGACCGGTCAGTGACCCGCTGGATGTCGGGATCCGTGCGATCAATGGTTTCCTGACCCTGGGACGTGGTCAGCGCGTCGGCCTGATGGCAGGCAGTGGCGTCGGGAAAAGTGTTTTACTGGGCATGATGGCACGGGCGACAGAAGCACAAATCGTGGTGGTCGGTCTGATCGGTGAGCGTGGCCGTGAAGTGAATGAATTCCTGAATCATACCCTGGGGGAGCAGGGGCGGAAGAAGGCGATTGTGATTGTTGCGCCCGCGGATGAAAGCCCGCTAATGCGTTTAAAAGCGACCGAACTTTGCCATACCGTGGCGGCTTTTTTCCGTGACCAGGGCTTTCATGTGCTGCTGATGATCGACTCTTTAACCCGTTACGCTATGGCACAGCGTGAAATCGCCTTATCGCTGGGGGAAGCGCCAGCGACGAAAGGGTATCCGGCATCGGTATTTTCGTTGATCCCGCGACTGGTGGAAGCCGCAGGTAATGGCGAAGGCACAGGGAGCCTGACGGCGATTTATACCGTCCTCGCCGAAGGGGATGATCAGCAGGATCCGATAGTCGATGCGGCACGCGCCGTACTCGACGGACATATTGTGTTATCACGTACGCTGGCAGAAGCCGGTCATTTCCCCGCCATTGATATCAGTCAATCCGTCAGTCGCTGTATGAGTCTGGTCGCGTCTGATGATCACCGTCGTGCGGCCAGACAGCTCAGGCAGCAATATGCCCGTTTCAGGGAAATTAAGCCGATGATGGCCCTGGGAGGCTATGTGGCAGGGGCCGATCCTGAGGTGGATCTGGCGGTGGAGCAATCCCCGTCTCTCCATCGTTTTTTACAACAGGAAGAGCAGCAACTGAGTGCATTTGCGGACAGCCGGCAGCAATTACTGGCGCTGGCACACGGGACGGCGGGTGAATGAGCCAGACAGATCCGCTGAAGACGCTTGAACGCCTTCGCCGTCAGCAGTTACAACAGTGTCAGCAGCGGGTCAATGAACAGCAGAAGGTCATTCGCGGTATGCAGTCCCGAATCCATACCTTGCAGGAATTTTTGCATGCGCCCGTCAGTCCGCTGACCCATGGCTTAGCCCTGCATAACCAGGAGAATTATGCCCGGGAACTGCGTCAATTGCTCCGCTGGCAGCAGCAGCAGCAGCTTACCGCTGAGCAGGAGTTAGTCCGGCGTCAATCGGCGTTACTGGAAAGTCATTTACAGTATAAGCGGCTGGAAAGTTATGGTCATGAAGTGGCGCGGACCGGATTGCAGCAGCAACACCGGCAGGAGCAAAAGAGTACGGATGCCTTAGCTGCCCTCCGTTTTGCCCGAAAATCCTAAGCGTGCGGGCCTGGCTGATAAAGCCAGGACAGTCCCTCGCCCGTCGCAGGCAGGCTGTTCTGTAATATATCGTATTGCATTTCAATGAGTTGCTGGTTATGGCTATTGGCCTGCTGGCAATGCTGCAGTCGCTCTGTTATTTCCTGCCATGCGGATTGCAACGGCTGCCGGGCGGCTTCCGGTAGTTCTGCCAGTAATTGCGTCATGCCCTGCGGGGCTGCGGGTAATCCCAGTTGCTGTAAACCCGCTATGCGCTGTCGGGCATGCTGATGTAACTGCCGGTAGTGTTGCATCAATTGCTGATTCAGTTCGTCGAGTTCAGACTGTGCATACGTCAGGATCGCCTGACGCTGGGCCGATAATATCGCGTTGATCGCGTGCAGATGTTGCCTGTCTGCCAGCAGTTCCGTGCACAGCGTGCGAACCAGGTCAGCCTTACTCATTCAGACCTCTGGTAAAAACCGAGCATAGACCGGGCCAGTCCGTCGCTGTCCGCAGTGAGTTCACCAAGGCTTAAGGCGGCTTTCATTTCGGCGACCTTCGCGCTATCCACCTCTGGCATGGCGGCTAATGTTTGCCGGGCGTCCATCATGGTCTGCTCTGTGGAGGCAGACAAGACTTTCGGGGCAGACGTTTTAATCGCCGTTTCATTATTTTGCGAAGAAATAACGGGGGTATTTACCCTGTCGTTATGCGTCACAGATGTCAGCTTTATCATAAATAATCTCCGTTTCCTGCTTATAACGACGCTGTCTGGCTATAAATTAAGTGGCAGCCCCTGATTTATTCAATGGCTCTGACGCTGACCTGTTGTTCATTGATGACCTTGCCGATAAGCACCCGGCCGCTGCTGCTGTTTTTTACCTTAATGATCGCCCCTCTGACACCATTTTGCAAAGCAACCCCCGGCGCGGAAAGCTCCAGGCCCGGCTGCCGGATCAGTAAGGTGACCGGCTGCTCACGGCGGATCAGTAAAGGCGCTTTTAACACACTGAGCGTCAACGGTTGCCCGGCGGGCAGTGAACGCTTCAGCGCCATCTGCATAATATCTTCTGCGCGTGTCAGGATCCCGGGCCGTTGTCCCGGCAGGATCTGTACCTTCGTCGTTTTTGTATTATCAGGGCTAAGCACGGTGCCGGCAGGCAGGTCGTCTGCGGTGACAATCGCCTGCAGCGTAATACTGCTTATGGCTTCGGCCCGGGTCTTCCAGCTTCCCGCGGGGTCGGCACAGCTGATCAACAACGGGAAACGTGTCACCGGTGCATTTCGTGCCGGCGCACTGAAGGTAAGTCCGGAAGGGCAGGGTTGCAGCCGGTTCTCCCCGGTAAAAAAAGAGACCTTCGGCCGGACGGTGACCTGCTGCCAGCCTTGTTGCAGGGCATAAGCCCGTACCTGCTGTCCGACCCACTGCTCCGCCTGCGTTTCGACAGACGTCTCGCTACGGGCAGCCAGCGGGGAAAACATCAGCAGTATCGTCATCAACCGGCAGGAAATTCCCCGGACGTCCGGGCGGAAGTTTCTTTTCCTCATTGGCCGCGGCATTCTTTTAACCTTATGAATTTATTATTTAAAATATTATTTTATTTCTGGCATGTAAATTGCATTCAGACTGCGAAAGTTTCTGAATAACACAGGCAAGATTCTGATGAGTATCTCTTTCGATCGGGCGTTGGGTAATAGCCCTCAGGCTATCGATCTACGGCTACAACGTGCCGAAATCCTCAGTGCAAACTTAGCGAATGCGGATACGCCCGGTTTCCAGGCTAAAGATATTGATTTTGCCGCTGAGATGCAACGGCAGCAAGGCAGTACCCTTCCGCAGGTGGCAGAAACGCTGTACCGGATACCGCAGCAGGCGAGCGCCGACGGGAACACCGTTGAATTACATAACGAGCAAACGGCTTTTGCCAGCAACAGCCAAAGCTTTCAGATGAGCCTCACCTTTTTAAATATGCAATTCGGCAACCTGCGGAGCGCAATTGAAGGCAAGTAACGGCCAGGAGACCTAATCATGGGATTTAATGCCATCTATCAGATAGCGGGCTCTGCCATGAATGCGCAGATGATCCGCCTTAACACGGTTGCCAGTAATCTGGCCAACGCCGATACCGCCGCGGGTTCCGCAGAGAGTGTTTATAAGGCACGGCAGCCGGTCTTCAGTGCGGTACTTGACCAGTCCATGGGGTCAGACGGAGCCTCTGCCAGTGTTGCCGTGACGGCCATTACCGAACAACCGGGGGCCATCGCCCGCTATGAACCTCATCATCCGCTGGCCGATGCGAAGGGATATGTCTATTACCCCGAGGTCAATACGGTGGATGAAATGGCCGATATGATGTCGGCGAGCCGGAGCTTTGAAACCAATGTGGATGTGCTGAGTAATATTAAAAGTATGCAGCAAAGCCTGCTCAGACTGGGGGAAGGTAACTCATGAATATCAGTACCAGTACAACGGCGACCGGCACGACCGGCAGCACCACGGCCTCAGCGTCCGGGGCCGGGAGTCAGATCAGCGATATGTTTTTGCAACTGCTGGTGGCTCAGATTCAGAACCAGGATCCGACCAATCCTACGGATGGTAAAGAATATGTCAGTCAGCTGGCACAACTGAGCCAGGTGCAATCGATGGACAGTATGACCAGCCTGATGACCGGTACGTCGCGGCAGGTCAGTTCTCTGCAAAAACAAAGCATTGGTGCGCTGACCGGGCAGTCTGTCATGGTGCAGGCCGACTCGCTGACAACGGACGGAACCACCGCCATCAGCGGACGGACCACCCTCAGCCATGCCGCTTCGCAGGTGACGCTGACCCTGACAGACAGCAGCGGTCACGCGTATCCGGTGTCTCTGGGATCTGCGGCGGCCGGTGATGTCAGCTTTACTCTGGATCCTGCGGCCGCGGGCTTACCTGCAGGCACCTATAGTCTGAGTGTCACTACGGATAACGACCAGAGCGGATTAACCGCTGAACTGGCAGGAACGGTCAAATCCGTCCGTTTCCCGTTATCCGGCAGCGATCCCATCCTGAATATTCAGGGGCTGGGAGATGTCAGCTACAGCGCAATTACACAATTCAGCATGGCTTAACGCGGTTTATCGACGACCAGAGGAAAACAGATCATGAGTTTTAATATCGCTATTCGTGGATTAAATGCGGTCAGCGCCCAGCTAAACACGATTTCCAACAATATTGCCAATGCCGATACTGTCGGCTTCAAATCAGGACGGGAGAACTTTTCCGCTCTGTATGTGAATGGCACCGGTAACGGTGTGCTGGACCAGGGCGCTCAGCAAAGTATCGATGCGAACGGGTCATTAGTGAGCAGTTCCAGCAGCCTGGATATGGCCATCAGCGGTAAGGGTTTCTTTGTATTACATGATTCCAATAAAAGCCAGAAATTCAGCCGTGCGGGTTACGTACAGGTCGATAAAGACGGGAAGCTGGTCAATAACACCGGCTTACAGTACGAGGGGTATATGTTAGCTAACCCGGTAGAGAAAACCGCGGGAAGTACCACCGCAATCCCGACAAGCACGACCGAGGTATCACCTCTTACGGTAGCCCAGAAGAGTAGTGATGGCAGTGATCTGAGCGGCGTCAGTCTGGATGAGCAGGGAAATGTACTGGCGACCTATACCAATGGTCATACATATACTGTTGGACAGGTGGCACTGGCCAGTTTTCCGAATGAAGACCAACTGCAGGCGGAAGACGGTACCACCTGGAGCGCGACCGGGGAATCCGGCGCAGCACAGTTCGGTGTTGCACAAAGCGGTGTGTTAGGCAGCCTGCATAACGGTTCGTTAGAGTCCTCCAACGTTGATCTGACCGGCGAACTGGTCAACCTGATGAGTGCCCAGCGCAACTATCAGGCGAATACCAAAGTGATCAGCACCGATAGCAGCATGTTCACCGCCTTATTCCAGGCCATCTGATGGATCGCTTATTGTACACCGCGCTCAGCGGGGCCAGTGTGGCCCAGCAGGAGCAGCAGATCCATGCGAACAACCTGGCGAACGTCAATACAGAAGGCTTTCGTGCTGACCTGGCATTAGCGCAGCAGCAGGCTTTATCGGCTAATCCCGGAGAAACACGGGTGATGAACAGCGAAAGCCCTTCCGGGGTCGATCTGTCTGCCGGTGCCATCCAGGCCACCGGCCGGAACCTGGATGTGGCGATCCAGGGGCAGGGGTATCTGACCGTAGTGACGGGAAAAGGCGAAGCTTTTACCCGTGACGGCCAGTTGACCATTGATTCTCAGGGGCAAATGTATGCTCACGGGTATCCGGTCGCCGGGGATAACGGGCCGGTGATCCTGCCGCCGTTTTCGTCGGTCAGTATCGGTCAGGACGGCATTATTTCTATTGTTCCGCAGGAAAGCGGTAACACCACGCCCGTCGACGTCGATCGCCTCAGGCTGGTTAACCCCCCGGCTTCGTCGTTATCTAAAAATGAGCAAGGGCTGCTGGTCAGCTCTCAGCGTAATAATCCCGCCGATGAAGGTGTCCGGGTCGTCTCCGGGCATCTTGAGAGCTCGAACGTGTCTGCCGTCGGGGAAATGCTCGCCAGTATGTCGGTTAACCGGCAGTTTGAAGCGCAAATTAAAATGATGAAAACCGCCGATGATTTAGCCTCAGCGGGTAATCAGCTGCTGAGAAACAGCTAATCTGCAGCGTTAACATGAGAAGCGATAATGAATCCTGCATTGTGGATCAGTAAAACCGGATTAAGTGCACAGGATGCACGTCTGACAACCATTTCCAATAACCTGGCAAACGTTAATACCACGGCGTTTAAAAAGGATCGCACGCTGTTTGCCGATCTTTTCTATCAGAATCAGCGATCTGCCGGCAGTCCGCTGGATCAGCAGAACACGACGCCCACCGGCACACAATACGGGACCGGGGTTAAAATTGTCGGCACGCAGAAAGAGTTCAGTGTGGGCAATATCCAGAACACCGGGCAGAAATTAGATGTGGCGATCACCGGGGACGGGTTCTTCCAGGTGCAGCTCGCCAACGGGGATACCGGGTATACCCGGGCGGGGAATTTCCAGCGTAATCAGGACGGCGTCCTGACTACGGCGGAAGGCTTACCGTTACAGCCGGAAATTACTATCCCCGCTAATACGACAGATATCCAGATAGGCAAAGACGGCACCGTCAGAGCCACGGTTGCCGGTGAAACCGATCCGCAGGAGCTGGGGCAACTGACGCTGGTGAATTTTATGAACCCGGCCGGGCTTTCAGCCCAGGGGGATAACCTTTATCAGGCAACGGCAGCCAGTGGAGATGCGACGGAAGGAACCCCCGGTGAAGATGGTCTCGGTCAGCTTGAACAGGGCGCGCTGGAAGGCTCGAACGTGCAGGTCGTTGAAGAAATGGTGGATATGATCACGGTGCAACGGGCATATGAGATGAATGCCAAAATGGTCTCTGCGGCAGATGACATGCTGAAATTTGTGACCCAGACGCTATAGGGACGACGGATGCGCTATTCATTACTGATTTTCTGGGGACTGTGTTGCTTACTGACGGGCTGTGAAAGCTCACCCTATTTAGTGAGAAAAGATGACGCGGCCTATGCTCCGCCGGATGAAATTATGGCTCCGGAGCCGGCAGTTCACGGAGGCGGTTTATACAGCACCGGATTTAACTGGTCGCTGACCCAGGATCGCCGCGCCTATCGTGTCGGGGATATCCTGACGGTCAAACTGGATGAAGCGACACAGGCGAGTAAGCAGGCGAAAACCGGGTTTGATAAGAAGAATGATACCACTTTCGGGATCCCGAATATCTTCGGACATTCGGTGAACAGCCTGTCAGCCTCCGTCGACGGAGACCGGACGTTTAACGGTAACGGCAGTTCACAACAGCAGAACAGCCTGAAAGGCTATATTACGGTCGCGGTTTATCGTGTGCTGCCGAATGGCGTATTAGTGATCCGCGGTGAGAAATGGCTGACCCTGAATCAGGGCGATGAATATATTCGTGTCACCGGCCTGGTTCGGGCGGATGATATTGACCGCGATAATTCGGTAAATTCACAACGCATTGCCAACGCCCGTATTTCCTATGCGGGACGAGGTGCGCTGAGTGATGCTAACAGCGCCGGCTGGTTAACGCGTTTCTTTAACCATCCGCTCTTCCCGATGTAAGGAGTCAGGGTGCGTATCTTTCTGAGTATTATGTTTTTTTTTGCCGGGGTGAATGTGGCCAGCGCGGCACGGTTAGGTGATTTAGTGGATGTGGAAGGTATCCGCGGTAATCAGCTGATTGGTTATAGCTTAGTCGTGGGGCTGGACGGTACCGGCGATAAAAATCAGGTGCGGTTCACCAGCCAGTCAGTGACGAATATGTTACGTCAGTTCGGGGTTCAGCTCCCGGCGAAGGTCGACCCTAAAGTTAAAAATGTGGCTGCTGTTGCTGTCAGTGCTGTACTGCCTCCAGGATATAGCCGGGGGCAGTCGATTGATGTCACGGTCTCTTCCATCGGGGATGCTAAAAGCCTGCGAGGCGGCACATTGCTTCTGGCGCAGCTACGGGGCGCTGATGGCGAAATTTATGCGCTGGCTCAGGGAAATGTCGTTGTTGGCGGAACCCAGGCACAGGGGAATAGCGGTTCAAGTATTACGGTGAATACCCCGACGGCGGGCCTGATCCCTAACGGAGCCACGGTCGAACGAGAGATACCGACTGACTTTCAAAGTAATGACAAGGTCTATCTGAGCCTTCATCTTCCGGAATTTAAGACGGCCAATAATATTGTGAATGCGCTGAACGGAACCTTTGGTGAGGGGACGGCCACGGCGGAAAGTGCGACCCGTATTGCTGTTAATGCGCCCCGCAGCCCCGGCGCGCGCGTGGCATTTATGTCTGCGCTGGAGGATGTTTCGGTCACGCCAGGCCGGATGTCACCCCGGGTGGTCTTTAATTCACGTACCGGAACGGTGGTTATCGGCGAAAATGTGGTGGTACATGCCGCTGCGGTTTCCCACGGAAACCTGACGGTGACTATCCGTGAGTCGGCGAATGTCAGCCAGCCATCGGCTCTCAGTGGCGGACGAACTGCCGTGACCCCGCAAAGCGAATTACGGGTCAGCCAGGGCAGTGGTCACAGTGTGGTGATCCCGACCGCGACCACACTGAGAAGTATTGTGAATGCCTTAAACGGATTAGGTGCCTCCCCGGACGACATTATGTCAATCCTGCAGGCGCTTCACGAAGCGGGTGCACTCGATGCCGAACTGGTGGTGATATGAAGTTAATGCCGACCTCCGGCCCCGGGCTGGCTGAGGCGCTGTTACCCGGCGATATCGGGACACAGCGTAAGCCTCAGAATCTGTCTCAGGCCGCAGAACAATTTGAGGATCAGTTTCTGCGGCAGATGATTAAAGAGATGCGGCAGGCGACGCAGGCGCTGGTCCCGGACTCCCCGCTGGACAGTAAGCAGCAGGGAATGTGGCGGGATTTTTATGATGATCAGCTCAGTGCACAGTTAGCGGCAACGCATTCGACCGGACTTGCCGAAATGATCGTAAAACAGCTATCACCTGCCGTCGCCCCTTCAGATAAGGCATCGCCGGGTCGTTCTGTTATTACAGAGACTACTACGGCGGATAAAGGCGCGTGATGAACTTATTCACTATTGCTTCTCAGGGAGCACAGGCAGCACAGAATCAACTGTCGGTTGCGGCAGGGAATATTGCCAACCAGCAAACGGCAGGGTATTCACGTCAGCAGGTAAGCCAGAGCGCGACGGTGGTTTCTCAGACCGGCAGCGGGGTGAAAACCAGTGATGCCGCGAGGGTCACGGACCAGCACATCAATCAGGCACTGTGGCAGAGCCAGACGGCGGCCGGGTATTATCAGTCGATGAATAGCTGGGGGACATCCCTGGAGCAGGTGATCTCGACGGACAGTACACAACCCGGCACGCTGCTGACGACCTTTTTTAACTCATTGAGTGCCCTGACCAGTCAGCCCGATTCCACGGCGTATCGCCAGCAGCTATTGAGCAGTGCCTCCGGTGTGGCCTCCGGGTTGTCACAGACGGCAGAAACCCTGGCCGGGCAGCAAACCAGCATCACTGACCAGCAGAGTGCGGCAACGCAGCAAATTACACAGATTTCTGCCGGGATAGCCGCGCTTAATAAGCAAATTCAGCGGATTGGCCCCGGTGCAGAGAGTAATACTCTGCAGGACCAGCGGGATCAGCAAGTCAAATCACTCAGTAGCCTGATGTCAGTCTCCGTTGAGAAAACATCAGAAGGAAGTTATCACCTGACGGCGGCCAACGGAGCCACGCTGGTGGACGGGGATCAGGCGGCTACCGCGACTTCAGTTCAGAATGAACAGGGCGTCCGGGAACTCCGGCTCAGCCTCAACCAGCAGACCTCCACCGTGACGGAGAATGTCGGCGGACAACTGGGCGCACTCTATGACTACCAGCAACAGGTACTGTCTCCGTTGCAAACCCGGGTGTCGGGATTAATGCAGTCAGTCAGCGACCAGGTGAACAGTACCCTGGCAAAAGGCTATGACCTGAACGGGCAGTCCGGGGGCGCTCTGTTCTCGGTGGACACCAGTAGCAGCGGGGTGATGAGTTTAAAAACGACGGCGTTACAGGCCAGTGAACTCGGGCTGTCGGCAAGTAAAGACAGACCGGCCAACGGCGATAATCTGCAGGCATTACTGGCTCTGCAGACCGCGAGCGGACAGACACAGAACAGCAGCTTAGCGGATCAGGCCAGCGGGATCACCAGTACTCTGGCGCTGGCCAACAGCCAGAGCAGCAGTCAGCTGACCGCCGCCACCGCCGTGAACGACCAGTGGCAGCAGCAACGGGACAATCTGAGCGGGGTGAATAAGGACGAAGAGGCAGTGAACCTGCAAACGTACTTACAATCTTACCAGGCCAATATGAAAGTGATGACGGTGGGTAATCAATTGTTCGCTGATTTACTGAACGCATTCAGTTAACGGAGAGATATCGCATGAGGATCAGTAGTCTCAGTCAGCCACAGTGGATGTTATCTGCCCTGGAAAACGGCAACAGCCAGATCCGGAAGCTGTCAGATCAGTTATCGACCCAGCAGAAGCAGTCATTGCCTTCAGAGGATCCGCTGAATGCATCACGCACCGCGGCCCTGCAACAGCAACAAGCAGTGACTGCCCAGTATCAGCAGAATATCACCGCCGTCACGGGCTCACTCACCAGCCAGGAAACACTGCTGACCAGCATCAATAACCAGGTACTGGCACTGCAGGATCAGTTCCGCAGCATGAACAATGCCTCTCATACAGGTGCTGAAAACCCGGGGTATGCGGCGCAGATTGGCAGTCTGACGGACGGGATTGTCAGTCTGTTAAACAGTCAGGATGCCAACGGACATTATCTGTTCGCAGGGACCAATAATACGCAGCCACCGGTGGTGAAGGTGGATGGCCAGTATCAGTGGCAGGGCAATAATCAGACACAGTCTGTGCAGGTGGGTCAGCAACAATGGATAGCCGGTAACACGGATGCCGGCACACTGTTTTCTTCCGGGGAGGATGCGATGGGCTTTCTTAATCAGCTCACGACCTTACAGACATCGCTGACGCAGACCGGCAGTAACGCCACCCCGGATAGCGGGACACTCGGCGAACTTATCCGGCAAAGCAGTGATATCTCGGACAGAGTCAGTAGTGCGGTGTCCTCCATTGGTTCACGGCAAAATCAGCTCACCCGGCTGACAAATGTCTATACCGATCTTACCACCGCCAATAGTGGAGTATTGAGTAGCTTACAGAGTACCGATACTGCGCAGACGACCTTACAACTGCAATCCTGGTTACAGACCGTGGAATACAGCAGTAAAGCGTACAGTCTGATGAATCAGTTCTCCTTATTTGACGAAATGTAATCATGTTATCCCCCATTATCTCCGGCGCCCCGGGGCGTCTTCGTACCGGTGATATCGGTGCCCGTCCGGGGGGTATCCCGGCCACACCGACAGCAGAAGTGATTGAACGACTGTCACCGTCGCACCGGGGACTTCGTTTCCCGGACGAACTGCTGATCAGTCGTGACCCGCAACGTTTTAATACCTTTCTGAACCAGCAAATTACGGCAGTACAGCGCGCCAGTGATTATCTCGGAGAAACGGAACTGGCTCTGCGCCAGCTGGCCAGGCCGCTGGAAAGTGAAAAACGGTACCGGCAATTACAGCGGGCCAGGCAGTGGGTGGCCCGTCGCGCTCTGCTGTCGGGTGGCACGATTGACCGGAATTTTCAGCCCTGCCTCGACAGACCCGCACGGGTGATTTTCCAGTGCCCGCCCTTGCAGGCGTTACTGTTTACGGAGCAGCGAGAGGTCATCACTTTTGCGCTGGGGGAAGGCACCTTCCGGCATTGGTCTTCGCTGGTGATTGAGCCGGAGATGCCGCTGACACAGCGTATTTTCACACTCAACAGAGCGCTGGGGCAATCGCACATCTGGTGCCACTATGAACTGGCTGAACAGCGTCTGCTATTTACGGTACCGGAGGATCGCTGGGCGTCGTTAAGCCATTGGGCCGTCAGGGGAGGCGGCGTCTGTTTTCCGGCGGACAGCTTAACCTTACTGCAACCGCAGCCCCTGCTCAGTTTTGAACAGCAGTTACAGGACTTACTGACCGGCAACCCCGGGTCACTCCCTCTGACGGCAGAGCAGGCAGTACGCCACCTGCAGAGTGAACGACAGAAACTGCATGTTTCGCGGCAGCAGGTAGACAGTCAGCTGGCACAGCGACCGGCGCTACTGGATGCCCTGAAAGCACAATCACTGGCTGAACATTTACGAGTGCAGCTTGCAGGCTATCGCGGAGACTATCGCGGCTTAAATCAGGCACTGGCCTGTCAGGCAAACCTGCCGCTGGCGCTGGTCTGTCAGCTGGTGGATAGCCGGTAAAATATTTTTTTACCCGGCCCTTTATTTTATGGATCGGCGGGTCGTTTTTACTCAGTGTTATCAGGTTAATACCACTTTTAAAGGAGCCTTCAGATGGCCATTACACTGTTTACAAACTCATCCGCGATGTCAGCCAGTAATGCATTGCAAAAAGCCAACACCACGCTGTCCAGTGCTATGGAGCGTTTAGGCACCGGTAAGCGTATCAACTCTGCGTCTGATGATGCGGCAGGCCTGCAGGTCGCGACCCGTTTACAGGGCCAGACCAACGGGATGGCGGTCGCTCAGCGTAATATCTCTGATGCTTCCACCATGCTGCAAACCGGCGAAGGTTCAATGGATGAAGTCAGCAATATCATGTATCGCATGAAAGACCTGGCGACTCAGGGCGCGAGTGATACCAACACCGCAGAAAGCCGTAAAGCGATCGATGCCGAGATGACCAGCCTGAATACCGAACTGGGCAGCATTATGAGCAACACCTCATACGCGGGTGACAATCTGTTCACTGCTAAAGCCGATGGTACCAAGGCGAAAATGACTCAGGCGATGACCTTCCAGACCGGTTCTGAGCAAGGGGAAACCACCAGTGTCGATGTCAGCAGCCAGCTGAGCGCGGTCCAGACCAGCATCACCGGCTTGGCGTCAGCATCGGTTTCCGGCGACGATGGTACTAAAAATGCGAACGCCCTGATCGATACCCTGAACACCGCGCTGGATAACGTTTCCAGCTTACGCTCTGCATTCGGTGCCTCTATTAACGGGTTAAGCCACGCTTCTGCGAACCTGACCAATATGAAAGATAATACCGACCAGGCGTTGGGTAACATCCAGGATGCGGACTTTGCTTCTGAAGCCTCAACCATGACCCGCAGCCAGATGCTGGCACAGACCAGTACTTCCATGCTGAAACAATCTAACAGCATGTCCAGCCTGGTGATGAGTATCTTAGGCTAAGTGATCTCCGGTGAATCCCCCGGGCATTGACCGGGATCCTTCCTCCTGATTGTTAAAGCGGAAAGTCTCTTTCCGCTTTGTTCTTCTCTCATCGACCGGTACCGCGACTTTAATTATTGGCATGATTTTTGCTTAAGCAGTTGCCTTGCGTTGATGAGTCTCTTTGCGGATGTAGCCATAATGACCGATATCAGTTCACTTGACCCGACAACACTGGCCACTCAGATGGCTGGTTATGATATCCAGGCGGCGAAGAATGCGGCGACGGCTCAACAGACGACGCTGACGACGCAGACCACGAACCTGAGTAAATTAAAGACAGCGTTAACGACGTTTCGCAGCAGCCTTGCCAGTCTGAATACGTCAACGCAGGGGATGCTGAACAATAGCGCGACACTCAGTCAGTCGTCAGTAGCCACCGTGACCACCACCTCACAGGCAAACCGGGGCACCTATAACCTGACCGTGAGTCAGCTGGCCTCGGCCCAGCAAACGGCTTATACCGGGCTTACCGATGACATGATGAAGCAGGCCACCGGAACACTGTCGCTGTCGGTACAGGGAAAAAGTATGTCAGTCGATATGAGCAGTGTCTCATCGCTGGCCGACTTTGCCGATGCGGTGAATCAGTCTTCCGATAATCCCGGCGTGACGGCATCGCTGATAAAAACTGACGGCAAAGTACAGTTGATGTTAAGCAGTGACGAAAGCGGTACTGCCAACGAGATCCAGCTGGATACTCAGCAACTGGATAGCCAGAGTGCCGGGGCATTCGCTCAGGGGACGCAGATCTCGGCGGCACAGGACGCCAAAGTGAGTATCGGGTCGCTGGCGCTGACCAGCAGCTCGAATAAACTGGACTCCCTTATTCAGGGGGTCACGATTAATCTGCAGTCGGTCACCGCGGCAGATACACCGCTGACGCTTACTGTAGGCACAGATACCAGCGGCACTCAGAGCAATTTGCAGAGTTTTGTGGATGCCTATAACACTCTGCGCAGCGTCTTAGATACTCAGGGATCCGCCAGTGGCGGTAATGACGGCTTAGTGTCGTCACTGACAACCACCCTGAATAGCCAGATCCGTACTCAGGTCAACGGACTCGATATGACCAGCTTCGGGATCACATCGGATAAAGACGGCAAGCTGACATTAAACAGTGACACCCTGAAAACGCAACTGGCGAAGAACCCGCAATCGATCAATACCTTTTTTAATAGTCAGGGGTTACTGAACACCCTTGATAAAACGATGAACAGCTACCTGAGCACCAGCCAGGGCGTATTACAGAGCCGGCAGGCGGTACTGGATCGTCAGCAATCGGATTTAACCGATCGGCAGGACAAAATTACGACACGCTATAACGATGCTTACAACCGCTATTTATCACAGTTCACCCGGCTAAAAAGTTCGATGCAGGAGATGAACAGTACGTTAAGTAGTCTTTTAAGCTGATGAGAATTCATTATGTACGATAACGACACCCACGGCAGTTACGATTATCAGTCTGCGGATTTAGAAAGGCAGGTCGCCACCGCGACGCCCCATCAACTGGTACTCATTATGTTTAACGGGCTGATGGATGAGTTAATCAGGGCTAAAAGCCATATCCAGGCAAAACGCTATGCGCAAAAGGCGCAGAGTATCAATCGTTGCATCGATATTCTTAATGCGTTAAGCAGCGCGTTAAATTACGAACAGGGCGGAGAGTTAGCAAAAACGCTCGCCAGTTTATATGACTACTGCGTGCGCTGTTTATACGAAGCCAGCCACCAGTTATCCGTGGATAAGGTCAGTGAAGTGGAACGCTTATTAGGCGAAATTGAAGCCGGATGGCGGGAAATGGCGCAGTAATATGGATAATCAGCACTTGCCAGACGCATCGCTGGACACACTGTTAGAGGCATTGTCCGGGGCTATCCGCCTGCAGGACTGGCAGGCGTTATCGCGTATTAATCGTCAGATTACGGTCAGCTTCCCGCGGGGGAGTCTTTCTGCCACTGAGCAACAGCAGTTACGGACGGCCTATCAGGCCGGGCTGGCCCAATGTCAGCGTGATGCCGACGACCTGTGGCACAAAATACAACAAACGCTGGCAGAGCGTGAAGCGATGGCAGCCTATGCCTGTTTTGCGGATCAGGACAGTTTTACCGGATGAATCCATGATGCCATTTCCTGTCGCCCGTCAGAGTGTTATTACCAATAATACCGCAGGGCCGGATATTTCCGGCCCTGCGGTGCCCCGCAGCGGAAACACGACATTTTCGGCGGTGCTGACACCGTCGTCCGGGGAGAAGGCCGCAGCAGCCAGTGATACCCCGGCCGGACCGGTACCGGTAACGCCGTCCGATCAGCAGTCCTTATTTAACAGTTTACAGGCGCAGGCTGACTATCCGGCACGCGGGCAGTCGGTGACAACCGCGGCCTGCGGAAAGGCTGTGGAAACAGCGGCTGAAGAAGGGCAAGCGCAGAATATACCGTCGGCTACCGCTCTGCCGGTGTGGCTGCCGGTCAATGGCGATAGCCGCGGGGAGAAAACCGGAAAGGTTCCCCCGGCAGAAGAACAACCGCAGGACAAGCCACAGGATCCTTCCGGTGTTGTGCCGATCTTCCTGTCACCTGTCCTGCCCTCCGGTATTCAGCGCCCCCGCGAGCACTCACCGGCAGCATCTTCGTCGTTATCAACCGGTGGCGCAGTCCCGTTTCCTGCTTCAGGCGCAACAACGGATCTGCCGTATCACAATGATCCGGCGCTCACGTCCTCTGATGGCAACCCCTTAGCGGCGCTAATGCCCTCCACCGTTTCCGATACCACAAAGCCTGCCCCGGTAAAAGGCGGTGAAGAGGCTATCACCCCGGCGACGGATAGCAGTCTGCTACCGGTGTATAGCGGAGGCCATGAAAATGCCACCCGGCCCGGATCGTCATCCACGGTAACGGCGGAAGTACAGGCTCAGGCGACGGCATCGCCGGTCACTCAGTTGTTCAGTTTAACGGTCGGTCACGAAAGCCAGCAGCAGCGACTCACCAGCGCATTAGGTGAGCATTTACAGTGGCAGGCAACTCAGCAGATACAGAGCGCAGAAGTGCGTCTGCACCCGGCGGAGCTGGGATCCATTGCGATCACTTTACATCTGGAGTCAGGAAAAACCGTCGTTCATCTCAGTGCTGACATGCCGGACACCCTGCAACTTCTGCAGCAAACCGCCAGTGATCTGAAAGAAAAACTGGTCGTCACGCAGGGCGGGCAGGTACAGGTTGATGTCTCCGCGCAGGGAGATCAACAACGTCGTCAGGCACAACGGGAGCAGCAGGAAAAACGGGAAGTCAGTATGGCGAGAAAGTATCAGTTTTCTTCTGCGGCGGTAACATCGACCGATCAGTCTATTTTAATGACGTTATAAGAGCACCTTAATGAAAAAGTCCGTGGTTATTGTATCCCTTATTTTGCTACTGGTGCTGACAGGACTGGGTGGCTGGTGGTTTTTCGCTGCCAGGCAGAGTCCGGAGGCAGCAGGCGGGTTGAGTAAGTTGTTTGAAAGTGCCCCGCCGCAGGCAAGCTTTATTGATGTCAAAGATCTGATCATTACCCTGCAGGGAGAAAACGGCCGCGAACGTTATCTGTTACTCGACCTGGTGCTGGTGGTGAGAGGGGAGGAACAAGCTGCCCGGGCCATGGCCTTTGAGCCTGCCGTCCGGAGTGCAACGGTCGGGCTACTCAATAACCAGCCGTATGCTGCACTGCGCGCACGTCAGATCCCCGAATTACATGATCAGCTGCTTAAAAAGTACCGGGAAGACGCGGCACGACTGGGTGTCACCCCGCTGCCGTTTGAGGATGTGATGATCAGTAAAATGGTTTTCCAGTGAAGCGCTGCGATGTCAGTCACTGAATATTCTCTCGACGAGACCTTCAGTGCGGAACAGGAAGCAGCCTGTGTTCGCCAGTATTTACCGTTGGTCCATAAAATCCTGCGGCAAATTGCTCACCATGCGAGTGTGGTGATGGATTATCAGGATTTACAACAAATTGCGCTGATGGGGTTGCTGACCGCACTGAGACGCTATGGGGTCCCGGATGAGGCTTTCCCGGGCTATGCAAAATACCGGATCCGTGGGGCCATTCTGGATGAACTGCGCCAGGCGGACTGGCGGCCGCGCACGGTCAGACAACAGACCCATGATATTGCCAGACAAATCCGCCAGCTCGCAAAGCAGACAGGCCGTGAACCTGAGTGGCCGGAGATCCGGCAGGCACTGCAGATAGATGCTCAGACCTATCATGATTATCTGCAAAGTGAGTATCTGGCCAGCATTGAAAGTCTGGATGCGGTGATGGAAAGTGAGGGCGAAGGCCGGTTCGGGTCCGAACGGGACAATCCCGAACGTTACTACGCACGTCAGCAGCAGCTTTCACAGGCCATCGCGGTACTGGATAAGCGGGAACAGCTGATCCTGACCCTCTATTATCAGCACGATATGAACCTGAAAGAGATAGCGCTGGTGCTGGAAATCAGTGAAGCCCGGGTCTGTCAGTTGAACAAACGGTTGAACGATAAATTAGTCGCGCATTTAAAGCAAAGTGAGTCAGTATGTTAAAGATTGGTGGGATCCTGATTGTATTTATCTGTCTGATTTGGGGATATATGCATTCAGGCGGACGTTTAGCGGCTTTCTGGCAGCCCGGAGAGATTGTCATTATTCTTGGGTGCGGTATCGGGACACTTATTCTGGCGAACTCCTCCACGGTGCTGAAGCAGATCATTGCCCAGTTAAAAGGCGTTATGCGTAAAAACAGTTACTCGGCTGATTACTCACAACAGCTATTACTGCTGATGTATGAATTGCTGGATAGTGTACAGAATGGCGGACTCCGCAGCCTGGATAATCATATTGAGAACCCTACCGACAGTGAGGTGTTTCAGCGTTATCCGTTGATCGCCAGCGATTCAGAGCTGTGTACCTTTATTGCCGACAATTTTCGGATGATGGCGATGGGTAAAATCAATGAGCATGAACTGGAAGGGTTGCTGGAACAGGAACTCCATTCGGTTGAAGAAAATCTGTTACAGGCCTCCCGTTCTTTACAGCGTACCGGGGAAGCGATGCCCGGCTTCGGGATTTGTGCCGCCGTACTGGGTATTGTGATCACCATGCAGTCTATCGATGGCTCGATTGCCGTGATCGGTGTCAAAGTGGCTGCCGCACTGATCGGTACCTTTCTGGGGGTTTTTATCTGTTATTGCCTGATTGACCCGCTGGCGAATGCGATGGAGCAATTGGTTAAGAAAAAAATGACCGCTTTTGAATGTCTGCGGACCATTATGGTCAATCAGGTCGCAGGCAAACCGCCCTTACTGGCCGTGGATGCCGGCAGAAAAATGTTACCCGTGGAAATTAAACCCTCCTTTTCTCAGCTGGAAGCCTGGGTAGATAGCCGTCAGGAGCCTGATTCGCTATGAGCGGGCGTCAGAAGAATTCGACAACAATTATTAAACGGAATATCCGCCGGACTCATGCCGGCGGGCATGGTGGTGCATGGAAAGTCGCTTTTGCCGATTTTATGCTGGCTCTGATGTCACTGTTTATGGTGATGTGGATCATGGGGCAGGTGTCTGAAAAAGATCGTAAAGCGATCATGTATACCTTAAATAATCAGTCGGTTTTTGAAAGCCATTCTTTCAGCCCAATCTCCTTTTCAGGGCAGGATCCGGCGGCATCGGTTTCACCTGATATTTCACCTCATACCTCGTCGCAGGACGCTCACTCGCAGAGCCCGCAGAGCCAGGAGGGACAAACGGCAGAGACAGCTCCGGTTGCCGCTCAGGATAAAACAGCCCCGCAGCAGGATCCCCTGCAAACTGCCTTACAGGACTTTGTCGCGGGGCAGAAGGCGCAGAACAATATGCGTATTGAAAAACTGGCGATGGGGCTGCGGGTGGTGGTGAATGATGATCCCCATCGCGCCATGTTTGAACGCGGGAGTGCCAGGGTCACGCCTTATTTTCAGCAACTCCTGACCGGACTGGTACCGGTACTGGATAAAAGCCGTGATCATATGATCATTATTGGCCATACGGATGCGACCCCGTATCCGCAGAACCCTTACTACGATAACTGGAGCTTGTCGGTAGACCGGGCACAGTCTGCGCGGCAGGTGATGCTCCATGCCGGCTTTCCCGGGGATAAAATCGTCCAGCTTTCCGGCGTGGCGGATCAAAAGCCCCTGGATAACCGTCAGCCGACGAATCCCATTAACCGGCGTATCGAGTTTATTATTTTATCGGAGCAGGGGCTGGCGCAGTGGGAAGAAACATTTTCGTCTCAGGCCCGCTCGCTGTCGCCGCATGACCATAATTCGATGACCGATGTCCCCTGATGAGAATGCTGTCTGCCCGGGCGTGGCTGCTGATGGTGGTGCTCAGCGCCGTGTTACTGCCCCCGCAGGGAGAAGCCGCGAAGCCTGCTGATAGCGGAGCCAGAGCCGCGAAAATGGAACGTGAGCGTAATCGTCAACGCCTGTGGCGTCAGGCCGCGATGTCGGCAGGCATGGCCGCGACGTCCGCGCATTCGCTGGCATTACGTCAGAAAAAACAGCGGCAAGCCACGCTGGCATTACTTCGGCGAGGTATTATTCCAGGCGATACCGGCCTTGGCTGGGCACCGTTAGCCACCGATGAATTACTGAGAGAAACCGGGTCTCCGCAGTTACTTTCTGCACTGGAAAAAGTGCTGGATACGCTGGACACTCAGATTGGCCGTCCCTATCGCTGGGGAGGGCAGACGCCGGGGCAGGGGTTTGATTGCAGCGGACTCGTCTGGTTTGCGTTCCGTGACTACGTTAACTGGCCCATCCCGCGGACGGCCCGGGCGTTGTTTGCAGATACCCGTATGGCGGCGGTTTTTACGACGGAACTCCGGCGGGGTGACCTCGTCTTTTTCTATATTCACCGGCGTGATGTGCCCGACCATGTCGGTGTTTATCTCGGAAATCATCAGTTTATCGAAGCTCCCCGCACAGGACTGTCCATCCGTATCAGCCAGCTGGACCAGCCCTTCTGGCAACAGCATTATGCCGGTGCGCGACGTGTGCTTACAGAGCGTAACCTGCGCCACTGATCAGTAAGGTACAGAGGTCACGGACGTAAGCTTGCTGCGCAGCCTATACGGCCCGGTAACGTCACCACACAGGCACAGGCACAGGCGTTTCCCGGGGAGGCAGTGTACGGAGAGTTAAATAATACGTGCGGGGGCTCTATAGTTCCGGATAAGAGGGGGTATTTTCCCCGGCAAACCCGATACCAGAGTTATTGCTGCCACGGGCTGTGACGAGGATCAGTGTCGTAACGGCACCGGTATGCCAGCGGACAAATGACCGGGTAAGAGGATGTAACCGATACCATTTATTTGAGTCTGTTTTTTAAACAGTTTAGGGCATTTTTTTTTATTCCTATTTTTCATCTAAGCTTTGTTTTATTTAACTTTTTGCTATATATGGCCAATGGGTAAAATTCCTAATTTTGCAGCTAACGTTTAGTTTTTTTTCAGGAAATTGTTCAGATAAATGAGGATAATTGTTGGTGCATTGTCATGAGAAATATTAACAAATGTTATTGTCAATGTGCTCTGATCACAAAAAACGATACTAATAGACAGAAAAAAGGAATACCCTATTGCAACTTTTACGTATGTATACAGTTGTTAACTTAAAGGTTAATTGAATGTCACGGCAATCCAGAGGCTTACGCCTCATCACTCTACTTATATCGGTATTCTGTACCCTGTGGTTGATCATCGGCGGTGGCTGGTTGCTCTCCCTGGGTGGCAGTGCTTACTACCTGATCAGCGGCATCGCGATGGCGGTGTTTACTGTCCTGCTGTTAAAGAAAAGAAGCTGTGCTTTTTATCTTTACGCACTCATCCTGTTAGCGACCGCTATCTGGTCCTACTACGAAGCCGGTCTGGACTTCTGGGCATTGGCGCCACGTCTGGATATTTGGGTACTGTTTGGTATCTGGATGATCCTGCCGTTCGTCTACCGCCAGCTGGCAGCGCCTAACAAGAAATCTACCGCTCTGATGGTTATCGCAATTGTGATTAACCTGGCGATGGTAGTGACGGCGTTCTTCGGTAAGGATCCTCAGTCAGTCTACGGCACTCTGAACCTTCAGAATTCCGGCGTTGAGCAGCCAGGCGCGAATATGCCGGCAGCAAACTGGGAAGCTTATGGCCGTACTCAGGCCGGTGACCGCTATTCTCCGCTGAGCCAGATTAACGACACTAACGTTAAAAACCTGCAAGTGGCCTGGGTTTATCAGTCGGGCGACCTGAAGCGTGCGGATGATCCGGGTGAAATCACCAACGAAGCGACGCCACTGAAAGTCGGTAACCTGCTCTATACCTGTACTGCGCACCAGATCCTGGTCGCCATCGATGCAGCGACCGGTAAAGAAAAATGGCGTTTTGATCCGAAGATCAAATACAACCCGACCTTCCAGCACATGACTTGTCGTGGTGTTGCTTACCATGAAATTCAGCCAGCAGTGGCTCCGGGTAATGCTCCTGTGGCTCCGGCAATGTGTTCACGTCGTATTTACCTGCCGGTCAACGATGGTCGTCTGATTGCTGTTGATGCAGAAAGCGGACAACTGTGTAAAGACTTCGGTAACAACGGTACGCTGGATCTGCAACATCAGCAGCCTAACGCTTATCCGGGTGGCTATGAGCCAACTTCACCGCCGGTGATCACCAATAACGTGATTGTTGTTGCCGGTGCGGTGACTGATAACTACTCAACCCGTGAGCCTTCAGGTGTTATCCGTGGCTTCGATGTGAATACCGGTAAACTGGTATGGGCATTCGACCCGGGTGCGAAAGATCCTAACGCTATCCCGGCAGACGGTCAGCACTATACGCCTAACTCCCCTAACTCCTGGGCACCTGCAGCGTACGATGCCAAACTGGATTTAGTCTACCTGCCTATGGGTGTCACCACACCGGATATCTGGGGTGGCGATCGTACTCCTGATCAGGAACGTTATGCGAGTGGTATCCTGGCGTTACACGCCTCTACCGGTAAAGAAGCCTGGTTCTACCAGACTGTCCACCACGACCTGTGGGATATGGATATTCCGGCACAGCCTTCACTGGCTAATATCACCGATAAAGACGGTAAAACCATTCCGGTCATCTATGTTCCGACCAAAGTGGGTAACATCTTTGTCCTGAACCGTGAAACCGGCCAGCTGGTGGTTCCTGCCACTGAGCGTCCTGTACCACAGGGCCCTGCCAAAGGTGACCACCTGTCTCCGACTCAGCCATTCTCAGACCTGACTTTCCGTCCTGAGGCTAAGCTGACCGGTAAGCAGATGTGGGGCGGCACCATGTTCGACCAGATGGTGTGTCGTATCATGTTCCATCGCCTGCGTTACGAAGGGACTTTCACTCCTCCTTCAGAGCAGGGTACTCTGGTATTCCCGGGTAACCTGGGGATGTTCGAGTGGGGCGGTATTTCAGTGAACGGTCAGGATCAGTTCGCGATTGCTAACCCGATGCAGCTGCCATTCGTTTCTAAACTGATCCCTCGTGGTCCGAACAACCCGGAGGAACCTGGTGAAGGTGCAGCGGGTGGTTCAGGTTCAGAAGCCGGTCTGCAGCACATGTACGGTGTTCCTTATGGTGTTGAACTGAGTGCATTCCTGTCACCATTAGGTCTGCCTTGTATGGAACCATCATGGGGCTTCGTTTCAGCGATTGACCTGAAAACCAACAAAATTGTGTGGAAAAAACGTATCGGTACTATCCGTGACAGCGGCGGTCCGATCCCATTACCACCAATGACTGTCGGTACCCCAATGCTGGGCGCACCAATCACGACGGCTGGTAACGTATTCTTTATCGCTGCAACACTGGATGACTACATCCGTGCTTACAGTGTGCGTGACGGCAAACTGCTGTGGCAGGCTCGTCTGCCAGCAGGGGGTCAGGCAACACCGATGACCTATGAAGTAGACGGTAAGCAGTATCTGGTGATTGTTGCCGGCGGCCACGGTTCGTTCGGTACCAAACTGGGTGACTACATCGTTGCTTATAAATTACCTTAAGTGTTAATGACGCGGGCACCCCGGGGTGTCCGCTGTCAGAGACCAGGTAAATCCATCCCCGCCGGCATGCGAATGTCAGCGGGGATTTTTTTGCCCTTTTTTCAGCGGGCCAGGTCACCATTCGCTAAACGACAAGGGATCGTACCGGAGTGACATCTGATACCGGGACGACGCTATGGCGTTACGGACACGTATCGGCGGGTCAGTGCCTGGTGGCCGGGGAGAAGATCTCACACCTGCTGAAACCGGGTGAGGCAACGATATTACTGCGGGCCGGTATTGGCAGTATTGAGTGGCAGTGCCGGGGGAGGCTGAGCCTGAAGGCTGCCGGGAGAAGCGTAACGGTGACGTTATTTCCGGCCGGGTCTGGCGGGCAGTCACGGGATGACACCGGGAAATCGCTATCAGGCCGGGGAGCACGGAAAAGGGGAGAGAAGACTAAAGAGGGAGGCAGGCTGGGGCATGCACTCCCGCAGTAGAGATAAGACAGGGAAACGACAGGATTATAAGATCCCGGAGGCTAACGGAGTATGTCGCTCGCCACGAGCGCTTTCATGACGGGGAGCGGAAGAGCCTCTCGGGATCTGACTACGCATGGCCTGACGGTATGCGGTCGGTGTCTGATCAAACTGCCGGCGAAATACGCGTGAAAAGGTCTGCTGCGAATCGTAGCCAAACTGCAAAGCGATATCGAAGACCGGCCGCCGTGTTTTACACAAGGCATCGGCCGCCATTTCCAGGCGTCTTTCACGAATATAGTCCCCGAGTGTCTGCTGTGTGACCGCACGGAACATACGTTGCAGGTGCCATTTCGAATATCCTGATTTGGCGGCGACTTCATCGATCGATAATTGTTTACCCAGATTCTGATTAATCCACTGGGTGAGCGAATGAATGATCTCTTCTTGCATCATAGTCCTGTCCTTACGGCGATATCTGTACCCGGGGCGGGAGTTCGAAATATTCAACGGTCTGAAGTATAATTCCTCAAGTTAACTTGAGGTAAAGCATGAAATGAAAAAAGAGAGAAATTATCCTAAGCCGGTACTGACCCCCGGAGAGGTGGCCAGGCGAAGCGGGGTTGCTGTCTCCGCGCTGCATTTCTACGAGAGTAAGGGGCTGATCTCCAGTAGCAGAAATAGCGGCAATCAGCGCCGCTATAGCCGTGATGTGCTGCGCCGTGTCGCCATTATTAAGGTGGCTCAGCGTATCGGCCTGCCGTTATCCGAGGTCAGCGATAACCTGGCCTTACTGCCTGCAGATAAACGGATGTCTGCCAGTGAGTGGGAAACGCTGACCGGTTACTGGCGGGCAGAACTGGATAAGCGGATAGAATCACTGACCCGCCTGCGGGATGATTTGAACGGCTGTATCGGTTGTGGCTGTTTATCCATGCGGGATTGTCCGTTACGTAATCCGGGGGATCATTTAGCTGACCGCGGGCAGGGGGCGGTCCTGCTGGAACAAGGGCAGGAAGAGCACGCCGACGGCCATTCTGCTGCGCTGTCAGGCCGGCAAAAGAAGCAATTCCAAAACAAAGGTTGAAAGTCGCTCTTATAACCGGATAATCACCGACCTTTCAGGGGCGGTGACGCGTGTTTATCCTGCTCCGGCGGCATCCGCCGCCATCTCAAAAAAATGCTGCTCTGACGACAGACGCATCACTAATAAATAATAATATCTATACCAGAGGACTTTTTATGTCTTACGACCCGCGGCCATCTTCAGGACGGCTGGACAGGTGGTTTAAAATTTCTGAGCGGGGCAGCAGTCTGCGCCAGGAAGTGATTGCCGGGCTTACTACCTTTCTGGCCATGGTCTATTCAGTGATTGTTGTGCCGGAGATGCTGGGTTCTGCCGGGTTTTCGCCCCAGGCAACCTTTGTTGCGACCTGCCTGGTGGCCTGTTTTGGTTCTTTGCTGATGGGATTGTGGGCAAATCTGCCGCTGGCGATAGGTTGTGCGATATCACTGACGGCGTTTACGGCATTCAGCCTGGTGATTGGCAAACATATCTCTGTCCTTGTGGCGACCGGAGCGGTGTTTCTGATGGGCGTGCTGTTTACCCTGGTTTCTGTGACCGGCATCCGGGGCTGGATCTTACGTAACCTTCCTAAGGGCATCGCCCACGGAACCGGCGTCGGGATTGGCTTATTTCTGTTATTGATCGCCGCAAACGGTGTCGGGCTGGTGGTAAAAAATCCGGAAGCGGGTTTACCGGTTGCGCTGGGGCATTTTACGTCGCTTCAGGCACTGATGG
Source organism: Tatumella sp. UCD-D_suzukii (assembly GCF_000611875.2). Lineage (NCBI taxonomy): Bacteria > Pseudomonadati > Pseudomonadota > Gammaproteobacteria > Enterobacterales > Erwiniaceae > Tatumella > Tatumella sp. UCD-D_suzukii. Next base: position 102,126 of record NZ_JFJX01000001.1, read on the forward strand.
CGCTGGGCGGACTGGCTGCCATTATCGGCCTCGAAAAACGTCGTGTCCCTGGCAGTATCGTCTGGGTGATCATTGCCATTTCTCTGGCAGGATTGTGGCTTGATCCGTCTATCCGCTATCAGGGCATTTTTGCTTTGCCTCACCTGCAGGATGCTCAGGGGCATTCGCAGTGGTTCAGCCTGGATATCGCCGGAGCATTACATCCGGCGGTCTTACCCGTGGTACTGGCACTGGTCATGACGGCGGTCTTCGATGCCAGCGGCACCATCCGTGCGGTGGCCGGTCAGGCCGATCTGCTGGATGACGACGGGCAAATTATCAACGGCGGAAAAGCACTGACCAGTGATTCGGTGACCAGCCTGTTTGCCGCAGTGGTCGGGGCTTCCCCGGCGGCAGTCTATATCGAGTCAGCGGCAGGAACGGCTGCAGGCGGGAAAACCGGGCTGACGGCCGTGGTGGTCGGGTTGCTGTTTTTAATGGTGTTGTTTATGTCGCCGCTGGCCGGTCTGGTTCCGGCGTATGCCACGGCACCGGCGCTGATGTATGTCGGCTTACTGATGTTAAAAAATGTCGCCAAAGTCGTTTCCGGCGATACTGTGGATGCCATGTCGGGACTGGTCACCGCCGTGTTTATTGTACTGACCTGTAATATCGTGACCGGGATTATGCTGGGGTTTGTGACCCTGGTCATCGGACGGTTGTTTGCGGGTGAGTGGCGGAAGCTGAACAGTGCCATCGTGATTATTGCTGCGGCGCTGGCGATATTTTACGCAGGAGGCTGGGCGCTTTAGCGCCTGTCCCCGGGGGATTACACTGTAAACCTCTGACAATTATGGTCTGTCGCACATCAGGATGCACGTATTGTAATGGTTTTGTTTTACACTATGGGCATTCCGGAAATGTGCTATCACCATTAACTGTTGCAGAAGAGGCTAGAAAGTAAGCATGGAAATCTTCTTTACCATACTGATTATGACCCTGGTGGTCTCCCTGTCCGGGGTGGCCAGCCGGTTACTCCCTTTCCATATTCCACTGCCTCTGATGCAGATTATTGCCGGGGCCATTCTTGCATGGCCTTCTATCGGGTTACATGTTGATTTCGACCCGGAACTCTTCCTGGTATTGTTTATTCCGCCGTTGTTATTTGCCGATGGCTGGAAAACGCCGACCAGTGAGTTTCTGCATCATGGCCGTGAAATCATCGGGCTGGCACTGGTGCTGGTGTTGATCACGGTGGTGGGGATCGGTTATCTGATCTACTGGACGGTACCCGGTATCCCGTTGATCCCGGCCTTTGCGCTGGCGGCTGTGCTTTCCCCGACAGATGCGGTCGCACTGTCCGGGATTGTCGGTGAGGGCAGGATCCCTAAGAAAATCATGTCGATTGTCCAGGGGGAAGCGTTGATGAACGATGCCTCCGGCCTGGTGTCACTGAAATTTGCGGTCGCGGTCGCGATGGGAACCATGGTGTTTACCTGGTCAGGTGCCACTATTGAGTTTCTGAAAGTGGCCGTGGGCGGGCTGCTGGCCGGTGTTGCCATTTGCTGGCTGTACGGTAAATCATTACGTTTGCTGAGCCGCTGGAGCGGTGATGATCCGGCCACACAGACCGTCCTGCTGCTGTTACTGCCTTTTGCCTCTTACCTGATTGCTGAACATTTCGGTTTCTCAGGTATCCTGGCGGCTGTCGCGGCCGGGATGACCATCACCCGTTCCGGCATTATCCGTCAGGCCCCGCTGGCGATGCGCTTACGTGCAAACAGTGTCTGGCAGATGCTGGAATTTGTCTTTAACGGCATGGTGTTCCTGATGCTCGGGTTACAATTACCGAGCATCCTGGAAACATCGATTGTTCAGGCCAATGCCGATCAGAATGTCAGTATCTGGATCCTGTTGATGGATGTTGGCATGATTTACATCGCGCTACTGGCCGTGCGGTTTGGCTGGTTGTATGTGATGCAACGTTTCAGTCTGCGCTTACTGAAGAAGAGTCCGCTGGAATTCAGCAACTATTCCTTGCGTGAATTGTTCGTTGCCACCTTCGCCGGGGTACGCGGGGCGGTGACGCTGGCCGGTGTGTTATCTATTCCGCTGTTCATGGTCAATGGTGATGCTTTCCCTGCCCGTTACGAACTGGTTTTTCTGGCCACCGGCGTTATCATGTTCTCGCTGATTGCCGGGGTGGTTATCTTACCGTTGCTGCTACGGGGAATGCCGGGAATGGATCACAGTGAGAATGCCCGTGAGCTGCGGACGGCCAGGGCGGTGATGGCAAAAGTCGCTATCGACAGTCTCTATAAAATGGAAGAGCGTCTGGCCAAAGACAGTGAAGAAAACATCGACCCGGATCTTCTGAAGGAGGTCAGTTCCCGGGTGAGCGGTAATCTGCGTCGCAGAATTGACGGTAAGGACGATCCTGAACGGGTACTGTTTGCAGAGAACCTGGAACGGCGTTTCCGTCTGACCGCACTACGTTCTGAAAGGGCAGAGGTTTATCATATGCGCGCCACTCAGCAGATCAGCAATGAGTCGATGCAAAAACTGTTGCGTGACCTGGATTTGCTGGAAGCATTACTGATAGAAAAAGAAGAGTAAGGCGGATGGCCGGGGAACGCAGCTCCCCGGCCGGATATCAGAGTGTTAACAGCGCAGAACTGTCCGGCCAGTAGTCCCGACAGCATTGGATCCATGCCCGGGTACTGCTTGAGATGTAATTACCTTCCCGCCAGACCAGCCCCAGAGTCCAGGTCAGTTCCGATTCCAGAGGCAGCCAGAGCAGTGATGCCGGGTCAAGGCGCTGACAAATAGGCTCCGGTAAAATCGCCACCCCCATCCCTGCCTGTACCATGGTTGCCAGAAAATCCCATTGTCCGCTCTGGATAGCAATATCCGGGGTCAGCCCCTGGCGCTGGAAAGATTTACTGATTTGGCGATTAAGCGAAAATTCTTCGTTGAAAACCAGCAGAGGATAACGGGCAACCTCTTCCAGCGTCAGACGCTCGCGGGCCTGCCACTCTTCGGTGCGCGGTACCAGCACACATAACCGGTGTTCTAACAGAGGCAGAACCTGGAGAGGGAATTCATTTTCTGCCGGCAGCGCCGTCATGGCGATATCCAGCCGTCCCTGCAGTACGGCCTGTTGGGCGGCCAGTCCGCCGAATTCGGAAATTTTAAGTTCCACACCCGGATAACGTTTATGGAAAGCAGAAATAGAGCCGACAATCTGCATACCGACCATGGGCGGAATACCCAGCCTGAGTTCGCCGGTTTTTAACTGGTTGATATCGCCGATTTCGGCTTCCAGCTGGCGGAATTCCTGCAGTATCGTCAGTCCGCGCTGATAAACCGCTTTACCGCTGTCGGTCAGGTAGAGCTTACGCCCTTCTCTTAGTAACAGCGTGCATCCCAGCTCTTCTTCCAGCTGACGCAGCATTTTGCTGATGGTCGGCTGGGTGACGTATAACTTTTCTGCCGCACGGGTAAAACTCTGCTGACGGACTACTTCAGTAAAGTAGCGAATCGCCTTTACATCCATAACTATTCCTAAATGGCATGGTTAAGATAATTTTAGTTCATTTTATTCACCCGGTAACCAGGTTGTATACTTCCTGTATCAATTATTCGTGAGGAGTTCACCATGCTTGCAGCCCTTCGTTCACAGCGGCTGACAAAATTACCCCATTTGTTGCAGTTGCCTGTGCAGGTACTGATTTATATTGGTCTGTTTTTATTTTCTGAACAATTGGTGGTCTGGCTGCATATTCCCCTGCCGGCGAATATTGTAGGCATGGTACTTCTGCTGTTTCTGATTGTGAGCCGCGTCCTGCCATTAAAATGGGTAAAAGCAGGGTCCAACTGGCTGCTGGCCGAGATGTTACTGTTTTTTATCCCTGCGGTGGTGGCGGTCATTAATTACGGCCCGTTGTTACGCCAGGATGGCGTGCGTATCTGCCTGGTGATCGCTATCAGTACCATGCTGGTACTTGTTGCAACCTCGCTGGTGGTGCAACGTATCTACCAGTTTGAGATCGCTCGTGCAGAGCGTAAGCTGGTCCGTCATGAGTGATTTTCTTGTCAGTGTTCTTTGTTTTGTACTGACGCTACTGGTGTATTACGTGAATAAGCGGCTGTATACCCGCTGGCGTAAGCTGATCCTGATGCCACTGGTGATGACCCCGATGGTACTGGTGGTCATGCTGCTTATTACGCATATTACCTGGAAAGATTATATTGCCGACAGCCACTGGCTGATCTGGTTGCTGGGGCCTGCCACACTGGCGTTTGCGGTTCCGGTGTATGAGAACATTGCCATTATCAAACGCCACTGGATGTCACTGACCGCGGGTGTGATCACGGCAACCCTGGTTGCCGTCTGTAGTTCTGTGTGGCTGGCCCGGTTATTTACCCTGCCGGTGGAGATCCAGCGGAGTCTGGCGGTTCGCTCGATTACCACGCCTTTTGCGCTGGCAGCCGCTAAGCCGGTAGGAGGACAGCCGGATCTTGTCGCATTGTTTGTGGTGCTGACCGGGGTATTTGGTATGGCAATGGGAGATTTTCTGTTTCTGCGTATTGCCATCAAACAGGGCATGGCGAAGGGCGCAGGTCTGGGTGCTGCGTCACACGGTGCCGGCACGGCCAGAGCCTATCAGATAGGCCCTCAGGAGGGGGTGGTCTCCAGCCTGGTGATGATGCTGGCTGGCGTGGTGACGGTGCTGGCTGCGCCTATTATTGGTCATGTTATGTGGACGTTGAAAAACTAAAGCATTTCAGAATACGACGAAAGTTACTTCCGTTTACTTAGAAACCTGTTGCCGGTTGTTTTCCTTGCTGTTCAAATACCCGCGCAGCACGTCTTTTAATTTTTCGGGAGTAAATATAATGAAAAAAACCATCCTGGCCCTCGGGCTGGCCGGTCTGGTCACCAGCGGTATGGCGCAGGCCGTTGAAGGAAGTGTGGATGTCGGGGAACACAGCACTAACCTGAGTGTGGGACTTGGCAGTCAGTCTCCGGGCCTGTTCCTGAAAGGAAACTGGTTACGCAGCAATGATGATGGCAGCGTGAGTGGTGCCACACTGGGCTATAACCTCTCTGTGGGGCCGTTTAACGTCTCTCCGGCCGCTAAAGCCCTGTTTACCCATCCGGCAGACGGTAAAGACGGCTTTACCGTAGCGGTCGGCTCCGGTGCAAGCTACCAGCTTAACAGCATGTGGGGCCTGTACGGTGAGTATTACTATGCACCAAAATCCTTCTCTGACCACCTGGAGCGCTATCAGGAAGTCGCTGGCGGGATAAGCTTCAGCCCGATTTCACTGGTAAGCTTACGTGCCGGCTATCAGTATGTGGGCCTGAAGAACACCAACAATAATAAGGATAACGTGCTGGTTGACGGTCCTTATATCAGTGCTTCAGTCAGCTTCTGATCATGATATAGTCCCGCGGAAGGTGATCCCGCGGGACACCGCAGGGACGCAAACTGCGTCCCTGGTTTCAGCCCTTGCCGGGCAGGTTAATCGTCTGTTGTTCTTCCAGTAATCTCTCAACGACCCCCGGGTCTGCCAGCGTGGATGTGTCGCCAAGCCCTGAGGTTTCTCCGGCCGCAATCTTACGCAGGATCCTGCGCATAATTTTCCCTGACCGGGTTTTCGGTAACATCTCCGCCCAGTGTAAAACATCCGGAGTCGCTAGCGGGCCGATTTCTTTACGTACCCACTGGCGGACGTCTGTATAGAGTTCCGGTGTCGGCTCTTCGCCGGCATTGAGCGTAACATACGCATAAATGGCCTGGCCCTTGATGGCATGAGGGATCCCGACAACCGCCGCTTCGGCAATTTTAGGGTGTGACACCAGTGCGGACTCAATCTCTGCCGTGCCCAGGCGGTGCCCGGAAACATTTAAGACATCATCCACCCGCCCGGTGATCCAGTAGTCACCGTCGGCATCACGGCGTGCACCGTCGCCACTGAAGTAACAATTTCTGAACGTCGAGAAATAGGTTTGTTCAAAGCGTTCATGGTCCCCGAACAGGGTTCGTGCCTGGCCCGGCCAGGAATCAGTGATCACCAGATTCCCTTCACAGGCGCCTTCCAGCGGAACCCCGTCGTTATCCAGCAAGGCCGGTTGTACACCAAAGAACGGACGTGTGGCCGACCCGGCTTTGAGTTCGGTTACCCCGGGTAGCGGGGTGATCATTAAGCCGCCGGTTTCTGTCTGCCACCAGGTGTCGACAATCGGGCAATGACTGTTACCGATGGCGCGGTAATACCATTCCCAGGCTTCCGGGTTAATCGGCTCACCGACGGAACCCAGAATACGCAGGCTGTCACGCCGGGTGCCGGCAATGGCACTTTCCCCTTCGGCCATTAGCGCACGGATAGCTGTGGGTGCGGTGTAGAGGATAGACACCTGATATTTGTCGACCACCTGGGCCATCCGGGCCGGTGTTGGCCAGTTAGGCACACCTTCAAACATCAGGGTGGTTGCACCACAGGCCAGCGGGCCGTAGACCAGATAGCTATGACCGGTGATCCAGCCAACATCCGCGGTACACCAGTAAATATCTTCAGGATGATAATCAAAGACATATTTAAAGGTCGTGGCTGCGTATACCAGATATCCGCCGGTCGTATGCAGAACGCCTTTGGGTTTCCCTGTAGAACCCGAGGTGTAGAGGATAAATAGCGGATCTTCGGCATTGACCGGCACCGGGGTGTGTTCTGCATCGGCAGACGCCATCAGCTCATGCCACCAGAGATCCCGCCCGGTCAGCCATTCGCCCGGGGCGCCGGTACGTTTGAAGACAATGACTTTTTCGGCGCTGGTGACCGTCGGGTTTTTCAGTGCTTCGTCGACGTTTTTCTTCAGCGGAATAGGACGTCCGGCACGGATACCTTCATCTGCGGTGATCACGACTTTGGCGGCGCAGTCAGTAATACGTCCGGCCACCGCATCCGGCGAAAAACCGCCAAAAATGACGGTATGCACGGCACCGATACGGGCGCAGGCCAGCATTGCGATAGCGGCTTCAGGCACCATCGGCATATAAATGGCCACCACATCCCCTTTTTTCACGTTCAGGGCCGTCAGCATATTTGCTGCGCGGCAAACCTGCTCATGCAGTTGACGGTAAGTCAGTTGCCGGCTCTGGCTGGCATCATCGCCTTCCCAGAGGATAGCGGTTTTATCCGGGTGAGTGGCCAGATGGCGGTCAATACAGTTAGCGGCAAGATTCAGTGTCCCGTCTTCATACCAACGGATACGTATATCACCCGGTGCAAAAGAGGTATTTTTTACTGTCTGATAAGGTGTGATCCAGTCGAGGATGTGGCCCTGTCGACCCCAAAAAATATCCGGTTGTTCCACGGACTGCTGATACATCGCGGTATATTGCTCGGCATTAATCAACGCGTTGGCGGCAATTTCCGGGGATATCGGGTGCTTATCATGGTGGCTCATAGCAGGTTTCCACGTCTGTTTGTTGGTTTTATGGTTATACAATTTTGTTTAGAGGGTGTTAAAAAAATGTGTTGTATTTGAGTTGCTGATCACGCAGCGGAGAAAAGTCGGATTATCAGGCGGTAACTCCCTGAACTATAAAGTAACGATTGAAAGTAACAGTTATTACCTTTTCCTATGAATCACTCTGTAAATCTATAAGATTTATGAAATTTATTGTCGTGATGATCGGACAATGAGACGGGGATTTGCAGTGGATTATCTCTTTTTATAACAGTTAGTTATATAAAAACTGAAGATCCTGAATGACCTTTTCGGGTTAAGTTAACTTTTTACAGATTTCGGAATAAGGTTGCCAGAACCGGGGTGAAAATGGTACTTATCTCACTCTTATGCAGGGTGTTATGTGTTTTTTCCCACGGAAAAGATCTGTTTTACCCGGTGTTTGTTCACTTCACTGAGTAGTTTTTTGCTGAAAAGCGAAAAGGAAGTCTGACTAAGGAATTAAAAATGAAAAAAGGCATAAAGATTAGTCTTGCCTGGCAAATACTGATTGCACTGATTTTAGGTATTGTAGCGGGTACCGTTTTGCATAATCAGCCTGAATACCGTGACTGGTTAATCCTCAATATTCTGAAACCGGCCGGTGATATTTTTATTCATCTGATTAAGATGATTGTTGTTCCTATTGTGGTTTCTTCACTGATTATCGGTATTGCCGGTGTCGGTGATGCTAAAAAGCTGGGGCGGATCGGCGTTAAAACGATCCTCTATTTTGAGATAATCACCACGGTTGCCATTATCCTTGGGATCACGCTGGCTAATGTGTTCCATCCGGGCGCGGGCATCGATATGTCAACGCTGACCACGACGGATATCTCTAAATACGAGGCGACCACCCAACAGGTAGAAAGTGGTGCGCACAGCCTGGTCAGCACTATCTTATCCATTATCCCGCAGAACATTTTTGTATCGCTGGTGAATGGCGATATGCTGGCCATTATTTTCTTCTCTGTACTGTTTGGCATGGGGCTGTCTGCGCTGCCTGCGGAACAACGTGACCCTCTGGTCTCTGTGTTCCGTGGCGTGTCTGAAACCATGTTCAAAGTGACGAATATGATCATGCGCTATGCACCGGTGGGTGTTTTTGCCCTGATCACCGTCACACTGGCGAATTTTGGTTTTGCCTCACTGCTGCCGTTGGCAAAGCTGGTCGGTCTGGTGTACGTGGCCATTTTACTGTTCGCCTTTGTGGTTCTGGGGATCGTCGCCAGGATTTGCGGACTGCGCATTATGACGATTATGCGCATCCTTAAAGATGAACTGATCCTCGCTTATTCCACCTCGAGTTCAGAGACGGTACTGCCACGGATCATGGAAAAGATGGAGGCCTATGGTGCGCCAAAGTCAATTACCAGCTTTGTGGTGCCGACGGGTTATTCTTTTAACCTGGATGGTTCGACGCTGTATCAGAGTATTGCCGCCATCTTTATCGCGCAGTTGTATGGTATCGATTTATCGCTGACCAGCGAAATTGTCCTGGTGCTGACCCTGATGGTGACCTCGAAAGGTATTGCCGGTGTGCCGGGCGTATCCTTTGTGGTACTGCTGGCGACCCTGGGCAGTGTGGGTATCCCGCTCGAAGGTCTGGCCTTTATTGCCGGGGTTGACCGTATTATGGATATGGCGCGTACCGCCCTCAATGTCGTGGGTAATGCACTGGCAGTATTAGTGATTTCCCGCTGGGAAGGGCAGTTCGATACTGAAAAAGCCTTAGCCTATGAGCAAAAAATGAAGGCGCATCAGCTGGCTAACGACTAAGCACTGTTTGTTTGTCCCGGCTCTCTGCCCGGTCCTGCCGGTGCAGAGAGCCGCTTTCCTGAATATCCCCGGTATGACCTCCCTGTGCTGAACGGCACTTTTCCCTCTGCGATGCATGTTTTATGATGCGGGCTGTCCTGATCTCATTCCGGAGTCATTATGACCCTCAATCTGAACGCCCTGATTACGGAAAGCCGTAATCCTGCCAGTGAAAATATTGACCAGTTGTCGACAGAAGAGATGCTGGCAGTGATCAACCAGGAAGATAAGAAAGTGGCCCTGGCCGTGGAAGCGATATTGCCGCAGATTGCCCGGGCCGTTGATGCCATTACACAGGCATTTTCCCGCGGTGGCCGGTTAATTTATTGCGGTGCCGGTACCTCAGGCAGGTTAGGGATCCTTGATGCAAGTGAGTGCCCGCCAACCTTCGGTACCCCGCACGAGCAGGTGGTAGGCCTGATTGCGGGCGGGAAACCGGCTATCCTGAAAGCGGTAGAGAATGCAGAAGATAACGACAGCCAGGGTCGCGCAGATTTAGAGGCCATCGGTTTTACTGCCAGCGATATTCTGGTGGGTATTGCGGCCAGCGGCAGGACGCCCTATGTTCTCGGGGCAATGGCTTATGCGGCCCGTTGTGGCGCGAAAACCGTGGCCCTGAGCTGTAATCCTGACAGCGAAATGGCAGCGCGGGCAGATATCGCCCTGACGCCGGTGGTCGGGCCGGAAGTCGTGACCGGGTCGTCGCGAATGAAAGCAGGAACCGCACAAAAACTGGTCCTGAATATGCTGACCACCGGGGCGATGATCCGCCGGGGAAAAGTCTTTGGTAATCTGATGGTGGATGTCGAGGCAACCAATGCCAAACTGGTCAAACGGCAGGTCAACATTGTGATGCAGGCTACCGATTGCACAGGCTCTGAAGCGGAGCAGGCACTCACTGACTGCAATGGCCACTGCAAAACCGCTATCCTGATGATCCTGGCGGGCCTGACAGCAACACAGGCCGCAGAACTGCTGACAGCACATCAGGGATTTATACGCCCCGCACTGACGGCGGCGGCAGAAAAACACTGATTTTCACTCCCATACCTACCGGCAGAAGGTTCTGTCGGTAAGTGACCATTCACTCTCTTATCTTCTCTTTCGCTGTATTCTGACGGTCTCCTGGTAGCGGATAAAAAGCTGTTCATTTAAAGTGTAAATGATTATCCTTATCATAAAGAAAATCATTTATTACCCCTGGCAGCGGAAAAGGATAGCCTCCGCAGAAGTCCGATCATACGTCGTTTATTACTCTGGAGATACTTACAACATGATGGCTCATCAGACGTTTTTCCGCCCTCTGGTGCTGGTAGCAGCACTGTTTTCCGCAGGCAGCTTTGCAGCCCAACCGGTTTCCACCCTCCATCAGCCGGTCGGAAAGGGACTCTATGAACTTGCCTACAGTCAGACGGGGAATGCGCTTTATGTTTCAGGCGCTCAGGGACGTGACGAACAGGGCGGAGTTGTCTACCGGCTGGACCCGCAGGACTTAAAAACAACTCAAACCCTGAAAAGCCAGTATAAGCCTTTTGGGATGGCACTGGATGCGCGTACCGGTATCCTCTACCTCGGTAACAGCCGCGAAAGTTCGCTGACCTCCATTGATACCCGCAGTGGCGAACAACTGAAACACCTGGTGCTGGATAGCCGTCAGCGCAGTGAGACGGTCAGACCGCTGCAGATCCGTGAAATCGCGATTGATACGGAAAACGACCGTCTTTATATCCCGGGGGTCGGTGCGGACAGTGTGGTCTGGGTGGTTGATGCGAAGAACCTGACGCTGCTGAATACCATCGAACATACCGGCAAACTGGGGGCCGGTGTTGCGCTGGATAGCGCCCGTCATCGGCTGTACATCTCTAACGCCGACGGCGAGCTGGTCGTGATCAACACAACGACTCAGCGTATTGAAAAGAAAGAGAAACTCATCGAGAAAGGCGACAGTGCGCTGCTGAATATTGCATCAGACCCGGCGGGCCATCGTCTGTTTATTGCTGATTATAAGCAACCCGGGGTACTGGTGGTGGATACCCGTACCGATAAAGTGATCGATAAAATTACTGTCCCGGAATCCCTGTCTGTGCTGTATAACCCGCAGCGCCATCAGCTGTATGTGACCCACCGGCAGGCCGGTACGGTCAGCATTATTAATACCCAAAATTACCAGCCGGAACAGACCGTGAAAACCCCGGGGCTGCCTAACAGTCTGGCGCTGTCCGCCGACGGTAAGAACCTGTTTGTTACCGTGAAACAGCCGGCTTCCCGTGAGAAACCGGCAACGGCACCGGATGAAGTGATGCGTATAACTCTGTAATCGCCTGAACAGGGGGCGGGTCCCCCTGTTTTTCCTCTCAGGATGTCGCCCTCTCCCCGAATAACACCGACAGTTTCCCGCCTTTTTCACTCAGCTTATCGAGTTTTTTCACATTAACTTTATCCAGCTTACCTGACTGACCGAGCGTCGGTGAGTCCGGGGATGCCGTCGTGTGTTCCGACCCGCTGGCATTCACTAATGCATTGGCGGCACGGGCAAGGTATGCGGCATAGCCGGCTTTGGTTTTCAGCTCTCCGGGTCTCACCGGCTGATGATGGCGTAGCCAGTCACCCAGGTAGAACTCCAGGAACGGCGGGGCATTTTTCGGTTTCTTATACGCCACAGAGCGGAGAAAATAGATCACCGAGCGGTACGTATCGTCCGCCATAAATTGCATGCCGACCTGTGCCGGTAAATCTGCTGGCTTAACACGCTTTCCTGCCGGATCGTTCAGCCAGGTCTGATTATGCTGTTCCATCCATTGCCAGAAGGCCGCCATATCCGGCAACTGACTGAGATCGTTAGTAATACGGACACTGAAGGTAAAGTTCTGATCACCGGCAATGTCACGGAAAATACTGATCGTATGATGTCCGTCGGTCAGATAGACCTGATGATCCGGGGCTATGACCGCACTCTTTACCGCGTCAGGGTAAGTGCCATACGGCGACTGACAGGTGAAACTGCCGGGTCGGGTGATCGCAGAGTGGGTGTTATATTGCCTGACTTTGCCTGCGCCGTTATTCTCACAAAATTCTGTGAATAATTTGGCAGGGTCGGCCTTATCAAGGGCAATTTTGTAGTTTATTTCATCATACCCCACGGCAGATTGGGTGGGATGGATAGCGTTGACCGGAAGTTGTTTTATCGTGGTTTCTGCCGCCATACTTTGTACGGACAGGACGCTGGTCAGCAGGCCCGACAGACAGACGAATAGGGCTCGATTCATTCGGTGATCCTCGGTAAAAAGGCGGGATGATAAACAGGTAACCGCGGGTGGATGTCCGCGGTATCATTCAGGCTTTCTGCGGTCACTCTGACGCATTCTGCGGCCTGACCCCCGGGGATCCTCATACCCTTGTTACCGTGCTTTTTATTATAAAATGGCGACAACGGGCCGGGAAGCGATAAGCCGCGTCCCCGTCCCCCGGGGAACGGAGACGCGGTCTGCCGTTATTCTGCGGCGTCGTTCATCATTTCATCGTGTGGTTTGTTCTGCAGGATCTGTTCGAAACTCCGCAGACGTTTATAGATAGACATCAGCTCTACCAGCGTTGACCAGGAATTGATCAGATACTGGAATGAAGATCGCACCTGGTCAAAGACATTAGAGACCTGGTTCATGATCCCCAGCGTAATGGTCCCGGCAACAATGGACGGGAACAGCACAAACAGCCCGAACACATTATCGACCTGCAGATACAGAATACGGGTGATATTAAAGTACAGGTAGTGGAAGTAGAGCCGGAAGTAATTGTAGCGGACCTGACTGAACAGCTCATGGACGGTAGGCGGTGTCGCCCGGTCGGCATGGTCTTCCCCGTAAATCAGTTCCTTACGGTAGGCCGCTTCAACCCGCTGATTACGGAATTCCAGACCCGGTAATTTAACGCCTACCACCGCCAGTAAACCGGTGCCAAACAGTGCCCACAGCAGAGCAATGATCACCAGCGCATACGGGATATTCCCCAATAGCGGAATATCTTTGACGTAGTGTGACAGCCCTACCAGCACCGGCAGGAAGGCGATAAGCGTCATAATGGCCTGAATAAAGCTCACGCCCCAACTCTCAAGCGTACCGGCAAAACGCATGGTATCTTCCTGCACACGCTGGGCGGCACCTTCGACGTGACGCAGATGCTGCCAGTTAGCAATGTAATAGTTATTCATTGCTGTACGCCAGCGGAATACCCAGTGACTGATAAAGAAGGAGTTCATCACACCAATGACCACGGCCACCAGGGCGATCCCCAGGAAGGCAATGATCTCATCATAAAACACGGTGATCGGCACCGATCCCGCCTTGGTCAGTGCTTTCTGGATCAAATCACCAAAAGGACCGTACCAGGCATTGATAGCAACACCGACCTGAACGCCAAACCAGGTCGAAAAGATGATCAGGGCCGATCCCCAGACCGACCAGAGCTGCCACGGGTGGTTATCAATGGCGCGCCAGACCAGCGCAAAGAGTGCAGTGGCTATCCAGAAATAGAGATAGAACCAGAGCTGACTGAGATGTACGAAGCGGAAAACAGTATTCGGGAGCGGGCTGGCCGCCGCCTTTGCCAGTGCGGGAAAATGCATCGGCGCAGTTTCACCGAAACAGAACCAGCAGACGATGGTGATCAGACTCCATATTGCTGCACTGGTGAAAAAGGGACCCGGTCTGGGAAAGAAACATTTAAACATAACCACTCCATTATTAGTCTCATCCTGTTATAGCGCTAAACCCTGTTAACTGTCTGTTGGGGGATGTTTCTGACAGTGACAGACAGGATTGCATATCACTGTTTATGTAAAACATACCCGCCCGTTATGTTAATAAAATAGTAAATTAATGTTTTTATCTACTGAACCTTATGAATAACAGGTGTAGAATGTCGCAACTTGTTACCGGTAACACTGATTCGTTACGGTTATAGGTAACTCAAAAACATCACTAAAAACTTTAACATTTCATGCTGCATTATATGCGGTACTGAGGCAATGTCATGTCAGAACATAAGAATGGCCAATCGCGCAGGGACTTTTTATTAAGAACCATTACGCTTGCACCGGCAATGGCAGTGGGAAGCACCGCCATTGGTTCATTTGCATTAAGTCCTGCCGCGCAGGCAGCTGATAGTACCGCAAACGGGCAGTCGCTGCCCCGCGACTATCAGCCCACCTGGTTTACCGCAGAAGAATATGCGTTTATTAAAGCAGCGGTCGCTCACCTGATCCCGGCGGATGAACGTGGCCCCGGAGCCATCGAAGCGGGTGTACCCGAGTATATCGACCGTCAGATGAATACGCCGTATGCCACCGGGTCCAACTGGTATATGCAGGGCCCGTTTGCGCCGGATGCGCCAAAAGAACTGGGCTATCAGTTACCTCTGGTCCCGCGCCAGATTTACCGCCTGGGGCTGGCCGATGCGGACGCCTATAGTCAGCAACAGCACCAGAAAGTTTTTGCCGAATTAACCGCGGAACAGCAGGTAAGCCTGCTGAAAGCGTTTGAAAGTGGTGAGGCAGAGTTCAGCCACCTGCCGAGTAAGCTCTTTTTCTCCTACCTGTTACAGAATACCCGTGAAGGATTCTTCAGCGACCCTATCCATGGCGGTAATCAGGGCATGTCGGGCTGGAAACTGATTGGTTTCCCGGGCGCCCGTGCTGATTTTATGGACTGGGTAGAGCGCGGTGAGCATTACCCCTTCCCGCCGGTATCAATTCGTGGAGAAAGAGCGTAATCATGGCGAATGAAATGAAAAAAACAGATGTCGTTATTGTCGGTTTCGGCTGGGCCGGTGCGATTATGGCGAAAGAACTGACAGAAGCCGGACTCAACGTGGTTGCGCTGGAACGTGGCCCCCATCGGGATACCTATCCGGACGGTGCGTATCCGCAGTCCATTGATGAACTGACGTACAACGTGCGTAAGAAACTGTTCCAGGACCTGTCGAAGAGTACCGTCACTGTCCGGCATAATGCCTCGCAGACGGCGTTGCCTTATCGCCAGTTAAATGCGTTCCTGCCTGGAACCGGTACCGGAGGCGCCGGGCTGCACTGGTCAGGTTGTCACTTCCGTGTCGATCCGGTGGAATTACGCCTTCGCAGCCATTATGAAGAGCGTTATGGCAAAGACTTTATCCCTGAAGGAATGACAATTCAGGATTTCGGTGTCAGCTATGATGAGCTGGAGCCATTTTTTGATAAAGCCGAAAAGGTATTCGGTACTTCCGGTACTGCCTGGACCGTTAACGGCAAAGTGGTGGGTAAAGGGAAAGGCGGAAACCCGTACGCTGCTGACCGTTCGGATAACTTTCCGCTGAAGGCACAGGAACGGACCTACTCAGCCCAGTTGTTCGCGGCAGCGTCGGAGTCTGTGGGGTATCATCCTTATGATATGCCTTCGGCGAATACCTCTGGTCCGTACACCAATACCTATGGCGCGCAGATGGGGCCATGTAACTTCTGTGGTTACTGCAGCGGTTACGCCTGCTACATGTATTCGAAAGCCTCGCCTAACGTCAATATCTTACCGGCCCTGCGTCAGGAGCCTAAGTTTGAGCTGCGTAATGACTCTTATGTTCTGCGCGTCAATCTGACTGACGATAAGAAAAAAGCGACCGGCGTGACTTATCTGGATGCCAGCGGGCGTGAACAAGTCCAGCCAGCGGATCTGGTGATCCTGTCAGCTTTCCAGTTCCATAACGTTCACCTGATGCTCTTGTCAGGGATCGGCAAGCCGTATAACCCGATCACCAATGAAGGGGTGGTTGGCCGTAACTTTGCCTATCAGAATATTTCTACCCTGAAAGCGTTGTTTGATAAAAACACCACCACTAACCCGTTTATCGGCGCGGGCGGTGCGGGCGTGGCTATTGATGATTTTAACGCGGATAACTTTGACCATGGTCCGTACGGTTTTGTCGGTGGCTCCCCGATGTGGGTAAACCAGGCGGGCACCAAGCCGGTTTCCGGATTACCTACCCCTCCGGGGACGCCTGCCTGGGGAAGTGAGTGGAAAGCGGCCGTTGCGGAGACTTACACGCACCACGTTTCGATGGATGCTCATGGTGCACACCAGTCGTACCGGGTGAACTACCTGGATCTGGACCCGAATTATAAAGATGCCTACGGACAACCCTTGCTACGCATGACGTTCGACTGGCAGGACAATGACATCAAAATGTCAGAGTTTATGGTCTCTAAAATGCACAACATCGCCAAAGCCATGAACCCGAAACTGATTATGGGCGGTCCGAAAACCCCGGGAACGCACTTTGATACCACGGTGTATCAGACCACCCACATGAATGGCGGGGCCATTATGGGTGAAGATCCGAAAACCAGTGCTATCAACCGTTATCTGCAGAGCTGGGATGTGCCGAATGTCTTTGTACCGGGGGCCTCAGCCTTTCCTCAGGGGCTGGGTTATAACCCGACAGGACTGGTTGCTGCACTGACCTACTGGTCGGCAAAAACGATCCGTGAGGTGTATCTGAAAAATCCGGGTCCGTTGGTACAGGCATAAGAGGCACAGACGATGAAAAAAAGACTATTAGCACTGGTGCTGAGCTCGCTGGCCTTTTCTGCCATGGCTGCTGATGAAAGCGGGCAGGATCTGGTGAAGCGCGGGGAATATCTGGCACGGGCCGGGGACT
Source organism: Tatumella sp. UCD-D_suzukii (assembly GCF_000611875.2). NCBI lineage: Bacteria > Pseudomonadati > Pseudomonadota > Gammaproteobacteria > Enterobacterales > Erwiniaceae > Tatumella > Tatumella sp. UCD-D_suzukii. The sequence continues at coordinate 119,122 of NZ_JFJX01000001.1, forward strand.
GTACGGCATGCCATACGAGCGAAGGCGGTCAGCCTTTTGCCGGCGGTCTGCCGATGAAGACACCGATCGGCACGATTTATTCCAGCAATATTACGCCGGATAAGACGTACGGTATCGGTAACTACACCTATGATGATTTCCAGAAAGCTGTGCGTCAGGGGATTGCGAAAAACGGTGAAACGCTCTATCCCGCGATGCCTTACCCGTCCTATGCGGTGGTGAGCGATGATGATATGCATGCTCTGTACGCCTATTTTATGCAGGGTGTCCAGCCGGTGAGTGAACCGGATAAGGCGAGTGATATTCCATGGCCACTTTCTATGCGCTGGCCACTGGCCATCTGGCGGCATATGTTTGCTCCTGACGTCAAACCTGCCGTCGCAGCACCAGGTGAAGACCCTGAACTGGCCCGCGGGCGTTATCTGGTGGAAGGGCTGGGGCACTGTGGTGCCTGCCATACGCCACGGGCCATCACCATGCAGGAAAAAGCGCTCAATAACAGTGAGGGTGACCTCTTCCTGTCGGGCAGCAGTTCCCCGATAGATGGCTGGAATGCCAGCGATTTACGCGGGGATAACCGTGAAGGTCTGGGCCGCTGGAGTACCGACGATATTGCACAATTCCTGCGTTATGGCCGCAATGATCATACCGCTGCTTTTGGCGGGATGACCGACGTGGTACAGCACAGTCTGCAATATATGAGTCAGGACGATATTCAGGCGATTGCCCGTTATCTGAAGTCACTCAGCCCGCAGGATCCTAAGCAGCCGGCATTCACTGCGGATGATTCGGTGGCTCAGGCGCTGCTGAAAGGGGATGACTCTATGACCGGCGCCGCGTCCTATGTTGACAGTTGTGCTGCCTGCCATAAAACAGACGGTACAGGCTACCAGCGTTTCTTCCCGGCCCTGAAAGGGAATCCGGTGGTATTAGCGAAGGATCCGACATCGCTTATTCATATCATTCTTACCGGAGATACGCTGCCGGGTGTGCAAGGCGCACCTTCTGCCATCACCATGCCAGCGTTTGGCTGGCGTCTGAATGATCAGAAAGTCGCTGATGTGGTTAACTTTATCCGCAGCAGCTGGGGGAATAACGCTTCTTCCGGCGTGACCGCAAGCCAGGTGGCTGATATCAGGAACTCGGAATTTGTTCGGGGCCATCAGGGCGGGGCGACGATAAAAGACCTGGAAAAACAGCAGTAACCTCGTGGTAAGTGAGTGAGGAATAAAACGGGTGGCAGTGATGCCGCCCGTTTTTTATGGCGTACAGATCAGATATTTTCTAAATCCAGCCCACGGGTTTTCGGCCCGAAAATACCGACAGAGAGCATGACCATCAGCATACTGAGGATAATGAAGATGATCACTCCCTGACTTCCGGCGTAGGCCAGAATAGAGCCTATCATGACACTACTGAACACCGTCGATAAGCGGCTGAACGAGTAGCAGAACCCGACCGCACGTGCGCGGATATGGGTAGGGAATATCTCGGTCTGGTAAGAGTGGTAACTGAAGGTCAGCCAGGCGTTTGAGTAAGTGATCATAAATCCGCAAAGGATCAGCAGCACAGGTTGCGTCACCAACGCAAACAGTGTGCCGAAGACAACCGTCATCAGCGAGGAGAGGACAATCTGCCATTTGTTTTCTATTTTATCGGCATAGCGACTGCACAGTAACGACCCCAGCGGGTAAGCCAGAGTGATAAAGAAAGAGTAAAGCAGGCTATGGGTCAGGGTTGTGCCTTTGCCGGAAAGCAGGGCCGGTAACCAGTTTCCGAAGCCAAAAAATCCAATCGACTGGAAAAAGTTCATCACGACCAGCATCAGTGTTCTTTTACGCCATTGCGGAGCCCAGATCTCACGGAATTTTCCCTGTACCGGGGGTTTGATACCAGCGGTGTCCGCGTGGAAGTCAGTGACCGGAGTCATACCGCAACGTTTTTCCATGTCACTGAGCACCTGATGTGCTTCCTGATGGCGTCCCTGCTGTGCCAGCCAGCGGGCAGACTCCGGCAGATTACGCCGGATACTCCAGATAATCAGCGAACAGACGGCTCCGGCAATAATTACCCATCGCCATCCTTCCAGAGTCAGAAACGTTTGCGGGATAAGCCACCAGGACATGATGGCCACAACAGGAACGGAAAGAAACTGGATAAAGAAGGAGAAAGCGAAAGCCCGGCTACGTAAATGTGCAGGCATCCATTCCGAGAGATAGGTATCAATAGTCACAAGTTCGACCCCCAGCCCAACACCGACCAGCAAACGGCAAAGAATGATCCCTTCAGCACTGTGCTGGAAGGCCATGAGCAGAGAAAATACCCCGTACCAGGCCAGTGCACACATAAAGGTCAGCCGGCGGCCAAATTTGTCTGCATATTTGGCCAGTAAACTGGCACCCAAAAATAAGCCGAGGAAGGTGACAGAAGCAAAGGCCGCCTGATCAGATATTCCAAAAACACCTTCATGACCCGTATGAAATATCTTTTCTGCCAGTAAACCTGAACTAATATACCCTGTTTCAAATAAATCGTAGAGTTCAAAGAATCCGCCGAGGGCTAAAAGCGAAATAAAACACCAGAGGCTTTTGCTTGCCGGTAATGCATCAATGCGTCCGGCGATTGTCGTATTATTGCTATCGGGGGTGGCAGATAAATCTGCTTTACTCAAAGACGATGACATAAATCATTTAACCTCGGGCTTACTGTATTTGCAATTCTGCTTATCAACTATTTTTATAGGGAAGAAAAGATAAGCAGTGAACGAAAATCCAGAATAGACGAAGGAAATAAAAAAGACGAGGGTAATTTTTTAGTGATTAACCGTAATAATAGCGGGGAGATGTTCCGCGAAATATTTTCGCGGAACAATACCGTTATCAATAATAACGGAGGGCGGGATTAATCAGAAACTATATCCGACGACTGCATAGTATCCCCAACCGGTATTCCGTGTTGAGAAGTCACCCTGACCAAAGTTAAGCGTTGAACCATCGGCCCATTGCCCGCCGTTATGGAAATAACGGGCCACCAGAGAGTAATGCAGGTGGTTATAGGACAGTGACAAGATATGGCTGGAAGCGATGGCGTTACCGGTACGCACAGGGCCAGCCTTCTCACCCAGATCAGAGTCCCAGTCGACATTAGTAAAACCAATGTAGGAGAGGTTTCCGCCCCACAGAGTGGTCAGTGGTAACATGTATTTAATTTTAAAACGGTAGCCATCCCAGCTATTTTCATTAGCCGCACCGTAGTTCTGCCATTGATATTTCGCGTAAACGTTCATGGATAATGCCAGCTTAGTGCCGGTATCAATATCGGTACCCAGACCCATATACCAGGTATTCTGGCGATTGGCATTATTCGGGCCCATATCGTAAATATAGTTATTAGCGAAATACCATTCTTTAAACGGACCAAATGCCAGGCTGGTTCCGGTCAGTTTATCAATAGAAAAGCGAGGTTCAATTTCCATAAACATCGGTGAACCCTTGCGTCTGTCCCAGATGCCGTTGTCATTGCCATTTCCGGTGCCGAAAAATTTTGGCAAATCAACATACCCATAAAAATCAAACCAGTCTTTATGAGCAAAGGCTTCATATTCCAGGTAGAGATCATTATTTAACTGAGGTCCGAAACGGGTGTGATAACTGCCAACGACATTGACACTCTGATGCCACCAGTCAGACACATAGGTCGGTGAGGTGTCTGCAGCATACGTATGGCCAGTCACAGAGCCAGCCAGAAGTGTTGCTGCCATCATTATTTTATATTTCATTTTATCGTCACCATTTGCTGAATACTGAAAGAGCGCATCTGAATACAGACGCAAAAAATGGAGTCAAACCAGATGCATAAGGCTGATAAACCGTGTTAACCCGGAATGATCATGCCGGATATCATACGTTAGTAAATGGAGAATCTTCACAGTTGTTATAATTTGTTTCATTTTTTAGCAAATATAATGTGACCTGAGTCACATTATTGTCCTCTTTCCGGGGAGGAAGGGGATAACTCCACGGAGCCGCTTTACAAAAAAATGCGATATTTCCGGCCTGTCGGGGTGGGAAGCAGGGCCGGGCAGGGATCCTGCAGCATGTCATCAGGATGACTCCGGATAAATCACTTTCCGGAAAATCGCATAAGAAAGTATGATGTTTTAATACTGATGGCCGGGGTCAGAGGCTATCGCCTGAAGCAAAGCTAACGGGGATCATTATGGCAGCAAGACAGCATCATTACCGTGTGACAGTTCGCTGGACCGGAAATCGTGGCGGGGGGACATCATCTTATAAAGCCTATGGACGTGACGGGGAGTTACAGGCTGAAGGGCGGGAGCCGATTGCGTTAAGTGCCGACCCTGCTTTCCGGGGGGATAATAGCCGCTGGAATCCCGAACAACTTCTGCTGGCGTCGGTTTCTGCCTGCCATAAATTGTGGTATCTGCACTTATGTGCAGATGCCGGTATCGTCGTGGAAGAGTATCAGGATGAGGCTGAAGGAACGATGGTGGAAGGGGTAAAAGGCCATTTTACCGGCATTATTCTGAAGCCGCGTATCCGCTTGCAGAATGATCAGGACAGGGATCGGGCGGCTCAACTCCACCACGCCGCGCATGATGCCTGCTTTATCGCAAACTCGGTGAACTTTCCGGTCGGGTGTCAGCCGGAATTTGTGGCCAGCGGCAGGTAATACCCTATATCCCCGCACGACGGATAACAGGATAACGTATGCAACAGGGTGAAAACCTGCAGGCGATGTATATTTTTGCCCGCGTAGTGGAACAACAAAGTTTCAGTCTGGCGGCGGGGGTATTGGGCATATCAACAGCCACAGTCAGCCGCGAAATCGCCGCACTGGAAAACCGTCTGGCGATGAAATTATTACACCGCACCACCCGCAAGGTGAGCATCACGGAATGCGGGCTGTTTTATTATCGCTATTGCGAAAGCCTTAGCAGGCAGGTATCAGCGGCAGATGATTTCATTCACCGCATGCACAGTCAGCCTGCGGGACAGGTCAGGCTGGTCGCGCCGGTGACTTACGGGTGTCAGTGTATTGTCCCGGTGCTGCAACCCTTTATGCAGCAAAATATCCATGTGCGTGTCGATCTTGATCTGAACGACAGGGAACCGGACATGATCCACGACGATATTGACGTCGCGATCGTGGTTCGCCAGCGCCCACCGGATCAGGGGTTGTCACAGCCGCTCTCGGTGATCCCCTGGGGATTGTATGCGACGGAGGCCTATCTGGACAGGCATCCCGTACTGACGTCACCGGAGCAGCTTAGCCGTCACCAGTTACTGACCTTTCACGGGCCGGCCCATCAGGCTGCCCTCAGTTTCCGGAAAGAGAAAAAACGGATAGAAGTGAATGCGGTTAGCCGGTTCCGGGCCAATAACAGTATGGCATTATTAACCGCGGCCTGCGCCGGAGCGGGCATTGCCTGTCTGCCCTCCTACATGGTGCATCAGGCCCTGGCAGAAGGCACATTACGGCCGGTCCTGCCTGAATGGCAGTTGCCCGGGCACCATAGTTATCTGCTGCGAAAGGTCCAGGAGACGTTCTCTTCTCCGGTCACCCGGTTATGTGATTTACTGACTGAAAAGCTCAGAGACGCCTGATTATTGCAACAGTGCAATAATCAGCGGACAGCCGGTAAATATCTTCCGGCGGCTGTTCTTTCACTCTGCCTGACGTTACGCTTTCCTTTTCTATGAGCAAAGCAGGTTATTGAAATGGCAGACTATTCCGGCAATCTTTCAGAGGAAGATCCTCACTGGCAGCGTAATCTCTGGGTTTGTACCCTGGGATCTTTCAGCACACTGATTGCCATGACATTGCTGTTGCCTTTTCTTCCGCTGTATCTGCAGTCCTTAGGTGTTAAAGGCACGAGCAGTATCGCCCACTGGTCTGCGGTGGCCTATGGGGCAACCTTTCTCACGGCGGCATTGACGGCACCCTTATGGGGACGGCTGGCAGATAAATATGGCCGTAAACTGATGCTGATCAGGGCCAGCCTGGGGATGGCTGTTGCTATGTCACTGATGGGTATGGCAACAGCGCCCTGGCAACTGGTGGCTTTACGTTTACTGGCGGGTTTATTGGGGGGTTATGCTTCCGGTTCGATGATTCTGGTCGCAGCACAAACCCCGAAAGAGAAAACAGGTTATGCGATTGGCATCCTTTCCGGCGGGATCATGGCCGGAAATATCGTCGGTCCGCTGGCCGGAGGCATGCTTCCCGCGATTATCGGGATACGCGAAACCTTCCTGCTGACCGGGGGGATTATTTTTCTGGCCTTTCTGGGTACGCTGCTCTTGCTTAAAGAGGAACGCCAGCCGGCCAGGCATTCCCCGTCCCAGTCTGCGGTGCAGCAACCGGTACCTGTCGCGGTGAAGGTAATGTGGGTGTCTGCGATGTTACTGATTTTCGCCACGATGTCTGTGGAACCGATCATTACCCTGTATGTTGCCAGCCTGATCTCTGATCTGACGCAGGCGACGTTGTTTGCCGGGGTTATCATGGCGTCCACGGCCTTAGGCAGCATCATAGCGGCTCCGCGTATCGGCGCATTGGCTGACCGGACAGGGCACTGGCGTGTACTTTCCTGCGGTTTACTGATTTGCGGTATTTTGCTGATCCCGCAGGCCTTTGTGACTGCGGTATGGCAACTGCTGGTGTTGCGTTTTCTGATGGGCCTGGCATTAGGGGGAATGCTGCCCTGTATCACTGCAATTATCCGCCATCATGCACCGGCCGGACAAACCGGTCGCTTACTCGGGTATTCCACGTCGGCACAATATATCGGTCAGGTCTGCGGGCCATTGTTTGGCGGTGTGGTCGCAGGTCAGGCAGGTATGCCGGCCGTTTTTTTGGGGACGGCGGTGATAATGCTGATAGCCTCAGGCATTAACACGGTCTGGTGTAAGAGAAGGGTATAAAAGACGACCCCGGCATTTGCCGGGGTCGGTCACACTCAGGCCTCTGTGCGGACCTGCGGGTTGATCATACGACGTAATAACGGGATAAGTACGGCGATCACCACGGCGGTGATCACTGAACCCCAGCCCAGCAGGTTAAAGACATGGCTGTAGCCCGGGTTGGTTGCCACAGGCGTGGTATTACTGTTATCCGGCATCATGCCGGAGAAATAGTCTGCCAGTACCGATGCCACACCGGTCACCATCATCCAGCTACCCATCATCAGCCCCTGATGCTGTTTCGGTGCCAGTTTTCCGATCATGGCATAGCCAATCGGGGAGATCAGCAGTTCGCCGATACTCTGCAGAATATAACTGATCACTATCCATTTGAACGCCATCAGACCATTACCGCCCGCCAGGGAGATCCCCACCGGTAAGACCAGCATACCCAGGCCGATAAACACCAGCGAAGAGGCAAACTGTAGTGGTATGTCAATCCGGTAACCTTTTTTACGCAGGCGGTTAAAGTACATCGCCATTAACGGACCACCGATCACAATAACGATGGTATTAATGTTCTGGATCCACTGCGGAGCGACTATCCAGCCATAGACATTCAGGTCAATATTATGTTCGGAGAACAGCATCAGTCCCATCGGTGCCAGCTGATACAGTGACCAGAAGACCAGAGAACCGAGCATCAGAATAAGGTAAGCCCCCATACGTGAACGCTCATCGGCCACCGGGTGTTTTAGTGTCATCAGGCACAACAGAATGAAGATCAGACATCCGATAGCGATAACAAAATAGCTGCTGATAGCGGCATAGGTCAGCATCACACGAATAATTGGTAGCAGAACGACCAGGATAGCCACCCCGGCGACCAGACGCTTCCGGTAGGTCGACGGGCTGACCTGTGTCAGTGGGGTGCTTTTATCTTTCAGGTGAGGCCAGAAAACCAGCGCTGCGATGATGGCGATAATGTTCCCCAGCGAAGCAAACAGGAACAGTGCCTTGTAGTTTTCGCTCAGCTGATAATAACCCGCGACAGTAAACCCGATAAAAAAGCCCAGGTTCATCCCTGCATAGTTCCACAGGAAAGCGCTTTCCCGACGATCATCTTCCGGCGCAAAACGCTGTGTCAGCATCATATTGAGGCAGGTCACATTCAGCCCGCTTCCGGTCAGGAACATGGCCAGTCCCCAATAAAGCCCGGTGACGCCGGCGCTGGCAATCAGATAACAGCCGATAACCTGCAACACCATCCCGAGGACAAACAGGTTACGGTTACTCAGATAGCGTCCCCCCAGGTATCCGCCAAACAGGTGAAGACCATAGTTAAACGCACCGAAAACGCCCATGATGGCATTCGCTGAGTCTTCGCTGAAGCCCAGTTTCTTTGTTGCGTACAGAACCAGTGTGGAATAGAGCACGGCAAAGCCGAGCGTAGAAAAAGTCTGGATGAAAAACAGAATGGCGGAACCGCTGATTTTCTCCGGTGTGGTTTTGACTGAAGCGTTCAACGCTTTCCCCTTATGATACAGATGTTGTGTAAATCTCTGGCGCGCACTGCAACAGCAGTGCACCGGACTTTTGTCAGGATTGTCAAAAAATGCCATCTTTCTGTAAAACTAACAACTATTAAATCTGATTATTTATGCATTAAATCCGGCGCAATGCCCATAATCCCCTTAGCAAAGACGACTATTGGTGAATAAGCAGAATAAAATTCCGCCGACTTTTTGTTCGTTTATTTGTACGATGAAGTACGTTGAGGTGCTACTGTCCGGAACCCTGGTGACGAAAAATCCCGGGCTGAGCGTAAGAAAAAATTCATTGGTTTTAACTATCTGAATCAACGTTTTAATCGTTAACTTTTTTAATAAAAGGCCGGAATTCAGGGGGTTCAGCGTTATACTTTCCAGAGTAAACAAAGCGCTGAGTCTTTCATCTATGCCTTGCATGCTGTGCTGGAGATTCTGACCACTAAGCTGTTTTCATCTCAGGTGAGTTATGTCTCCTTTACAGTTTGCTAATTTTTCAATCAATTTTGTTTTCCAGCCGATGTTTGGTAAAACCGGAGAGTTGTTAGCGGTTGAATGTTTATCGAGGATCACCGCCAACCACCAGGGGACAACAATCTCTCCGGAATTTTTTTTCCAAAGCGTCACTCCTGCCATGAGTATTGAGATCCTTAAGGCACAGATTGATTTAATCGGGTCTTACCGTGACTGGTTTATTCGTCACAATGTGATTGTGACGGTGAATATCGATGATAAGTCACTGGGCTTTGTGAACGAGCATTATCTGTCTGAAGGCAATGCCTTTGCGGGGTTTATCCATTTTGAAGTGAATGAATCTTCAGACAGTCTGGTACCTGAGTCTAACCAGGCCCCGGTATTCCATAAGCAGCGGACATTCTGGCTGGATGACTTTGGTTCCGGCCTTTCCGGATTCTCAGCTGTTTTCGATAATCAATTTCGTTATATTAAAATAGACCGATTTTTGTTCTGGAACTTTATGAGTAAGCCTGGCGGAAGCCAGCTGATGGGGGCGTTACTGAACTTCTTTTCATTAAATAATTGTAATGTGGTTGTCGAAGGTATTGAAACCGATCAGCATGAAAAATGGCTGTCTGAAATGCCGTACTATGCGTTACAAGGGAAGCTCTGGAAGGAGCTGACCATTGAAGAGTTGTGCTGTGCTGCCTGACAGAACCGCGGTATGACGTCTGTGGTGTCACAGGCGTGTGGCCTCTGTCTGCTATCTCATAAAGAGAGCAAGCCTTGTGAATACCTTCCTATTTTTATATGTTATTTTAAAGTTTCTCTTAAGTAAGAAGGCTTATCTCCTATGGCTGGTGTTAATACTGATCCGCAGACGCTCAGAAATGATCGTTTTGAACTGGTCGCAATCCTGCGTACCCTGCTGAAAGAAAAACATCGTTTTAGCCTCAGTTCTGAAGAGGGGCACGATTTCGAATTGCTACGTGTTGAATCCAGCCGTGTTTATCTGAGCCTCCCGCAAGCAGATTTTACCTTACCCGCAACTCTTGAACTCAGCGCAGAAGGGAGTGAAGCAAAAATTATTTTTACTCTGAATGCTGTCCGTCAGGAAGAAACCGCCGGGGGGACTGTACTGACCGGCGAGATCGGTAATGAGTTTAATTACTTTCAACGGCGTATTAACCTGCGCGTTCCGCTGCCTTTATGGAAAAACTTTACCCTGACGTTGCCGCTTTCAGGGCTTAGTGCACCCCGACCCTTTATCATCTATGACTTTTCGGTCGGCGGATTAGGCGTTTACACACCGAAGCTGTTGTCAGAAAAAGCCAAAGTCGGCGCGGTATTTAAGAAAGCATTATTGTCTTTAGGAGAATACGGTGAGTTTAAAGCCAATATTGAGATTATTGCGCTCAGTGAACTTGAAGAAGAACTGCCGGAATACCCTGGCTATCAGCAACGGATGTCAGTCAGATTTACGAATCTGTCACTGATAAATCAGCGTAATTTCCAGAAAATTGCCTATGCGTTCGAAGTCAATTTTAAGCGTAAGCGATAACCTGTCTCTGCCTCTTCCCTCCGATAACCGGAGAAAATTTCGGTTCCCCTCACACGACTGATAAACGACATACTCCGTTGCTTCTGCGACAGATAACGCTGTGGACGGCCCCGTGACGGGGCCGGAGCCAGGATTATTTGAACGTTATATTGACGGTGGCGGTGGTATTGAAAGTCCCTACTGTCGGTGAATTGGTAAGCCATTTCAGATAAGCAATATATCCGACCGGGATGGTTGTCGTAGAACTGCTGGTGATCGCGGTTGTGGTGAAGGGGTAGACCTGACCAAAGACAAGCGGTGTCCCGGTATTACTTTGGCTCGTCAGATAAACGCCGATCCCGGGTTTCGTGGACGGAATGAGCAGAGTGGGGTCGCTGGTGCTGACATCGTTACTACTAAAACTGGCGACCAGTTGCTGACCCACGCAGCCCCCCCCGGACACATTTGCGGTGACCGTAAACGGTATGGTTTTCGCTATTTTGCCGACCGCGGAGGTTTCACGCATGACATTACCGAAATTGATATTTGACGGTGAAATAGTCACTGTCGGAGTACACTGTATCACCCTGATATTATTGAAGTTAGTCAGGTTGGCGACATAGTTACTGTTTGGGGTGCTGTTAATGCCCAATACACCATCCACCTGAAATACGCCCGCGGTACCAATGTCTGTAAAGGTTGTTTGTGGTGCGACCCCGGTGGCTTTCAGGTAAATCGAAAAAGTAAAACTGATGGTCAGTGGTCTGGCCTGGCCGTACTTCGCATAATACGCGGAATCAAAAATCGTACCGCGCCCGACATCAATGGCTTTGGTCGCGACAGCGGTGTTAATAGAATCATAGTCTTTACCGTTGATCGTCACACCGACGCTCAGCGAAGGGTCTATTTTACTCAGACCACCCTGCGGGTTCCAATAGAGCCAGGCATCCTCTCCCCCCGGATAGCCTTGCATATCCCAGCAGGTAAAGGTGGCAGTATAGGTAGACGAACGCCATAAGACGTTACCGGCGGTAAAGTCTGATTTAGCAAAGGACACCGATCCAATCGGAAAACTTTGAGAAATAGAGCCTGTCGGTGACGGTGTGTCGGCGTAACTGCCCTGGCGGCAGGAGAGGGCGAAACTTTGCTGGCTGGCGAAAATCGCGCAGAGAACCAGCAAAGAGCCTAATAATTTTCGTAGGGTGTGCAGTGTCATTGCCTGGCTCCTCAGGGGCGTTGGCAGGTCAGTGTAATTTCCTGATATCCACTGGTTTTTGTCTGATCGGCCAGCTTATCGGGGATGAGTAAGAAACATTTATCGTTCGGGCCTTCACCCCATTTCACTGTCAGTTTTTCGCCGGCCGCAATGCCGGAGACAAACAGATCGCCTTTCATTCCCACGGTACCGCTATTACGTCCCCGGGCATTAAACACCCCCGCACCAATCTGCGGATAACTGTGATCCGGCAGGGAGGAATGAATGAGCAGGCTGTGGCCATAAAAGGTATTGAAAGTGACGCGGACAATGGCTTTCTGCATCGGGACGACCTGGATAACTGATTGCGGAATATCCAGCCCCGGACGCATCTCTTCGGTATTCAGTGCGATGGTATTGTACCGGTACGCCGTCAGGTTATTGACAATAGCGTACCCAAAGCGGTCCACTTTAACGCCTGGTGAGTTAAGGATCCCCACACCTTCGGCATTTTTCGCTTTGATGATAGCAAAGGTATCGCCCAGCGGTTGCGAAAGCGTGACTCCACCGGAGTGGACAACCAGACCGCCACTGGCACCCAATGCCGTCTGAGTATAGTTGTTGCTGTAACTGTAACTACCGTTCAGATTACCCATACTGCCCTGATACCCCAGGTTTGCGCCGCTGTTTTGTCCGCCGGTCTGAGTATGGCCGGTCGTCACTCCGTAGCTCAGACGGTTATCATCAAGCAGGGTGCCTGAAACGCCGGTGTTATAGCTGTCGCCCGACTGCTGGTCATGTGCCAGCTGGGTGGTGGAGACAATCGCGTTATTATTATTGTTCCAGACCAGCGGGATAGAAAGTGTCATGTTAATGCTGTTATCGGCATAACCATACTGGGAACGGGTCGACTGCCAGTAGACACCGTAGCTCACATTTTTCCAGGCATTGGAATATCCCAGTTGCACGGTACGGGTTTTCTGACTGGTTCCCCAGTAACGTTGCTGGTTAGCATTAACATAGATACTGCCATAACCTTTCAGGTTCTGGTTAATCGAAACTTCCATACGTTCACGCTTATTGGCATAAACGTTTGAGTAATAAGTCGCGTTATTGGTCTGCGCCCAGGCGGGTGTCCCGTCTGCAGTGTCATTCGGGTCGATATAGTCGCTTTCGTATTGACCATCTTTCCAGTCACGCCTTTCCTGCACGGCATCACTGAAATCATAATATCCGGAGGTCGAATAACGGTACCCTGCCAGCCGGAAATCGGTACCGAAATCACTTAATGACTTCGCATATAAAAGACGATAGCTCTGACCTTCTTTGGTATCACCGGAAGCCAGATTAGTTTTGGCGTAACTGCCATCCAGGGAAACCGCACCCAGATCACCCAGACCGGTCCCCATACCCAGCACGGCCGACTGATAGTTGTCGGCGACAATCACACCGCCGTACGGCGTCAGATTATGGCTGATCCCGCGGGCCACGGTACCCTGAATAAACTGCGGCTGATAACCGCTGATACCATCATGGTAACGACCGGCGGTGACCTCATAGTTCCACAATCCGTTACGCAACATACTGGTGACAGATGAATAGGCAACGGTAAAGGTTTTCCTGGAACCATCGGCTTCCGTCACGGTGACATACAGCGTACCGCTGGTATTGGGATAGAGATCACTGATAGCAAACGGACCCGGCGGCACAGTTGTGCTGTAGACCAGGTAACCATTCTGGCGGATAGTGACCCGGGCGTTGGAGGTCGCTACACCCCGGACGACCGGGGCATAACTCCGCATACTTTCCGGCAGCATGTCATCGACACTACTAAGTTTGACTCCGCGAAACTGGATGCTGTCAAAGACACTGTTGCTGGTAGAGGACTGGCCCACCAGAAAACGGCTGCGCATAGCAATAATATCGGTTTCTGCCCAACTGGAAATATTATTCCAATGAGAGCCGGTAATATTATCATGGGTATAGTTGCCGTTTTGACGTAAACGCCAGCGGCCAAGGTTCAGGCCATTATTTAGCGACAAATACGTATATTCGTTATTATCGGCGACGGATGAACCGCGATAATTGTTTTTGTCGTAGTTGAGCGTGTAATTAACAAATCCGGCATTCACCCCCTGGTCCCAGATACGGGTAGGGATGTATCCCTGAGGAAGCGTTTTCAGGTGGGTTTGCGGGACTGCCAGATCGATACGTTGCTGAGTAATATCTGCGGCGACTTTGGCATCCGGGATATATTTACTGATATCAATACATTGCTTACCGGCCAGAGGGGCGGGAAGAATAATACCATATCCGTACAATTGCTCAGTACTAAAACAAGGACGAACACCTTCCGGCGTTCGGATAAATGTCACCGGCAGGCTATCGACTTTTTGGGAGTTCAGATAAATATCGAACGGGTAAGTGCCTGGCTGAATACTGTCACCGACCGACACCTGACGTGCTGCATTGAGATTGCCTGCACCATGAACGAATTGCATATTAAACTCTTCCGCACTCGCTCCTGACATTGCCAGCAGACCGGGGAGCGCAATAACCAGCGACAAAGAGTAACGTGTTTTTATTTTCATGGTGGCCAGCTTCTGAAGTCTGTTTATTTAACCGGAAAGTTGTTTACTTCGGTGGTCCCACCATAATCATTAACATAGCTGAATGAGACGGTAGATCCGAGCTGAGTATTTGCCGGAAGAGTAAACGCTCTGGTAGAAAAAGGTGAGACCATATCCAGATAAATATCCTGAGCGCTTTCCTTATTCAGGTGCAGACGGTTCAGCGAGATATACATCGGGCCATTATTGGTCACGGTTAACTTATTGCCGTTTTGTGTCCATATCAGTTTCTGCACTTCTTTATCTAAGGTCGTATTCAGGCCCTGAGGACGATAAAAAAGCTTCAAGCGGCTATGAACGGCAATTTGCAGAACATTAGGATCTTTGGCCTCCGGAGGAATTTCCTGAAGATTAATCCAGAATAATGACTCACGGTTAGTCGGTAATCCATGACCGGCGTAAATAAAACGCAGTGTGGCCTCTTTACCCGCATCGATTCGCATAATGGGCGGGATCACCTGCATCGGGATCGGCGCATTACTGCTGCGATCTTCGTTTTCCAGCCAGCTTTGTAACATGTAGTTCTGGTTACTCTCATTTTTTAATGAGAGTGACGCAGAACTGCTGCCTGAATTATAAATGACTCTGGTGGCCTCCAGTTGTATTGCTGCAAACGATGAGACTGAAAACAGCTGGAGCAGTACAAAAAAGATAAACTTCTTCATCATTAGTTCCTGTTTTTCCACCAGAGTATTAGCTGTTACTGATATTCGATAGAGAAATTAGTGGTGGCGTTAGCCTGTCCGCTCGGGGTGCCTTTTGCGAATGCATAGTATCTGGCAGCCAGTTTGATATTCAACGCGCCAGTAGAGTCTGTTGCCTGGAAAGGTACAGAACTGCTGGTATCACCGATAGTATAAACTCCCCCGCTCGCTAAATCCGTAATCTGAATACCGACACTTGTTGACGGATCAGTACCGGCTACACCGGTCGGAGTCAGTTTCAGTAAGGACGGGTATCCTGAAACTGCGGTACCATCAAAGCGAACTTTGATTGAACCGGTAGTACATTTGCTCAGGTCGATTTCAAAAGGACGCGGGCCGGCAGTCTGAGTCGGGGAAGACAGTGCTGAGCTTGAATAGTTACCCATCGCCACAGAGATAGTTTGGTTGGTGGCATTGGTCACTACGCAACCTGACTGCGTGATGCTACCGGTAAAGGAAACGGTTCCATCCGAAGCAAATGTCTGCACTGATGTCAGAGTTAAGGTTAATGCTGCTATTGGTAACAGAACTTTTTTCATTTTACTACCCCATGACTGATTAAAAATAATGATGAAATGTAAGGTTGAGTTCCTCTGGGAACCTGTCGGGGCTCTGCCATTCTGATAACCAGCCTTAAGGGCAAACACATCAGGAAGCATCTCCGTGAACAAAAATATATCACCTGAAATGCGTGGTATTGATAGGAGCTGAAAATTGATAAGGCTGTCTTTGATAGTTAAGTTCTGTTTTACTTTTTGACCAGCAAAGAGATCCATTCATTAACATAACTGTCGAAATACTGTCATATTCCTGAATAGTGTTCTCTTTTGGTCAATATCTTATTGATATGGCGGATCTTCCCGTTTCAGGTTCGTTGGCAGTGGTCAGGGCATAACACACCCCTTTTTTCAGACGAAAATAGGGTATTAACCCGCATGTTC
The DNA here is from genome assembly GCF_000611875.2 of Tatumella sp. UCD-D_suzukii. Taxonomy (NCBI): domain Bacteria; kingdom Pseudomonadati; phylum Pseudomonadota; class Gammaproteobacteria; order Enterobacterales; family Erwiniaceae; genus Tatumella; species Tatumella sp. UCD-D_suzukii. The sequence continues at coordinate 135,061 of NZ_JFJX01000001.1, forward strand.
GCAGGCAGAACGGAAAAAAAATCAAATAACGGCGAAAATTCATCAAAACGCACGCAGGAGGCCGTGATAAACGGACAGAATGCCGGGGAAATGGTCGGGAAATGACTGTCAGAAACAGCACCCCCGGGAGGGGGCGCGGGGAAAGATTACTTCACAGTAAAGATATAAGTCCCGGTGGTTTTATGCCCATCAACAGACAGCGCATGCCAGGCGACCTGATATTCACCCGCAGACAGAGGCGCATTCAGCGGGGCCACCAGCGTATTTTTTTCCTGGTCGCTGAGTGAGGCTTTGCCGGTACTGACCGTTTTATCGCCCTGGTGTGTCACCGTGGCATTACTGAATGACGGCTCCAGATCTTCAGAAAAATGCAGTGTTAAGCGGCTGGGGCTGGTGGTGAGTTGGCTTTGCGGTGCCGGTTCGGCTGAGGTCAGATGTGCATGGGCCAGTACCGCCGTGCTGGTCAGCGCGGACACAAGCAGGGAGGTCGTGACGGCCAAAGATTTTACTGAAAAAGACATTGTTTATTTCCTTGTAATAACGTCAAAGTTTACCGGTAAAAAATACACCGGCAGGGATCGGTAAAGTCCGGCTGCTATATTTCGCCAGCCTCCGCCTGCGAAGGCTGGCAGCAGGTGAGTTCGCTGAGACTGCAGATAACGGGACAGGACGGGCGCAATAAACATCATCAGGATTGCCGGTAATGCAATCACTGCAGGATATTTAGCCGGTGACAAGCGGATACTACATGCCAAAGGAGTTACCCATCATTGATCTGTCGCGTTATTGTAATTATTTTCGCACAGAAATGTTAATGGTTAACCCTTTTATTTTACATAGTGATAGCACTGACACTGTACGAAAGGTGAGTAAGGACAGTTATTACCGCGGATCCGGCCGGGGGATGCCGGGAAATCGTTTTCCGGGCATCGCTGCCGTCTTCGGTAAAACAGGATAATGGTGGCTTTATCCGAAATCGTTGCCGGGAGTTCTCTCCCGGCAACGCGTATCAGACATGGGATCTTCCGGAATAGGTCGCACTTTTTTCCGCAGGCGCAGCGACAGGGGCAGTCCGGCGGGGCAGGATCAGATTAAGCAGAATAGCCAGGATGCCCCCGCTGGTGACAGCGCTCTGGAACATATTACGAATAATCGCAGGGAGTGCCTTGAGCACTTCCGGTTGTGATTCAATGCCCAGACCGACACCAAACGCAATGGCAATAATTAACATACCACGGCTATCAATCGGTTCGCGGGTCATGATCCTGATCCCCGCGGCCACGACATTACCGAACATGACCAGTGTGGCACCTCCGAGCACGGGTTTAGGCAACTGTTCGAGCACATGACTGAACATCGGGAAGAGTCCCAGCAGCACAAAAATACCGCCAATCCAGAAACCCGCATAGCGACTGGCGACCTGGGTCATCTGGATGACACCGTTGTTCTGAGCAAAGGTTGTATTCGGGAAGGATGAAAACGTTGCCGCCAGCAGACAACTGACGCCATCGCCCAGGATCCCGCCTTTAATCCGTTTTTCGAATTCCGGACCTTCTACCGGTTGTTTTGACAACATACAGTTGGCTGTCAGGTCCCCGACGGCTTCGATAATAGAGATAAGAGAGACCAGAGCCACGGGAATAAAAAGCGACGGTGTAAAATCCAGGCCGAACCGGAAAGGGATCGGCAGGGTAATCAGTGAGCCCGGCGTGCTGAAGTGCGGGTGAAACGAGCCGGTAAGCCAGGCCGCAACACTGCCGGCCACAATACCGGTGACAATGCCCGAGAGCCGCAGCCAGGGCGAACGGCTGCAATTCATCAGAACAATCACCAGCACTGTCAGGGCGCCGAGCCACAGGTTTGACGGTGCACCGAAGTCAGCTGCGCCGAAACCCCCGCCCCAGTCACTGATACTGACGTTAATCAGACTGATACCGATCAGGACAATGACACTGCCGGTCACCAGCGGGGTGAGTACACGTGAAAACGTATGAATAAACCGGCTGACAATCAGCGGAATAATGGCTGCTACCAGGTTACAGCCAAAGATCATCGCTAACATCTGTTCAGGGCTGGCACCCTGGCTTTTAAGCATCAATCCGCCGGAGATAATGACCCCAAGAAAGGCAAAACTGGTACCCTGCAGGCAGATCATTCCCGCGCCGATGGAGAAAAAACGGCCTGCCTGCAACAGAGTGCCCAGGCCGGAGGCAAACAGCGACATACTGATAAGCCAGGGAAGGTATGAGTTCAGCCCGAGTGTGGACCCGATAATTAATGGCGGAGTAATGACACCCACAATACTGGCCAGCATATGCTGGATGGCAGTAAACAGTGCAGGCACTGCCGGTATCTTCTCATTCAGGCCATACAATAGCTCGGTATCATGCTTATCATTCATCGGGTGCACTCCGGGAAGAAACAAAAGTTTTATATCTCAAGCAATATTCAGGCCATATCGGGGCAGAGTGAAGCTCACCGGTCAGGCATGTATGGCTAACATAATGCTATTAAAAGAAATTAACCGGGTTTGTCTGAACGAATACATTGCAGAATGACGGGGGTGTTCTGGAACGATTGTCTCAGGATGGCTGGCCGGATGCCCCTTTTTTGTGCAACTCCCGGGGTGACGACGACAGCGGTGCATTACGAACGGCGGGAATATCCGTGCTGGCGGACAGGGGAAAGCGGTCTGGCGGGGAAGAGCCTTTAGCAGGGGCGATGTTGTGCTGAACAGGACTTACAAAACAACAGCCCCCTCCATGAGAGGGGGCTGTCCGGTCAGTAATGGATAACCGTACGGATCGACTTACCTTCGTGCATCAGGTCAAAAGCATCATTAATCTCGTCCAGCCCCATGGTATGCGTGACAAACGGTGCCAGTTCAATATCACCTTTCATTGAGTCTTCAACCATACCCGGTAACTGTGAACGGCCTTTCACGCCACCAAAGGCAGAGCCTTTCCAGACGCGCCCGGTTACCAGTTGGAACGGACGGGTCGAAATTTCCTGTCCGGCTCCCGCAACCCCGATAATGACCGACTGGCCCCAGCCCCGGTGCGCACTTTCCAGCGCGGCGCGCATCACATTGACATTACCGATACATTCAAAGGTGTGGTCAACACCCCATTTGGTCAGTTCAACAATCACCTGCTGAATCGGTTTATCGTAGTCGTTCGGGTTCAGGAAATCCGTCGCACCAAACTGTTTAGCCAGTTCGAATTTTTCCGGGTTGGTATCAATGGCAAAGATCCGACCGGCTTTTGCCTGACGGGCCCCCTGAACCACTGCCAGACCAATGCCTCCCAGTCCGAAAACGGCAACGGAATCGCCCGGCTGAACTTTTGCTGTGTTATGAACGGCTCCGATACCGGTAGTGACGCCGCAGCCTAACAGGCAGACATGTTCATGGTTAGCTTCCGGATTAATTTTCGCCAGAGAGACTTCAGAAACCACCGTGTATTCACTGAAGGTTGAGCAGCCCATATAATGGTAGAGAGGCTGGCCCTGATAGGAGAAACGGGAGGTTCCGTCCGGCATGACACCTTTCCCCTGCGTTTCACGTACAGCGACGCACAGGTTAGTTTTACCGGATTTGCAGAAGTCACACTCTCCGCATTCAGCCGTGTACAGCGGGATCACATGGTCACCCACGTTGACGCTGGTCACGCCTTCCCCCAGTTCGACGACGACACCTGCCCCTTCATGTCCCAGTACGACAGGGAACAATCCTTCAGGATCATTACCGGACAGGGTGAATGCATCGGTATGGCAGACGCCGCTGTGGGTTATTTTAATCAGGACTTCACCTTTTTTTGGCGGAGCGACATCGATTTCTACAATTTCCAGCGGTTTGCCCGGGCCGAAAGCAACGGCGGCACGTGATTTCATAACTTTATTCCTGTGACAGAGGGCAGATCCGGCTATTTAAGATAAGCGCGAACCAGCCCGATGGTATCGTTAACTGACGTATTGAGCTGCCGGCTATCGGTCTCAGTACCGTCAAAGGTTTCTCTGATATGGCTTTCCAGCACTTCGGCCATCAGCCCGTTGACTGCGCCACGGACTGCGGCGATTTGCTGCAGAATAGCCCGACACTCTTCCCCTTCATCCAGTGCTCTTTCCAGGGCATCGATTTGCCCGCGAATACGCCGGACCCGGGTCAGTGTCTTCTTTTTTGCTTCCGGAGTGGATGGCATGTTGAACACTCTCACTGAGATGACCGGAACGAATATACTATATGGGAGTATAGTATGTGAAGTGAGATCGGTAAATTTTCCTTTCGTTTTGGTCATCGGAAACGTACGTTATTGATAAGTCACGAATGAAAACGATCCGTGAAGAGCTGCTTATTTATTTTTATCATGAGCGACAGAGAAAAGGCTGTCCCGGAATAAGCAGCACGGTTATGCAGTAATGTCAGCAATAACACAGAGAAAATAACAAACGGGGAACTTATGATCAGACTGACAGGCCGGCTGATAGCGAAAACAGCGGAAGATTCAGCGATTATTCGTCGCTATCTTCCGGAACACCAGCGTTTGTCACGCGCGGAAGACGGGTGTCTGTTTTTTGAAGTGATTGAAAGTGACGATCCGCTGATCTGGCGGGTGGAAGAGCTTTATACGGATCAGCGAACATTTGACGCACATCAGACCAGAACCCGTAACTCTGAGTGGTGGAAACAAACATCCGCTATCTTAAGAGAATATCGTATTCATGAAGGATCGGATGTTCCGGCGGAGTCGCCGCGCTGAACCCCCCGGGCTGACAACGTACTGAAACCCGTCTCGTTCCTGCTCTGCAAAACAGTGAATTGTGTAGCCTGTAGTAATGAGGCAGGGGAAAAATCCCGTGTCACTGCATAAAGTTATCAGGCTACCTGAGTGGGTATTTGGCGGGAAAAAATCACAGGATAACGATGAATATTAAAATCAGAAGTACAGAGGCAGGAGATGCGGCGCAGTACCTGACAATATCGTGCCAACAGACTGTTCAGGAAAATACATTGGGTATGCCCTGCCAGTCACTGAATGACTGGAATGAACGGTTGGCCTGCAACGGTCGTGACGGGATTTATCATTTTGCCGCCGACGCTGACGGGGAGTTAGCCGGAATCATTACTATCCGTAATCCTCAGCACCCCAGGCTCAGGCACACCACCAATCTGGGCATGTTTGTTGATGAAAATCATACAGGCAAAGGCGTGGGTTCCGCATTAATCGAATTTGCTCTCAGATACTCTTTTCACTGGCTTGGTGCGGTCAAAGTTGAACTGGAAGTCTTTACCGATAATGTGGCAGCCATCGGGCTATATAAAAAATTCGGGTTCCGGGAGGAAGGGATCAGAACGAAATCGGCGCTGAGAAACGGCCAATATGTCGATGTTCTGATGATGGGGCTCGAGGTGCAGGATACAGGAACGTCATCCGGCAGCGATCACAGATACTCTGCCTGACAATAAACGATCCCGGCGCCGTGCAACTCCCTCCGTATTCACTGAGGGCCGGAAACGAAAAAGCCCCGCATTTCTGCGAGGCCTTAGAAAGAGTGGTGCCCGAACTCGGAATCGAACCAAGGACACGGGGATTTTCAATCCCCTGCTCTACCGACTGAGCTATTCGGGCAACGGGGCGCATTAAACCGTAATGGCCCTGAGACGTCAACTCTTTTTACCAGACAAAAGCAGAAAAAGGCACTGACTGTCTGCTTAATAGACAAAACTCACTGATTTGCTGTTTTTTCCGTCAGGCTGTCTGTCCGGCCAAGGGGGACTCAGGCACCATTCTGTTTCATGGTCGAGCCCCCGCAGAGCAGACCGCCGGTAGCATCATGCGGTGAGGCTGCGTAATACCGTCTTCACCGGTGAACGGTTGAAAACGCTACGGCTGTCAGTGTCTGGCAGTGAATGTCCTGGCACTGACTGACCTCTGGCCGCCGGACCCGTTGTTAGCCCAGAGCACCGTTTTTACGGCACAGTGCGACCTGCAAAATATCCTCAGCCAGACGACGGGCGATAGCGATATCCTGCAGGTTGCGTTTGACCAGTAACTTACTCAGGCAGCCTTCCAGTATCAGTTCCAGTTGGTCGGTAACCATGGTCGGGTTATCGGTTTCCAGAGATAAAAGGTACTGATGGGTATACTGCCATGATGCCTGTTTTTGTTTTTCAGCTTCCTGATGGATGGGGTGATGTGGGGCAGGGAAAGCACTGCAGGCCGCGATAAACAGACATCCCGGAAAGCGACCGCGTTGAACGTGCTCTGATAACAGCTCATAGCGTTTCAGAATTTTTTGCTCAGTGGTCAGTGAACTGTCCTGGCGGATATCCTGACGCCACCCGGCAATTTGTTGCCCGTGGAACGCGAGAGCATTACGCATTAACTGCTCTTCATGGGTATCCTCACCGACCAGTATCCCCAGTTCACCCAATTGTTGCTTCAGCGTACCTGCGGCAGCGAATCCCTGCTGCTCAAGCAAATGTAATACCTGTTCTGATATTTTTTCCGGTGACACACGAACCTCCAAAAAAGCGATACCGGCCTATGCCGGTATCGTCAGAGTAATCAGGGTTGAAGTTTTTGTAAATGTGCCGCGAATTCACGACCATCCATATATCCGGTGACGCGTGAACCCGGGATTTCATGGCCTTCGGCATCGAAAAAGAGCAAGGTGGGCAGCCCCAGCACCTTCAGATGGCTGAGCAGGGCATTATCCTGTGCGCTGTTAGCGGTCACATTGGCTCGCAGCAACTGATACTGTTTCAGGCGCTGCGCTACCTCCGGGGCCGTAAAGGTATATTTTGCAAACTCTTTACAGGCCACGCACCAGTCAGCGTAGAGATCCACCAGGGTGATTTTCCCCTGAGAGTGTGCCAGGCGCTGATCAAGCAGGGAAATCGAGCTGACATCCTCGAAAGGCAGGCCGTGGGTTTCTGCGCTCAGAGTCGCCGGCGATGCAGACGGGAATGCCCAGTCCTGAAGCGGACGTGCAGCGATAATGGCCAGCAGTAACCAGACTATCTGCAGAATACGCATACCACCTTTGTGGCTCTTCAGACTCAGGCTGAAGGCCCAGCCGCAGAATGCCACGCTTAACAGACTCCAGAGGCGCAGCCCCCATAAATCGCCTGCCACACGTTCTATCAGAAAGACCGGCAGCGCCAGGATGACAAAACCGAACCCTTCTTTTACGGCTTGCATCCAGGGGCCACTTTTTGGCAGTAACCGGTTGCCGAACAGTGTGACCAGAATAAGCGGCAGTCCCATTCCCAGGGCATACAGATAGAGCGTTCCGCCGCCGGCCAGCAGATTACCGCTTTGTGCAATATAGAGCAGGATGGCACTTAACGGGGCTGTGGTGCAGGGAGAGCAAATTAATCCTGCCACCGCCCCCATCAGCAAGACCCCGGCCAGCGAACCGCTTTTTTGCCGGTTGCTCCACAGAGTGAGTCGGGTTTGTAACGCGGAAGGTAATTGCAGTGTAAAAGCACCAAACATTGAGAGCGCTAGCAGAATAAAGACCCCGGCCAGCGTCAGCAGTACGGCAGGGCTTTGCAGGGCTGCCTGAAAACGTAAACCGGCGGCCGCCACGACCATTCCCATTAGCGTATAGGTGAGAGCCATCCCCTGGACATAAACAAAGGCCAGCAGGAAGATACGTGAGGTGCGGATAGTGCGTCTGTCACCGAGAATAATCGCCGAAATCAGCGGATACATAGGGAGGACACAGGGAGTAAATGCCACACCGATCCCAATCAGCAGCGCCCAAAGGGGGGAAAACGGTAAATGCGTTGCCGGCAGGGCAGGTTCGCTCCGGGCGCCGGCAGACGTGGCTTCCGCCGCCGCAGGGGAGACCGCAGTATCGGAAGGGCTGGCCTGAGAGAGCGGGACAACCCGGGTCTCCGGAGGATAACAGAATCCTGCGGCCGCACATCCCTGGTAACTGACGGTCAGGCTGGCTGAAGGCCTGATATCGTGCAGTGAAACCGGCACCCGGAGATCGCTGGTAAATATCTGACTTTTCCCGAAAAATTCATCTTCGTGGGGCTGGCCGGCGGGCATTGCGATCTGCGCGATCTGCGCCTGGCTGGCGGTCAGGGTGATTTTTTGCTGATAAAGGTAGTAGCCTGGCCTGATATTCCACTTCAGCACTAACTGATTGCCGTTCTGACTGAAATCGAACCCGAAGGCTTGATCTACCGTCACAAAATGTGGCGATGAGGCGGGCCCACTGAATAATGAGGCCTGTGTCTGCAGGCTGAATAATGTAAGTGCCAGGATAATCAGGCGAGCGATGCGTGCAACCATGACAGGTATTCATTCTCTCCGTGTTGGACAGGGATCACCAGTAACTCAGGGACATCATAAGGATGTGCCTGCTTGAGCAGTGACAGTAAGGCGTGTTGATGTTCAGTATTACTTTTCAGGATAAGCTGGCACTCTTCGGCACATTCGAGCTTATCCTGCCAGAGATAATAAGACGTCATCCAGGGAAGAATGTTCACGCAGGCCGCCAATTGGCTTCGGATAGCGCATTCAGCCAAAGCCGTTGCGGAAGCCTTATCGGGGGTAGTGCATAACACAATGACGGCGTCTGATGTTTTCATGACTCACTCCTGAAACGGTCAGGCATGATAGCACTATTTTTCATCAGTACAGAATAACGCAGGCACAGAATGGTTCAGGGCAGGGAGAGTACAGGGCCTGGTCAGGCCCTGATAAGGTTACTGGCTATCTTCGGTATAGCGTTTTGCTTTGTAAACCGGGTGCATCAGGTTTTCAACCGAGAAAATATCATCCAACTGGGCTTCGCTGAGCAGTCCCCGTTCCAGGACCACTTCTCTGACACTTTTGCCGGTTTCGGCACAGATTTTACCGACGATATCGCCATTATGGTGGCCGATATACGGATTCAGGTAGGTGACTATCCCGATAGAATTAAAGACATAGGACTCACAAATTTGCTGGTTCGCAGTGATCCCGCTGACACATTTTTCCAGCAGATTAAAGCAGGCATTACTGAGAATAGAGACCGATTCAAACAGTGCCTGTCCAATCACCGGCTCCATCACGTTGAGCTGTAATTGTCCGGCTTCTGCCGCCATGGTGACGGTAATATCATTACCAATCACTTTAAAGCAGACCTGGTTGACCACTTCCGGGACGACCGGGTTCACCTTCGCCGGCATAATGGAAGAACCCGCCTGCAGCTGTGGCAGATTAATCTCGTTTAAACCCGCCCGGGGACCGGAAGACAGCAGGCGCAGATCATTACAGATCTTCGACAGTTTCACCGCCAGCCGTTTAAGAGATGAATGTACCATCACGTAAGCGCCGCAGTCCGAGGTGGCTTCAATTAAATCTTCGGCGGCAACGACCGGCAGACGGCTGACCTCAGCCAGATATTTTACGGCCAGTGGCTGATAGCCGTCCGGCGTATTCAGCCGGGTTCCGATAGCGGTTGCTCCAAGGTTAACCTCAAGCAGCAGCTCAGCCGTACGCAAAATGCTGCGGGTTTCTTCTTTCAGCAGAATACTGAAGGCATTAAATTCCTGACCCAGAGTCATCGGAACGGCATCCTGAAGCTGTGTGCGCCCCATTTTCAGGATGTTTTTAAATTCAATGGCTTTGCGTTGAAAACCTTCGGCCAGTGCGTTAATCGCATCGACCAGTTTCAGCAAAGAGTTGTAGACGGCAATACGAAATCCGGTCGGATAGGCATCGTTGGTTGACTGACACATATTCACATGGTCATTAGGGTTAAGGTACTGATATTCCCCTTTATTATGACCCATCAGCTCAAGGCCGATATTCGCCAGCACCTCATTCGTATTCATATTTACCGAGGTTCCGGCCCCTCCCTGATAGACATCAACAGGGAACTGATCCATGCAGGTTCCGTTATTCAGGACTTCATCACAGGCCTGGATAATGTGGTCTGCAATATGCCGTGGAATAGTCTGCAGCTCTTTGTTGGCCAGGGCTGCGGCTTTCTTCACCATCACCATTCCGCGAACAAACTCAGGAATATCACTGATTTTACTGCTGCTGATATAAAAATTTTCTATCGCCCGTAGCGTATGAATACCGTAATAAGCATCCGCAGGAACTTCACGCATGCCGAGCAGGTCTTCTTCGATACGAATGTTGTTAACCATGGTAACCTTCTTAGAGTGACTGTCTTGCCGGAGGCCATGAACACAAGTTACGTGTTTGTTGTGCGTGCCTGGTTCCGGAATTTTATCCGGATATGATCCGTGCTGCACGATGATATCCGGTTTATGTTATAAATAAGCAACACAGGTCACTTATTTTTTACAGCGTGGTAAAAAAATGTGCTGCCTTAGACGGAAATCTTAACGTTAATGACGTTCCGTCAGGATCACGGGATAGTTATAACGAATTTCTGCCTGATGGTTGAAATCACTTTTTATTATACCCATCTTCATTATTCCATCTTTATGATGTTATCTATTTTCGTCGCCCTGCCTGAGCAGGGGGGCTAACTGACAGGAGACCGCCGTGCGCTGGTTACCGTTTATTGCTTTTTTCTTACTTGCCTGGATTGAAATTTCACTGTTTATTCAGGTCGCTCACGTGGTGGGTGTATTAATGACCATGGTGTTGGTGATCTTTACTTCCGCTATCGGTATTTCGCTGGTTAAACATCAGGGGATTAAAAACTTCAGATTATTACAGGAAAAAATGTTGCGGCAGGAAAATCCAGCGGCTGAGATGACGAAAAGTGTTTCGCTGTTGATTGCCGGTTTCCTGTTAGTCCTGCCTGGCTTTTTTACTGATTTCCTCGGCCTGCTGTTGTTATTGCCCCCGGTACAAAAGCATCTGACCCTGAAGCTGATGCCCTATCTGAAGGTCAGACGTGGCGGAAACGCTGAACCGGACGGCTTTACCGTGGAAGGGGAATTTGAGCGTAAAGAGTACGATGTTATCGAGCATAAAGACGACTCCTCATCTCATCCGCGCTAAGTCATGCCAATAAGGGCTATGTGTCTGCATAGCCCCCTTATGCCTTCTTTCGTTCCCTGACCTTTCTTTGGTGTTTTATTTCACGTAACCGACTGAAAATCCGCATATCCTGCTACTGTAAACCTGAAGTGCGGTGACGGCCGGAAAAATAAAAAAAATTTTTTTTTACCACTTGAAAGCGTTCCTCCAAGGCCTTATCTCTGAATGCACGAAGCCGATGCCATCGGGCCGGTATTCAACCCTAAACAACCTGTGACTGAGCATTTCGAAGGAGAGCTATCAAATGACTATTCGTCCATTGCATGATCGCGTTATCGTCAAGCGTAAAGAAGTAGAAGCTAAATCTGCTGGCGGCATCGTTCTGACCGGTTCTGCTGCGGGTAAATCTACGCGTGGTGAAGTTCTGGCCGTAGGCAATGGCCGCATCCTTGAAAGCGGTGAAGTAAAACCTTTGGATGTGAAAGTGGGTGATGTTGTCATTTTTAACGAAGGCTACGGCGCTAAAACTGAGAAGATTGACAATCAGGAAGTCCTGATTATTTCAGAAAACGATATCCTGGCCGTTGTTACTGAGTAACCGGACAACCAATTCCACTAACTTAAATAAATTTAAGGGAAATCTCAAATGGCAGCTAAAGACGTAAAATTTGGTAATGACGCGCGCGTAAAAATGCTGCGCGGTGTTAACGTACTGGCAGATGCAGTAAAAGTTACCCTGGGCCCGAAAGGCCGTAACGTGGTTCTGGATAAATCTTTTGGTGCACCGACTATCACTAAAGACGGTGTTTCTGTTGCTCGTGAAATCGAACTGGAAGATAAGTTCGAAAACATGGGTGCGCAGATGGTGAAAGAAGTTGCCTCTAAAGCAAACGATGCTGCCGGTGATGGCACAACCACTGCGACCGTTCTGGCTCAGTCTATCGTCAACGAAGGTCTGAAAGCTGTTGCCGCGGGTATGAACCCGATGGACCTGAAGCGCGGTATCGACAAAGCAGTTATCTCTGCGGTTGAAAAACTGAAAGCGCTGTCTGTGCCTTGTTCAGATTCTAAAGCAGTTGCTCAGGTCGGCACTATCTCTGCAAACTCTGATGAAAGCGTCGGTACCCTGATCGCACAGGCGATGGAAAAAGTGGGTAAAGAAGGCGTTATCACCGTTGAAGAAGGTACCGGTCTGCAGGACGAACTGGACGTGGTTGAAGGTATGCAGTTCGACCGTGGTTACCTGTCTCCTTACTTCATCAACAAACCGGAAACCGGTGCCGTTGAACTGGAAAGCCCGTTCATTCTGTTAGCGGATAAGAAAATCTCTAACATCCGTGAACTGCTGCCTGTACTGGAAGCTGTTGCTAAAGCCGGTAAGCCTCTGCTGATCATCGCTGAAGATGTTGAAGGTGAAGCGCTGGCAACGCTGGTGGTCAACACCATGCGTGGTATCGTGAAAGTGGCTGCGGTTAAAGCACCTGGCTTCGGCGACCGTCGTAAAGCCATGCTGCAGGATATTGCCATCCTGACCGGCGGTACTGTTATCTCCGAAGAAATCGGTATGGAACTGGAAAAAGCTGTCCTGGAAGATATGGGTCAGGCTAAGCGTGTTGTTATTAATAAAGACACCACCACCATTATCGATGGCGTAGGTGAAGAAACTGCTATCGGTGGCCGTGTTTCTCAGATCCGTCAGCAGATCGAAGAAGCGACTTCTGATTACGATAAAGAAAAACTTCAGGAACGTGTGGCTAAACTGGCAGGCGGTGTTGCCGTACTGAAAGTCGGTGCTGCGACTGAAGTTGAAATGAAAGAGAAAAAAGCACGCGTTGAAGATGCGCTGCACGCAACCCGTGCTGCAGTAGAAGAAGGCGTGGTTGCTGGTGGTGGTGTGGCTCTGGTACGTGTTGCTGCACAGATCGCTGGCCTGACCGGACAGAACGAAGATCAGAACGTCGGTATCCGTGTTGCACTGCGTGCGATGGAAGCCCCTCTGCGTCAGATCGTTGCGAACGCCGGTGAAGAGCCTTCCGTTATCGCTGATAAAGTGAAACACGGCGAAGGTAACTTTGGTTACAACGCAGCCACTGAAGAATACGGTAACATGATCGACTTCGGTATCCTGGACCCAACCAAAGTGACCCGTTCAGCGCTGCAGTATGCGGCCTCTGTTGCTGGCCTGATGATCACCACCGAATGTATGGTGACTGATCTGCCAAAAGAAGAAAAAGCTGACTTAGGTGCTGCCGGTGGTATGGGTGGCATGGGCGGAATGGGCGGAATGATGTAATTCCCCCTGTACTGACAGTGTCTTAGTCAGTACGCAGGACGGTATGATTAACGTCTGCCGTTCGCCTGTAGTCTGCAGACCCGGCTCCGTAAGGAGCCGGGTTTTTTTACGCCTGACGACGGGAAATACGGGTGTGAAGACCAGGGGCCGTAAACGCTTCCGGCTGAGCGCATCTGTCGACAGGTTTTTTAATTTAGCCAATGCTATGGTGTAATATGTCATTGCAGATTATATTTCACTCTCTTCGGACAGATGGTTGCCACTTGAGCAGTGACTGGCATGATGAAAAATAATGAGGAAGAATAATGCGTTTACAAATCTCTGCTGCAGTCTTTTTTTCGGCTGCACTACTGACGGGATGCAGCACTGCCGGTAATCAATTAACCTCAGGCGGTCAGGATGTGCGTTTTGTTGATGAACAGCCCGCCGCGCAATGCAAGTTTCTGGGCACCCTGACCGGTGAGCAAAGTAACTGGTTATCGTCTCAGGGGACGGAAGGTGGCAGCTCCATGCGCGGTGCTGCGAACGATCTACGTAATAAAGCGGCGGCAATGGGAGGTAATGTTATCTATGGTGCCAGTACACCGGGCCTGTCCGTGATCTCCAATTTTGTGCCTCTGGCGACGAAAATGTCTGGTCAGATCTATAAATGTCCTTAATCCCTTCCTGAGGTTTCCGGACTGAAACGGATCAGGCAGAGCGATCAGGCTCTGCCTGTGTAAGAAGACTTATTTCAGTGCAGATAAATCAGAACGGCTTTGATCCAGCCGACGGGTAAGGGTACTGAGCTCCTGCTTCTTCTCCGCGACCTTATCCTGATATTTTCTTATCTTATCTTTGTTACCCCGACGGATAGCCTGCTGCAGTTCCTCTTCTGCCTCTTTGACATCAGCCTGTTTTTCAGACTGCTTTTTCTGCAGTTTTTCGACCTGTGCATGGGCATCCTGGCGAACCGATTCCGGCGAGCAATGGGTATTCACCTGATCTAATGCCTTTTCTAATCCTGCCAGTTTGCCGGTATTATTGTGCTGACGCGCATATCCCATCTCTTTTTCAATGGCAATGCGTTTATCGGTACAGGTTTCGGCGGCTAATGCATTCATTGTCAGCAGTGAAAGCACTGACAGGCTCAGTACGGTCATGACTTTTTTCATAAAAGCTCCTTTCAATTCGGGCCGTGCCCGGGTGACTTATGGAAAGCTACCTTGGATACCTGGCGCGGATCCCGGGAGGCTGAACTGCCCGAACAGAGGGCAGTGCAAAGAATATTCCCGGGAGCGTACCAGGCAGCATCATAAATCCTTTTACTGTCAGCCATACTGAACCTGATCAGCTAAGTTCCGGGTCAGTCCTGCCGGAGCTGTAAATCGAGGGGAGTTTTACTCGGTTCACCGCCGATTTCTCGTGCCAGTTTGGGGACCAGATAGCCGGAGATCATCGCCAGCAGCTCGCGCATAATTTTTCGGGCTTCCTCATCGGACACGTAGAAATGAGCCGCTCCCTGAACTTTATCCAGCACATGCAAATAATAGGGCAGGATCCCGGCGTTAAATAGCGCGTTACTGAGGGCGGCAAGTGTGGCTGCGCTATCATTAATCCCTTTCAGCAGCACCCCCTGATTGAGTAACAGAACCCCGGCACGTTTCAGCCTGGCCATCGCCTCCGTTAAGGCCGGGTCAATCTCATTAGCGTGGTTGATGTGGGTCACCATAATGACCTGCAACCGTGTCTGAGATAACCGCTGGCATAACCCCGGGGTGATCCTGTCCGGGATCACCACCGGTAACCGGCTATGGATACGCAAGCGGAGAATATGGGGGATTGCCTCAAGCTCGCTGATAAGCCAGTCCAGCTCGTGGTCTTTCGCCATCAAGGGGTCCCCGCCGGAAAAGATAATTTCATCCAGCTCCGGGTGATGGCGGATATAGTCGAGGGCGGCCTGCCAGTTCCGCTTATTTCCCTGATTATCCTGGTAGGGAAAATGCCGGCGGAAGCAATAGCGACAGTTAACCGCACAGCCTCCTTTGACCAGCAATAACGCACGGTTACGATACTTATGCAGCAGCCCCGGTACGGCATTTTGCTGCTCTTCCAGCGGGTCGATACTGTAGCCAGGCGTGGAAATAAATTCTTCCTGCTGGGTAATGACCTGCAGTAACAGAGGGTCCTGCGGATTGCCTTTTTCCATTTTACGGATAAACGCCCGCGGGACACGCAGGGCAAATAACCGGCGTGCGCCGGCTCCGGCCTGTAGTGCCGGCAGATGCTCCAGATTTAAAAGCTTCAGTAATTCATCAGGTTCGGTGACAACTTCCGTAAGTTGTTGCAACCAATCTTCTCTGGAGGGGGTATTTAGGGTTACAATGTTTGCCATTTTTTTGGCTTTGTCCAGTATCCATATTTGTCGAGGGCCTTCATGGCAACATATTCTAGCAACGATTTTCGTAACGGTCTTAAAATTATGATTGATGGCGAGCCTTACGCCATTGAAGCCAGTGAGTTCGTAAAACCAGGAAAAGGGCAGGCATTTGCACGCGTTAAAATGCGTCGTCTGCTGACCGGTAAGCTTATCGAGAAGACCTTTAAGTCTACCGACTCTGCTGAAGGTGCGGATGTTGTTGATGTGACTCTGACTTACCTGTACAACGACGGTGAGTTCTGGCACTTCATGAATAACAACACCTTTGAACAACTGGCGGCTGACGCGAAAGCGGTCGGTGAGAACGGGAAATGGTTGCAGGACCAGGCGGAATGTATCGTTACTTTATGGAACGGTAACCCGATCACCATCACTCCTCCGAACTTCATTGAAGCTGAAATCACTGAAACTGACCCGGGTCTGAAAGGTGATACCGCCGGTACCGGTGGTAAGCCTGCAACCCTGAGCACGGGTGCTGTGGTTAAAGTTCCTCTGTTCGTTCAGATTGGCGAAGTGATCAGAGTGGATACCCGTTCCGGTGAATACGTTTCACGCGTGAAATAAGTCCTACAGGCACCCCCTTCTCCGGGGGTGCCTGATGACAGGTGAATGATGATGCAAAAACGTCTAATGCAGGTCCTCTTCCTCTGTGCGCTCACGTCATTTCTTAGCGGATGCAACACCTTTCGTGGTTTTGGTGAAGATGTCTCACACCTTGGTAATGCCATTTCCCGCGTGGCGAGTTGATCCGTTAACTTTGTGAACCTCCTCACTGTCCGGCCTTCTGCACTGTAAAAAAACGGCTATGCTTACTGTGTTGTTTCACTGTGCTGTGACTACGATGAGGATATTTTTGCTCCCGGCCCTCATGTCTGCTTCCTCGTTGAAAAACCAACTCTTTTCTGCCTGCCGGCGTCACAGACCTTTGGAACGAAAATTACTCTCTGTCGTCACGGCGGTTTCGCCCATGCATGACGTCATTGTTTGTCGGTGATGTTGCATGTAGACTGCACCACTTTTGTCATCCCGGGAGTACGACAATGAACGAAACCACACACTGGCAGCCGAGTGCACCGATTGCCAATCTACTGAAACGTGCGGCAATTGTAGCGGATATCCGGCGTTTTTTTGCAGATCGTGGTGTCCTTGAAGTAGAGACTCCGGCGATGAGCCAGGCAACCGTCACCGACATCCACCTGGTGCCGTTCAAAACACGGTTTGTCGGGCCGGGCGCGTCTCAGGGACTGGATTTATGGTTAATGACCAGCCCCGAGTATCATATGAAGCGCCTGCTGGCCGCGGGTAGCGGTCCGATTTACCAGATGAATCGTAGCTTCCGTAATGAAGAAGCGGGACGGCACCATAATCCTGAATTCACCATGCTGGAATGGTACCGGCCGCATTATGATATGTACCGGTTAATCAACGAAGTTGATGACCTGCTGCAACAGATCCTGGAATGTGGTGAGGCGGAGTCATTATCCTATCAGCAGGCGTTTCTGCGTTGCCTGAATATTGACCCCCTGACTGCAGAAAAAGAGGCTCTGGTTGCGGTTGCAGCGACACTGGGAGTGGGAGATTTAGCCGCGGCCGAAGATGACCGCGATACTCTGCTGCAACTGCTGTTTATGCTGGGGGTAGAGCCTAAGATTGGTCAGGAAAGGCCTGCGTTTGTCTATCACTTCCCGGCATCTCAGGCCTCGCTGGCAGAAATCAGTACTGAAGATCATCGGGTGGCAGAGCGTTTTGAGGTTTACTATCGCGGGATCGAGCTGGCTAATGGCTTCCGGGAACTGACCGACGCCAGGGAACAACGTCTGCGGTTTGAACAGGATAATCGCCGTCGTGCAGAAAAAGGATTACCTGAGCAGCCGATTGATCAGTTACTGCTGGCGGCGTTAGAGCATGGTCTGCCTGATTGCTCCGGAGTGGCGTTAGGCGTTGATCGTCTTATTATGCTGGCGTTGAAAGCCGAATCTCTGAACGATGTGATCGCTTTCCCGGTCGATCGTTGCTGATCTTATCCGGCCCTGTTCTCCCCGGGGCCGGAAAATACAGTCTTTCTTACAACCCTCCGGACTTATAAACTTTCGTTTGTGGCGTTCCCTGAGCACCCGGCAATGGCGTACTGACTTTCTCCATACGAACCTGGAAAGGCGGGAAGGGCATTTCGATATGGTTGTCTTTGAAGCCTTTCAGTATCAACTGATGAAGCTCATGGCGCAGAGGCATCCTGTGGCCCATTTCTGCGGCGTAAATACGTAACTCAAACAGCTGAATACCTTGCTGAAGATCCACCAGGAAAGCTTCAGGAAGCGGGGTTTTCAGCACGTAGCTACAACGCTCTGCCGCCTGCTTCAGTACCCCGGTGACCAGTTCACTGTTGATATGCGCCGGGGCCGGGATGGTCAGCACGACCCGAGTGACAGCATCAGAAAGTGACCAGTTAACAAACTGTTCGGTAATAAATGCCTTATTCGGCACAATAATTTCTTTACGATCCCAGTCAGTGATCGTGGTGGCGCGGGTATTTATTTTCGAAATGGTTCCTGTCAGCTCACGAATAGTTACGGTATCACCGATACGTATCGGTTTTTCAAACAGAATGATCAGGCCGGAAATAAAGTTTGCGAAGATCTCCTGTAACCCGAACCCTAATCCGACGCCCAGTGCCGCGACCAGCCATTGCAGCTTAGCCCAGTCAATGCCCAGCATCGAAAACGCTGTCATCACACCGATAATCATCAGCACATATTTGGTTAAGGTGGTAATCGCATACCCGGTCCCTGGTGTCAGACTCAGGTGCTGTAATAAGGCCAGCTCCAGCAAGGCGGGCATGTTTCTGACCAGTTGCAGGGTGATAATCAGTACCAGAATGGCTATCAACACTGCACCCAGTGTCACCGGCTGGATATTTTCTCCGCCGGCCGGGGATGCATCCCATAACGGAATATTTTCCAGAAATGCGAAGGCAGAATGCAGCTCTGACCACAGTAAAATCAGTGAGACTAACGCCACCAGCGTCAATAAGGAACGCACCAGGCGCAGCGACTGGGCACTGATGGTATCGAGGTCGATAACGGGTTCATCAACATCATAAGAGTCGTTACTGAAGCCGTTATGCTCTTTTTCTTCTTCACCGTTACGGGCACGGCTGGCAAGCATATCTGCGCGTTTCTGTCGTGCACGATCGAACTCAATTCTGCGTCGCTGGATAAGCATCCAGCGACGTATAACATGATAAATTACTAACAGTACAAACCAGATAGCCAGTGAGCTCTCCAGACGTGCCAGCAGTGCCTGTGCGGTTGCCAGGTACCCGATGCAGGACGCGAGCGCAGCAATCAGAGGAATAGCCATCATGACATCCCAGAGAATGGTATTGGTCATGTTGTCACTGTTGCCCTGGCGGTCAAAATACAACGGCAAGCCAGCCCGTTTCAGAGCGTTTGTCACGACAGTCAGAGAGATACAGATAAAAATGAAGCAAAGTCTGCCCAGAGAGGCAGAAAACTGGCGGTCTTCAAGATTATCGAAGGTAATCAGCACCATAATGAGCGGTACAATGACACCCACCGTCAGGGAGTAGTAGCGCATCGCTTTGGCGACACTGGCTTGTGGCCAGCGGAAGTGTGTAATAAACAATCCATGGGGTCTGGCAAAGGCCGCACTGATCATAAATGCCCATAATACCGGCAGAGTTGCGGTAACACCGTCGCCAATCGCCACGGCGATGGGATAAGGCCAGGCATGCTGAAGACCATACCCGAGCGCCGCCCATAATACCGGCAGGGGAAGCGCAACCAGAATTGACCAGAAGACGGTACGCACGGTAAGGCTGAATTTATCCAGGGTGACTTTTCCGACTTTACCGGCTGAGCGTTCGAGGAAAGCCTGGTAATGACGACGCGAACTGATACTGATGACCACCAGAAAGAATGCCCCCAGGATAGGGACAATGGTTTCTCTGCTGGTAAACATCATTATTGTGGCTTTACCCAGTTGCCCGAAAGTATCGAGGGAAAGGAGACGTGACAGATCCTGGACGACCTGCACCGGATAATGGAAGGTGACCGGGCCTACATCAGCCGTCCAGAACAGATAGCGGTGGGTGGCATCTTTCACATCATCCAATGCATCCTGCAATTGGGTATTGGCCACTTTAAGTTTGGTGATCTCCAGAATCAGAGAATCACAACCGGAGATCAGCGAGCCGAGTAATTCGCGCTGGGTGCGTAGCTGGGCATCCAGAATACGTGTCTGGCTGGTGGTCAGGGGAGTGCCATCTTCCTGGGTCAGTGAGTGCAAACTCCCTTGCCGGCTTAGCAGATCTTCATAATGCAGCCGTTGTACCCGCAACTCACCCATTTCACTGTCAATCTGTTGCTGTTTCGGGACTTCCGGCAGGCGGGCGACCTGAGCACGCAGGGCTTCTCCCAGCAGGTTAGATTCGCCAAGCCATTGAGATTGCTCCCGCAGTGTGCTGAGCGCCTGTCTGACCTGCAGAGTCTGGCTGGCGGCGAGTCTCTGCTGAGAGGCCACCAGATCCATCCGCTGAGCCTGTTGATTCAAATCGTTGGAAAGATCGCGGTTGATACGGAACTGTTCACTGATACCGGGAGGAAGCTCACCGCTGTTTTCAGCCAGTTGCTCGGTACGTTCCAGTGCCTGTTGTGCTTCCTGCTGGCGCAGGGTATTCAGCTGGTTTCTCAGTGCCTGCAGATAGTTATCCAGCTGCGTCATGGTCTTCTGATGCAGCTCAGCCCGTAATCGTGCCAGCTCCTGACGATTACTTGCAGACAACTGAGCCAGTTCCAGTTCGTTGACACGGGCTTTGCTTGCGGCATTCCCGGTTTCACGTGCCCAGGCCGTGGCTTGCCCGCGGGCAGTGGCAGAAACGGAAAGACTTTGCAGACGATGATCACTGTCAGTCAGCGCCCGCCTGGCTTCGGTTTGTTGCTGCGGCAATTGTGTGATGGAATCACTGATTTCCCGGACCCGATCCTGTTCCTGCTGGGCCTGACGGCCTTCTTCCAGTAACTGGCTGCTGACCCGTAAAATCTCCTGCTCCAGCTCATTACTGCTCAGTGACGGACTGACCGTTTTCGGGGTATCTGTCACCGAGACAATTTGCTGCTGTATTTCCCGGGACAATTTAGGGAAATTATCGATAACAGACTGATACTGACGTGCCTGCTCGATCGATGCGGTACGCTGATCGATAAAATCCAGGGCAGTCTGTAACGTCTGAACCAGTTCTGCCTGCGCCGGGCTGGCTTTACTGTTTTTAGCTGTTTCCAGCGCCTGTTTTATCTGTGCGGCCTCGGGAAGCGGGGCCGCATACAGTGAAAAGCTGAGCCCGAGGCTCAGCAGTAAAGCCACAATCACGCGCACGTCATCGTTCTCCGGGCTTACTCAGTGACAGGACTGTCAGAGGGAGTCTCAGAGAAAGTTCTGGCCAGAGGCTGTCCCAGTCGGGTTTTCGCTTCGGCTTCCAGAGACTCACTCAGCATGACTTTATTTTTTGCAAACAGATTAATGACTGTGGAACCGAGCTTAAAGCGGCCCATTTCATCACCTTTCAGTAGCACAACTGCACCTTCTGTCTCTGCTGCAGGGTAGTGCCAGCGCTTAATCACCCCTTCACGTGGTGGCGTAATGGTTCCTGCCCAGACCGTTTCGATACTGCCGACAATGGTGGCACCGACCAGTATCTGAACCATCGGGCCGAAGTCGGTATCAAAGTAGCAAATCACGCGCTCGTTACGGGCAAACAGGTTGGGAATATTGCGCGCAGTCAGCGGATTCACGGAGTACAGGTCTCCGGGCACATACACCATTTCGCGCAGGATACCATTGCAGGGCATATGGACACGGTGGTAATCACGCGGCGCGAGGTAAGTAGTTACAAACTGGCCGTTGTAAAAATCGGCGGCACGGCGCTCATCACCTGCGAGTAAGGCTTCCAGGGTGTACTGATGACCCTTTGCCTGGAAGATCTGATTTTCTTCGATACGTCCGGCCTGACTCACGGCACCATCTGCGGGCTGGACCAGCAGATTAGGGTCGTTATCAATCGGGCGGGCACCTTCTTTTAACGGACGGACGAAGAAGTCATTGAAGGTCGGGTAGGCCGACGTTTCTTTCTTCACCGCCTCAGACATGTCCACTTTATAGTACCAGACAAACAGGTCTATTACTGAACGGGTAAGCCATCCTCCGCGACGGCTGGCAGCCCAGCCAGCCAGTTCGGTTAGCGCTTTTTTAGGTAAAACAGCATTGATGCCAAGTTTAATTTTTTCGAGCATGTTGCCTCCTGGCATGATCACGATATGCAGATAAAAGCGGGCGCAACTCAGGCGACCCTGGTAAATTGGCGATCCCGCCAGTATGTCAGTTAGTCCTCACTGACAGAAAAGTTTTTCCGGACTTTAACCTGTGCCATGCTTTCCAGAATACGGTGGTAACTTTCGAAGCGTACTTCGTCAATCTTGCCGTCTTCTACGGCCTGACGTATTGCACAACCCGGATCGTTATCATGTTTGCAGTCGCGGAATTTACAATGACCAAGATAGTCCGCAAATTCGACAAATCCCCGGGTAATTTGTTCCGGTTCCAGATGCCAGAGACCAAACTCCCTGACCCCCGGGGAGTCGATCACATCTCCGCCCTGCGGGAAGTGATACAGGCGGGCGGCGGTAGTGGTGTGCTGGCCCAGACCTGAATTATCTGACACATCATTGGTCAGGATCTCATCTTCACTGGCGGCATCCAGTCCTAACAGCCGGTTCAGCAGGCTGGATTTACCCACACCGGACTGGCCTGCAAAAATACTGATCCTGTCAGTCAGTGCCTGCTCCAGGGGTTCCAGTCCCTGACGTTCGTAGCTCGATACCATCAATACCGGATACCCGATCCTGCGGTAAATATCCATTTGCTCGTTCACAAAGGCCCGTGCCGCCTCATCCAGCAGATCGGTTTTATTCAACACCAGCAGTGGCGCAACCCCCAGCGTTTCACAGGCCACCAGATAGCGGTCGATAATATTCAGCGATAATTCCGGTAAAATGGCCGACACAATGACAATCTGATCAATATTGGCAGCGATCGGCTTCAGGCCGTCGTAATAATCCGGGCGGGTCAGCATCGAGGTTCTTTCATGAACGGCTTCGACAATCCCTTTCCCGGCACCACTTTGTGGTGCGCGCCAGACCACACGGTCACCGGTGACCAGTGAACGGATAGTCCGGCGGATATTACACCGCAGAATATTCCCCGTGCTGTCTTCCACATCGGCATGCATACCAAAGCGGCTGATCACAATCCCTTCTTCCGGTTCGCTAAAGAGGCTGTCATCAGGCTCTGCTTTTTCCGGTCGTGTTTTCAGGCGTCGCTGATGGTTAGCATTAACACGACGCTGCTGACCTTTTGACAGTTTATTTTTGCTCACACTTCCTCTCATGATTTGCCAGACTTCGCCCGGCGGGACAAAACGTCTATGATACCATTATTAGTCATCAATAGACGATTTTAGCAACGGTGAGAGAGTGTATGGCAACTGCAAGTGAAAACAATCTGATTTGGATTGACCTCGAAATGACCGGCCTGGACCCGGAACGGGATCGGATCATAGAAATCGCAACGCTGGTGACCGATGCGGACCTGAATATTCTTGCCGAAGGGCCAGTGATTGCGGTTCACCAGTCCGCCGAACAACTGTCTCTGATGGATGACTGGAATGTTCGTACCCATACCGGCAGCGGTCTGGTTGAACGGGTTAAGCAGAGTCAGTACGATGACCGGGCGGCAGAGCTTGCCACGCTGGAATTTTTAAAACAGTGGGTCCCCGCGAATGCCTCCCCTATTTGCGGGAACAGTATCGGTCAGGATCGCCGTTTCCTCTACAAGTATATGCCTGAACTGGAAGCATGGTTCCATTACCGGGCACTGGATGTGAGTACGCTGAAAGAGCTGGCTCGTCGCTGGAAACCGGAAATCCTGCCGGGTTTCAGTAAAGCGGGGACGCATCAGGCACTGGATGATATTCGTGAGTCAGTGGCTGAATTGCGCTACTACCGGGATAATTTCCTCAGTCTTTAAGTAAAGTTGACTAATCTGACAACAACATGATGCATTAATCATCAGTCAGACGAAAAGCTGCAAAAATATTGGTAACGGGGCTTGCGTAGCGGAATTATTCTCGTATAATTCGCACCCCGTAACGATGAAGAATTTATGTCGTTGCCGGCGCGGGAATAGCTCAGTTGGTAGAGCACGACCTTGCCAAGGTCGGGGTCGCGAGTTCGAGTCTCGTTTCCCGCTCCAGATTAAAAAAAGTAGTTGCAGTAGTATCCTCCGATGCGGGAATAGCTCAGTTGGTAGAGCACGACCTTGCCAAGGTCGGGGTCGCGAGTTCGAGTCTCGTTTCCCGCTCCAGAGAATAAACGTAGTTGCAGTTGTACCTCCTAATGCGGGAATAGCTCAGTTGGTAGAGCACGACCTTGCCAAGGTCGGGGTCGCGAGTTCGAGTCTCGTTTCCCGCTCCAGATTTTCTTCGGTATTTTCTTCCGTTTGACACTTCTCTTTCTTATCCTGATTTGCTGATTTGCTGATTTGCTGATTTGCTGATTTGCTGATTTGCTGATTTGCTGATTTGCTGATTTGCTGATTTGCTGATTTGCTGATTTGCTGATTTGCTGATTTGCTGATTTGCTGATTTGCTGATTTGCTGATTTGCTGATTTGCTGTGCCGGGAATCGCGGGTAAAAAAAATCAGCGCACCAGGTACGCTGATCGATATTGCCGGATGACAGGGGAAGGCGGACGCTATGCGTTACCTTATCCGCGGTGACTTCACCCCTGAACTTTTTCTGAGGCTTCGGTAAAGGCCTGATATAGCTCACGGGCACGGGCACTGACAGGGCCACGGGTCAGCTCTCTGTCTTCAATACGGTTACAGTGCAGAACCTTACCGTGGTTACCGGTACTGAAGATTTCGTCTGCATTCAGGACATCTTCCGGGGTTAACGTCACTTCTTCTACCGTAATACCGTCTTCACGTAACAGGGCAATCACCCGCTGACGGGTAATTCCGTTCAGGAAAGTCCCGTTAGGCACCGGGGTATAGGCCGTACCATTTTTGACGATCCACAGGTTAGCCGCTGCAAATTCTGCCACATTTCCTTCACCGTCCAGTACCACTGCGGTGTAAAAGTCACGCTGGCTGGCTTCCCGGATAATACGTTGTGTATTCGGATACAGGCAGGAAGCTTTGGCTTCCGTGGGAGCCATGGTCGCGTCGGGGCGACGGAACGGACTGAACGTTGCGCTGAATCCGTTATCTTCCGGCAGGGCTGTTTCAAAAATATGTAATGCAAAAGTTGTGCTTTCAGGATCCGGCAGCAGGAACCCGCCAGGAGAGAAGAACAGAACTTTAATGTAGTAATCGGTATCGTGAGGAAGGCGGGCCAGCCCCTGGTGGACTAAACGAATAATTTCGTCTGCGGTAATTTTAGGTTCCATTCCCATAGAAAGCGCGGAGCGAATAGCGCGCTGACAGTGGGCTTCCAGGTCCGGAAGATGGCCTTTGACAGCGCGCGCGCCGTCAAACACAGTAGAGGCCATCCATAATGCATGATCGGTGATACCAATCGCAGGTTTATCTGTCGTGCTCCATTCGCCGTTGTACCAGATGATTTCTTGGTTATTCATTGTCTTCCTCAGTACCCATAATGTCCTGTCACCAGGCTGCCGTTATAATTGATGTTTTGTGAACTGTTATTGGCATGCCGGACGTTAATGCCAGCAGTTAACTTCAGCTTAGCAAGAAATCAGATATAGCTGAATAACTTCTCTTCGCCAGATCCGCCACTTTTTTACTTTTTGTCGGGCGATCGGCAAAGGATCGTTTGTCATACAGAGGATCTATCTACCCTGCTGATATTTATCATGTATTCCGGGAGGCTGATCCCCGGGGCTGCGTCAGCGTTTAGCTATTTGTATAAATAACCATCGATCAGTGCGCATCATTGCGTTTGCTAGTTGCTATCACAGTGCGTTCTCTGCATAATACGCCTCCCCGAAATACTGTATCTCTGATGTGCTATTTCGTACCGCACAAAGGAAAGCCTTTATTTTTACAAAGGATTCATCCGTGAGTGCCCTATACAGGCATCTTTTTTGTAGTCTGTAAACAGAGTTATCCACAGTTTTAACCTTTTTTTACCTTCGCTCTCCTGTATACAGTCATTGCCAGAGATAGTTAGCAACCGATTGATTTAAATAAAAATATTTTATTTTCACCGCAATGTGACTTTCGTCATTTTCCCTCTGTATACCTTGAATAAAAAAGATATTTTTATTTTTATCCACAGACAAAGATCTCCTGCAAAAAGAAACCCTATAAAATGATTTAGCCAGGTATCTGTGTGGCGAATACGTGCCTGTCAGGGACCGGCTCCCTATTTTTGCCTGCTATGTTATCCTGTCGGCCTCTCTTTCCCGTGATTAAGAGGTCGCCAATGTCTGAGCATCATCAGGATCTTTCTTCATCGTCGGCTGTCTGGCCGGTTAACGCCTTCCCTGAACTCGAACGTGCTCTGTGTGAGAGCGGTGATATTACCTGCTGGCAGCTGATGCAGCAGGCAGGTATGGCTGCGTTTACGTATCTGCGGCAGACCTGGCCGGCAGCACGGCATTTACGCATCTTATGCGGGGCCGGAAATAATGGCGGGGATGGTTATGTACTGGCGACCCTGGCAAGTATGGCGGGTTATACCGTCAGTGTGATGGCGTGTGATCATAAAGATCTTCCGCCGGAAGCCGCACAAGCCAGAGATCAATGGCTGGCCTGTGGCGGGGAATGTCAGCCTGCAGACGGGGAGTGGATCGGGCAGGAGGATCTGATCGTTGATGCTTTGCTGGGGATCGGTCTGAATCGCGCACCTGAAGATCCTTATCTGTCGTTGATCGAAAAAACCCGCCAACGGCAGGTGCCTATCCTGGCCCTGGACATCCCTTCCGGCGTCATGGCGGATAGCGGGGCAGTACCGGGGGCTGCTATCAAGGCCACCGTGACACTGAGTTTTATCGCGCTGAAAGCCGGACTGCTGACCGGTAAAGCGCGGGATTATTGCGGCAGGGTGACGCTGGATCCTCTCGGAACGCTACCTGACCCGGTACTGACTGCAGCGCCGATCTGGCGCAGAACCGCGCGGGATCTGTCGCGGTGGCTGCAGCCCCGTCAGGGGACGTCCCATAAAGGGAATAATGGGCGGTTAGTCTTCATCGGGGGCGCAGAAGGGACCGGGGGAGCAATACGCCTTGCCGCAGAGGCGGCATTACGCAGCGGAGCTGGCCTGGTCAGAGTATTGACTCACGCCAGCAATATCCCGGCCATTCTGAGCGCACGTCCGGAACTGATGGTTGCCGAAGCCTCGGACGAAAAACTGCAGGAAGCTTTGGAATGGGCCGATATGCTGGTTATCGGTCCGGGACTGGGCCAGAGCCAGCGTGCCCGACAGATCCTGAACCAGGTAAAAAAAAGTAAAAAAGACACACTTTGGGATGCTGATGCCCTTAACCTTCTGGCAATCGACCCCGATACACGTCAAAATCGAATTCTTACCCCTCACCCCGGTGAAGCCGCTCGATTACTTGGGTCGACGGTCAGTGCTGTCGAACGCGACCGGCTACAGGCCGCACGCGAACTGACACGGCGTTATGGCGGGGTTGTCGTACTGAAAGGGGCAGGCACGCTGATCACGTCTTTCAAAGACGAAATGACGATTGCCGATGCAGGGAATCCCGGGATGGCGACCGGGGGGATGGGAGACGTGCTGAGCGGTGTGATTGCCGCACTTGCCGGGCAGAAACTCTCTCTTTATGATGCGGCCTGCGCCGGTGTCGTCGCCCATAGTGCCGCGGCCGATGCTGTTGCCAGCGAATCAGGCATGCGTGGTATGTTAGCCAGTGATTTATTTATTCCGCTTAGGCGATTTGTTAATCCTGATATGAACGTAAAATAAAGAATGAAAACCTCTGTTATCGCTTTACCTGATGAATCGGCCACTCTGGCTTTAGGCGCATCTCTTGCACAGGCCAGTCACCGTGCCACGGTTATCTATCTGCACGGTGATCTGGGGGCCGGAAAAACCACCTTTAGTCGTGGTTTTATCCAGGCGCTCGGGCATCAGGGGAACGTGAAAAGCCCGACCTACACCCTGGTGGAACCTTATACCCTTGGGCAGCGTACTGTTTACCATTTCGATCTGTATCGTCTGGCGGATCCTGAAGAACTGGAATTTATGGGGATCCGTGATTATTTCGGCGCAGAGGCTATCTGCCTGGTCGAATGGCCACAGCAGGGAAAAGGCTTTTTACCTGAGCCGGATCTGACGATCACCATGAGTTACGTGGACGACTGCCGGCAGGCAGAGATCGTTGCCCATACCCCTTATGGGGAAAATATTGTCGCGAAGTCGGTCACAGACAGGGATGGAGTATGACCTTACGGCATTTGTCCCGGTATGGACTGTTATTGCTACTGACCCTCCTGTTGCCGGGGCTAAGTGTTGCAGCATCGTTATCCAATATCAGTGTCGATAATGGCGGTTCACTGGCCACGGTGACACTGCATTTTAACGGTAAACCCACCTACTCATGGTTTTCTCTCCATAAACCCGAACGGGTAGTGATGGATATCAATCAGTCGGGGGTGATTAAAGGCCTGCCGCTGAATTTTAGTGGTGAGAATATCGTAAAGCGTATTCGTACCAGCAAACCGGTTAATGCGAACAGCTTTCGCCTGGTCTTTGAGCTGACACAGTCGGCGAAAACCACGACCCGGATGAATGTGCAGGGGGATGAATATCAGGTTATTTTTTCTTTGCATGGAAAAAATGCCGTCACTTCGGCCGCGAAAGCGACGCCGGCCAGTGACCCTTTCAAAGGGCAGAATGGGGCGACGGTGACGAATAGCAATACGACAACGTATCCCGGCGGTAAGATCCGTAATAACGACCGGGTGATCATCGCTATTGATGCCGGGCATGGTGGCCAGGATCCCGGGGCAATAGGCCAGAACGGGCTTAAAGAGAAAAATGTCACCATCGCCATCGCCCGTAAACTGCAAAAACTGCTGAATGCAGACCCTATGTTTAAAGCCGTTATGACCCGAACCGGGGACTACTATGTCTCCGTGAAGGGGCGTTCTGAGGTTGCACGCAAAGAAAAGGCGAATCTGCTGCTCTCCATTCATGCGGATTCGGCCCCGAATCGTTCTGCCACGGGGGCTTCTGTCTGGGTGCTTTCCAACCGGCGGGCAAACTCAGAAATGGCAGGCTGGCTCGAAAAGAGAGAAAAACAGTCTGAATTACTGGGCGGTGCGGGTGATCTTCTGGCAAACAATCAGGCGGATCCGTATTTCAGTCAGGCGGTACTGGACTTGCAGTTTGGCCATTCACAGCGCGTAGGGTATGACGTTGCGGTCAAAGTGATCCAGCAGCTACGGGTTGTAACAGTGATGCATAAACGCTTGCCTGAACATGCGAGCCTTGGGGTATTGCGTTCGCCGGATATTCCCTCCTTACTGGTTGAAACCGGATTTATCAGTAACCGGAAGGAAGAACGTCTGCTGGGAACCAGCGCCTATCAGGATAAGATTGCCAGAGCGATTTACTCAGGGCTGCATAACTATTTTAAACTGCACCCTCAGCAAAATGTGCCGGACAGAGAGAATAAAGCGCAACCTGCCATACCGGCCAGGCCTGTTTCATCAGCGATCCATGTTGTGCGGCAGGGTGAAACGCTGACAGGAATTGCACGGCGTTATGGTGTGACGAACCGTGTGCTGATTGATCTTAACCGTCTGAAGAACGAAAATGTGATGACAGGGCAGCGTCTGAAAATCCCCGCAACCGGGGGGAACCCGCAAAATACGTTAGCGACCAAACCTCCGGCAATTGTCCGGCATAAAGTGGTCAGAGGAGATACACTCAGTAGTATTTCCGCTAAGTATGGTGTGAGCTCAACGCGTATAATGCAGCAAAATCATATGCGTTCTGAAAATGTCATGCTGGGCCAGACACTGACAATCTCTCCGCCATGATCCGCTGACAGAAGAGAACTTCTGGTCATCAACGTTCTGTGAGGAAGGGAATGACAATAAAAATATTACCACCTCAACTGGCGAACCAAATCGCCGCCGGAGAAGTGGTTGAAAGACCGGCCTCGGTCGTTAAAGAGCTGACAGAAAACAGCCTGGATGCCGGGGCGACCCGCATTGAGATAGAAATTGATAAAGGTGGCGCCAGGCGGATATCCATCCGTGATAATGGTTGCGGGATAGCGAAAGATGAACTCCCGATGGCATTAGCCCGTCATGCGACCAGTAAAATCGCCAGCCTGGATGATCTGGAAGCCATTATGAGCCTGGGGTTTCGCGGTGAAGCCCTGGCCAGTATCAGTTCAGTGTCACGACTGACACTGACCTCCCGTCCGGAAGCGCAGGAAGGGGCATGGCAGGCGTATGCTCAGGGGCGGGAAATGGACGTTTCTCTCAAACCGGCAGCGCATCCCTGCGGTACCACTCTGGAAGTCCTGGACCTGTTCTATAACACACCGGCCCGGCGAAAGTTTCTGCGTACCGAAAAAACTGAATTTGCACATATTGATGAAGTGATCCGCCGCATTGCCTTAGTGCGTTTTGATGTGGAGTTCTCCCTCAGCCACAATGGTAAACGGGTTCGTCATTACCGCGCAGCCAGTGAACAGAAGCAGCAGGAGCGCCGGCTGGCCGCCATCTGCGGGTCCGCCTTCCTTGAACATGCTCTGCATCTCGAATGGCAGCATGATTCTCTGGGCCTGACCGGTTGGGTGGCAGACCCCCGTGCGGCAGGGCAGTTCTCAGACTTACAGTACTGCTATGTGAATGGCCGTATGATGCGCGATAAACTCATCAATCACGCTATCCGGCAGGCCTACCAGGATAAACTGGGAGCAGATCAGCAGCCCGCCTATGTCCTTTACCTGACCATCGACCCGCACCAGGTGGATGTGAATGTTCATCCGGCAAAACATGAAGTCCGTTTTCACCAATCGCGACTGGTCCATGACTTTATTTACCAGGGCGTACTGAGTGCGTTACAAAGTGCGACGGAAACACTGCCGGAGATGACGGAGACACCGGTGACCTCCGGGGCAACGAACAGAAGCGCCGCAGGGGAGAACCTGTATGCTTCACCAACGCGGCCAGCGACGGCCGACCGCGGTGCGGTGCCGGCCGATGACAGTGGCCGGAGGCGGGAGCAAACCGCCAGCCGCGGTGCCGGGGCTACGCCCCCGGTCTCCTATACCGCACCGCGTTATCAGACCCGGGAAGGGGAGCTGTACCAGCGGATGCTCTCTTCGGCTCAGCTACCGGCGTCAGCACAGGAGAAGGTTTCAGCCCCGGAGCGGAGTCAGTCAGCGGATCCCGGCGTGCCATTAGCCTCACACCCGCGAAGTTTTGGCCGGGTGCTGACCGTTCTGCGTCAGGCCTATGCGCTGACCGAACATCAGGAGGGACTGCAACTTATTTCTCTGCCAGTGGCCTCGCGTTGGCTTATCCAGGCTCAGTTGCAGCCGGGGGAGGCCCCTCTGCGCTCTCAGCCCTTACTGATCCCTGTCCGGCTGAAAACAGAAAAATCAGAGCGTCAGGCACTGTCCATACACAGTGAATCGTTGCAGTCTATGGGGCTGGAGTTTGCGACGGATGCCCAGCATGTCACATTGCGTGGGGTGCCTTTACCATTGCGCACACAACATTTACAAAACTTGATTCCGGAGCTGTTAGGCTATCTTGCCCGACAATCAGAGGTCAGTGCAGAGCAGCTTGCCCGATGGCTGGCAACCCGCTGTAACACCGGACACTCTGAATGGAATCACTCACAGGCTATTGCTTTACTGGCAGACCTGGAGAGGCTGACACCGTCACTGGTGACCGCTCCTCCCGCCGGATTATTACAGGCAGTAGATTTAAACAATGTATTTGAAGCGTTGAAAAATGAGTGAAATAAATCAGTCCGGCCGGCCAAAGGCTATTTTCCTGATGGGGCCGACGGCTTCCGGTAAAACGGCCCAGGCCATAGCATTACGCCAGAAACTGCCGGTAGAAATTATCAGTGTCGACTCTGCATTAATTTATAAAGGTATGGATATCGGGACAGCCAAACCTTCCGCAGAAGAACTGGCACTGGCGCCGCATCGTCTGCTGGATATTCGTGACCCGGCACAGGCCTATTCGGCGGCAGAGTTTCGCCGTGATGCTCTGAAAGAAATGAATGAAATTTCACAGAGCGGGCGTATTCCATTGCTGGTGGGCGGGACAATGCTCTATTACAAGGCATTACTGGAGGGGTTATCCCCGTTGCCTGCGGCTGACCCGGAAATTCGCCGGCAGATAGAAGCAAGAGCGGAAGCGGAAGGCTGGGAAGCGCTTCATCAGGATTTATGCCGTATTGATCCTGAAGCAGGGCATCGTATTCATCCGAATGATCCCCAGAGACTGTCGAGGGCACTGGAAGTTTTCTATATTTCAGGTAAAACTTTAACAGGGCTGACAAAAACATCTGGCGAAGCGTTACCTTATGATGTCATACAGTTTGCAATTGCTCCCTCCAGTCGCGAATTGTTGCACCAGCGCATCGCATTGCGTTTTCAGCAGATGCTGGCGTCGGGGTTTGAGACAGAAGTGCGAAAATTATTTATGCGGGGTGATTTGCATACAGATATGCCCTCTGTCCGCTGTGTAGGGTATCGCCAGATGTGGTCATGGTTATCGGGTGAAATCGATTACGATGAAATGGTTTTTCGCGGGATCTGCGCGACACGACAGCTGGCCAAGCGGCAGATCACCTGGTTACGGGGATGGGAAAATGTCCACTGGCTTGACAGTGATCAACCTCTGTTAGCACAGGAAGCAATAATGAAGGTAGTTAGTGCTAACATTGGGTGATTGTGTACAATTGACGGGTTACCGTGCGCAAAATTTTCGCAATTTTAAACTGTTGGTTCTGAAATAATAAACAACAAGCATATAAGGAAAAGATAGAATGGCTAAAGGGCAATCATTACAAGACCCGTTTTTAAACGCATTGCGTCGCGAACGTGTACCGGTTTCGATTTATCTGGTTAATGGTATTAAATTGCAAGGTCAGATCGAATCCTTCGATCAATTCGTCATTCTGTTAAAAAATACCGTCAGCCAGATGGTGTATAAGCACGCTATCTCTACGGTAGTACCGTCACGACCGGTATCTCACCACACTAATGCGCCGGCGGGTGGCAGTAACTATCATAATAATGGAACTGCATCTGCTCAGTCACAACAAGACGGTGATAGCGCAGAGTAATTTGTCACTGTAATTCCAGGGTCGGTGTCTGTAACAAGGCCGCCGCCCTGGTTTTTTTATTAAGAGAGGTTTTCGCTTGTTTGAGCGTTATGAAGCTGGCGAGCAGGCTGTTCTGGTCCATATCTGGTTTACCCAGGACCGGGATCAGGAAGATTTACAGGAATTTGAAACACTCGTATCTTCTGCGGGCGTAGAAGCCCTGCAGGTAGTGACCGGTAGCCGCAAGGCGCCCCACCCCAAATATTTTGTGGGCGAAGGAAAAGCACAGGAAATTGCTGATGCGGTCAAAGCGACCGGTGCCTCCGTCGTCCTGTTTGATCATGCATTATCCCCGGCTCAGGAACGTAACCTGGAAGCTATCTGTCAGTGCCGGGTCGTTGATCGTACCGGCTTGATCCTCGATATTTTTGCGCAGCGTGCTCGTACCCATGAAGGTAAATTGCAGGTCGAACTGGCTCAGTTACGTCATCTGGCGACACGGCTGGTCAGAGGCTGGACCCATCTGGAACGCCAGAAAGGCGGGATAGGTTTGCGCGGGCCCGGTGAAACCCAGCTGGAAACGGACCGCCGTTTACTGCGTAATCGCATCAGTCTGATCCTCTCGCGCCTGAGTCGCGTGGAAAAGCAGCGTGAGCAGGGGCGTCAGGCGCGGGCAAAAGCGGATATTCCTACCGTGTCGCTGGTGGGGTATACCAACGCCGGGAAATCCACCCTGTTTAACAAGGTGACGTCGGCTGACGTTTATGCCGCTGACCAGTTATTTGCCACGCTGGACCCTACGTTACGCCGTCTGCATATCGCGGATGTCGGGGATGTGGTTCTTGCCGATACGGTGGGTTTCATTCGTCACCTGCCGCATGACCTGGTGGCTGCATTTAAAGCAACGTTACAGGAAACCCGTGAGGCATCGCTGCTGATGCATGTTGTCGATGCGGCGGATGTGCGTCTGGATGAAAATATTGATGCCGTTGATGAAGTGCTGGCCGAAATTGAAGCCGATGAAATCCCGGCATTACTGGTGATGAATAAGATAGACCGGCTGGAAGGTTTTGAGCCGCGAATCGATCGCAATGAAGAGAATATGCCGGTCCGTGTCTGGTTATCGGCACAAAGCGGTGCCGGCATTCCTTTGCTCTGGCAGGCGCTTTCTGAACGTCTGGCGGGGGAAATTGCTCAGTACGAATTACGTCTGCCGCCTCATGCCGGTAAGTTACGCAGCCGCTTTTACCAGTTACATGCGATCGAAAAAGAATGGAATGAAGATGATGGCAGCACAGGCCTGCACATCCGGATGCCCGTCGTTGACTGGCGCAGGATGTGTAAGCAGGAGCCATCTGTGATTGATTATATTGTCTGATTTATTTTTTCAATACCAGAACGACGTATCTCAGTATCCGATACCACCGCACTTAAAATTTTCACCGCAATTACTATAAATGGAGTGTAAGCATGGCGTGGAATCAGCCCGGTAATAACGGACAGGACCGCGATCCTTGGGGGAGCCGCAATAAAAAAGGCGCTAACCCCGGGGATAATCGTGGCGGGCGTGATCAGGGACCCCCTGATTTAGACGATGTATTCCGTAAACTCAGCGAGAAGCTGGGTAAATTTGGCGGATCAAAATCAGGCGGCACCGGTCAGCCGGGCGGAAAAATCGCCGGCGTGGTGGTACTTATTGCGGTGGTGGTCTGGGCAGCCAGTGGTTTTTACACTATCGGTGAAGCAGAACGTGGGGTGGTTACCCGTTTTGGTAAGTTCAGCCATCTGGTTGAACCCGGCCTGAACTGGAAGCCGACCTTTATCGACCATGTGCGTGCCGTTAACGTTGAGGCCGTCAGAGAGCTCGCGACTTCCGGAGCGATGCTGACGTCTGATGAAAACGTGGTTCATGTTGAAATGAACGTCCAATATCAGGTCACCGATCCTGAACAGTATCTTTATTCCGTCACCGATGCGGATGACAGCCTGCGCCAGGCGACAGACAGTGCCTTACGTGGTGTGATTGGTCGCTCGACGATGGATCGTGTACTGACGGAAGGCCGGACTGTGGTCCGCAGTGAAACCCAGCGTGAAATTGAAGAAACGATCCGTCCATACCATATGGGGATCAGCATACTGGATGTTAACTTCCAGGCAGCTCGTCCTCCGGAGCAGGTGAAAGCCGCATTTGATGATGCGATTGCTGCACGTGAAAACCGTGAGCAGTACGTGCGTGAAGCCGAGGCTTATGCTAACGAAGTTCAGCCGCGCGCCAATGGACAGGCTCAGCGTATTCTGGAAGAAGCCCGTGCGTACAAAGAACGGACGGTACTGGAAGCGCAGGGTGAGGTCGCTCGTTTCTCTGAAATCCTGCCGGAATATAAAGCGGCACCTCAGATAACCAAAGAGCGTCTGTATATCGATACCATGGAACGGGTATTATCCGAAACCCGCAAAGTGGTTGTCGGGGATAAAAGCAATAATCTGATGGTACTTCCCCTTGATCAATTAATGAATGGCGGATCAACTTCGCAAAGTCACGGGGCTCGTCAAACCGTCCCTCCGCTGAAAGCTCCATCAGCAGCCTCTTCTGCCGTTAATACACGTCGTAATACGTCGTCATTATCGACGGAAAGCATTATGGATCAGCGCAGAGCGAATGCACTGCGTAATGATGGCTTGCGCGAAGGAGAGGAATAATGCGTAAATCTGTAATAGTTGTCGCAGTGGTCGTGCTGGTACTGCTGTTCACCTCAATGTTTATTGTGCCGGAAGGGCAGCGGGGCATCGTTGTTCGCTTTGGTAAAGTATTACGCGATAATGAAAACAAGCCACTGGTCTATTCGCCAGGCCTGCATTTCAAAATCCCGTTCTTTGAAACAGTGAAAACCCTGGATGCACGTATTCAAACGATGGATAACCAGGCGGATCGTTTTGTGACCAAAGAGAAGAAAGATCTGATTGTCGATTCCTATATCAAATGGCGTATCAGTGATTTCAGTCGCTATTACCTGGCGACCGGCGGGGGAGATATTTCTCAGGCAGAGCTGTTACTGAAACGCAAGTTCAGTGACCGTCTGCGTTCAGAAATGGGCCGGCTGGATGTGAAAGACATTGTGACTGATTCGCGGGGCCGTCTGACCACCGATGTGCGTGATGCACTGAATACCGGGAGTGCCGGGGTGGATGATGACGTCCGGACGCCGGCAGCAGACGATGCTATTGCCAGTGCGGCAGCCCGGGTAGAGAAAGAAACTCAGGGCAAAGTCGCGGCCGTGAATCCGAACAGTATGGCAGCCCTGGGTATTGATGTTGTTGATGTCCGCATTAAACAAATCAACTTACCGGCGGAAGTCTCTGATGCGATTTATAACCGTATGCGTGCGGAACGTGAATCTGTTGCCCGTAGCCAGCGTTCTCAGGGCCAGGAAGAAGCTGAGAAAATACGCGCCCAGGCCGATTATCAGGTGACCAAAACACTGGCAGAAGCACAACGCCAGGCGCTGATCACCCGGGGTGAAGGGGATGCAGAAGCCACAAAATTATTTGCGGATGCCTTCAGTAAAGATCCGGACTTCTTTACCTTTGTCAGAAGCCTGCGCGCTTATGAAAATAGTTTTAAAGGTGATCGTGATGTGATCGTGATGAGCCCGGACAGTGATTTCTTAAGGTTTATGAAATCACCCGCTCAGACGACGCACTGACAGGCGGTGTTAAATGTTCAGGCCGGCCCATCGCCGGCCTTTTTTATTGGATAAAGACTATGAATTCAACAATATGGATGGCTCTGGCCCTGGTATTGGTTCTTGAAGGGTTGGGCCCGATGTTGTATCCGGGCGGCTGGCGGAAATTCATTGCGGCAATGACACGGCTACCGGACACCCTGCTGCGCCGTTTTGGCGGCGGGCTGGTGGTTGCCGGTATGGTTATCTTTTATATGGTGAGCCGCTGATGCCTGTAAAGACAGACGTCCGGCCTGTCATGGGATACCACGTATAGCAGCATGATGAGAATTACGTCAAAAAAAGTGCGCAATCGTATGCTAAAAATGCTGAAAGTGAATTTTTCAGATGGTAGAATCCTTTTTTAAGCAATCGGTGGTTTTGGAAAATGGGTAAGAACGTTGTCGTCCTTGGCACCCAATGGGGTGATGAAGGCAAAGGTAAAATCGTAGATCTTCTGACTGAACGTGCTAATTATGTTGTCCGTTACCAGGGCGGCCACAATGCCGGTCACACACTTGTCATCAACGGTGAGAAAACCGTCCTCCACTTAATTCCATCAGGTATTCTGCGTGAAAACGTTACCAGCATCATTGGTAACGGCGTCGTATTATCACCTGAAGCTCTGATGAAAGAGATGAAAGGCCTGGAAGATCGCGGAATTCCTGTACGCGAACGTCTCCTGCTATCCGAAGCCTGCCCGCTGATCCTTCAGTATCATGTGGCGATGGATCTGGCACGCGAAAAGGCCCGTGGCGATAAAGCTATCGGTACCACAGGACGCGGCATTGGTCCTGCGTACGAAGATAAAGTTGCCCGTCGTGGTCTGCGTGTTGGTGATCTTTTTGATAAAGAAACCTTTGCCGTTAAGCTGAAAGAAATTGTTGAGTATTACAACTTCCAGCTGGTTCATTACTACAAAGCCGAAGCCGTTGATTACGATAAAGTACTGAACGATGTACTGGCGATTGCTGACATCCTGACCGGAATGGTGGTGGATGTTTCTGAATTACTGGATAACGCGCGTAAACGCGGTGATCTGGTGATGTTTGAAGGGGCACAGGGAACGCTGCTGGATATTGACCACGGTACTTACCCGTATGTCACCTCTTCAAACACAACCGCAGGTGGCGTAGCAACGGGTTCCGGACTGGGACCACGTTATGTTGATTATGTCCTGGGGATTGTAAAAGCCTATTCTACCCGTGTGGGTGCAGGTCCTTTCCCGACAGAACTGTTTGATGATGTCGGTGAATATCTGGGGCAGAAAGGTAATGAGTTTGGCGCAACGACAGGTCGTCGTCGTCGTACCGGCTGGCTTGACGCTATTGCCGTCCGTCGTGCAGTGCAGATCAACTCATTATCCGGTTTCTGCCTGACCAAACTGGACGTGCTGGATGGATTAGAGACCGTCAAAATTTGTGTCGGGTACCGTATGCCTGATGGCCGTGAAGTAACGACCACGCCACTGGCTGCAGAAGGCTGGGAAGGCATTGAGCCGATTTACGAATCAATGCCAGGCTGGACGGAGAGTACTTTCGGTGTGAAAACGCCTGAAGGGTTGCCGCAGGCAGCGCACAACTATATTAAGCGTATTGAAGAACTTACCGGAGTACCGATCGATATTATTTCCACCGGTCCCGATCGCAGTGAAACGATGATTTTACGCGACCCGTTTGATGCTTAATCATACTCTGGCCGGAATTTTTCCGGCCTTTGTCTCTCCTGCCATCAACTGCAATTTCCCTCTGTTTGCTGATCAAGTTCATCGGTTACTTAAATAATTCTCCGCAAATCCGGACTCTGGTTTATTATCAGTACACAGAGATGCCTTTTGCTTACCTGCCGTTCATCAATGTTTGTTCGGTATACATTCCGGGGATACAGTGCAGCTAACCAGCTTTACAGATTACGCTCTTCGGGCATTAATTTTTATGGCGACATTGCCGGAAGGCCAGATGACCAGTATCACTGAAGTGACTGATGTCTATGGAGTTTCACGGCATCACATGGTCAAAATTATTAATCAGCTGAGCCACGAAGGCTTTGTTCAGACCAGTCGTGGTAAAAATGGCGGGATCCGCCTCGGGATGCGCGCAGAGGCGATTAACCTGGGCTACGTCGTCCGGCGACTGGAGCCTTTGCAGTTAGTGAATTGTGATGAGTGTGCTATTACCCCGGCTTGCCGCCTGAAAGCAGCGTTATATAGTGCAATGGAACAATTTCTGAAAGAACTGGACACCTATACGCTTGCGGATATCGTTAGAGATAACAACAATTTATATAAAATTCTTATCACGGATGCCGCTGTGGTAAATACACATTCATGACATCGGAGGTACCTATGTCACAAGACCCTTTTCAGCAACGGGAAGCGGAAAAATACGAAAACCCGATCCCCAGCAGGGAGTTTATCCTTGCTCATCTGGAAAAACGCGAGAAACCTGCACGCCGCGATGAGCTGGCACAGGAACTTAATATCACCAGCGAAGAACAAACCGAAGCACTGCGCCGTCGCCTCCGTGCGATGGAAAGAGACGGTCAGCTGGTATTCACCCGCCGCCAGTGCTATGCCTTACCGGAGCGGCTGGATTTGCTGCGCGGAAAAGTTATCGGCCACCGTGATGGCTATGGCTTTCTGAGACTCGAAAACGCGAAGGATGATCTCTATTTATCTGCTGAGCAGATGAAGTTCTGTATGCATGGCGACATTATTCTGGCGCAGGCGGCAGGTGCAGACCGTCGTGGTCGCCGCGAAGCCCGGGTGGTCCGCGTTGTTGAACCCCGTAACAACCAGATCGTCGGGCGTTATTTTGTCGATGCCGGGGCGGGGTTTGTTGTCCCGGATGATAGCCGTCTGAGTTTTGATATTCTGATTGAGCCGGAACATACTCAGAATGCCCGCATGGGCGCTGTCGTGGTGGTGGAGCTGGAAAAACGCCCTACCCGCAGAGCAAAAGCGATTGGCCGGGTGATCGAAATTCTCGGGGATAATATGGGCACCGGGCTGGCTGTGGATATGGCCTTACGGACCCATGAAATCCCGCATGACTGGCCGGAAGCTGTTGAACAGCAAATGGCGGCGCTCAGTGAACAGGTCCCGGAAAAGGCGAAAGCCGGACGGGTTGACCTGCGTCAGTTACCCCTGGTCACCATTGATGGTGAAGATGCCCGTGACTTCGACGATGCCGTTTACTGCCAGAAAAAACGCGGTGGCGGCTGGCGTCTGTGGGTAGCTATCGCGGATGTCAGCTACTACGTCCGTCCGGGCACTGAGCTTGATAACGAAGCACAGGCGCGTGGTACATCGGTTTACTTCCCTTCACAGGTTGTGCCTATGTTGCCGGAGGTTCTGTCCAACGGGCTGTGCTCGCTGAATCCTCAGGTCGACCGTCTGTGTATGGTCTGTGAGATGACCATCTCGGCCAGCGGTAAACTCAGTGGCTATAAGCACTATGAAGCGGTCATGAATTCGCATGCGCGCCTGACCTATACCAAAGTGTGGAATATCCTGCAGGGCAATGAAGAACTGCGTGAACAGTATGCCCCGCTGGTCGGCGACCTGGAAGAATTGCACCGCATGTATCAGGTGCTGGAACAGGCCCGTGCTCAGCGTGGTGGTATTTCTTTCGAAACGGAAGAAGCGAAATTTATCTTTAACGCCGATCGTCGTATTGAGCGTGTCGAGCGAACCGCGCGTAATGATGCACATAAACTGATTGAAGAGTGCATGATCCTGGCAAATATTGCCTCGGCACGCTTTGTCGAAAAACATCAGGAACCGGCGCTGTTCCGTGAC
Source organism: Tatumella sp. UCD-D_suzukii (assembly GCF_000611875.2). Classification (NCBI taxonomy): domain Bacteria; kingdom Pseudomonadati; phylum Pseudomonadota; class Gammaproteobacteria; order Enterobacterales; family Erwiniaceae; genus Tatumella; species Tatumella sp. UCD-D_suzukii. The sequence goes on from NZ_JFJX01000001.1 coordinate 175,630, forward strand.
CATGACCGTCCTTCTGATGACAGCATCAAAAGCTTCCGTACCGTATTGAGTGAGCTGGGCCTGACTCTGTCTGGCGGAACGAAACCGGCACCTGTGGATTATTCAGAATTGCTGGAGAAGATCTCGGGGCGTCCGGATGCGGAAATGCTGCAAACCATGCTGCTGCGTTCAATGAAACAGGCAGTCTATGACCCGGAGAACCGCGGTCACTTTGGTCTGGCATTGACGTCCTATGCACACTTTACGTCGCCTATCCGTCGTTATCCTGATTTATTACTGCACCGGGCCATTAAATACCTGTTGGCTAAAGATGCTAATGAATTACAGGGGAACACGACACCGACCGGCGGCTATCACTATGATATGCAACAGATGTTGCAGCTCGGCCAGCACTGTTCTCTGACAGAGCGCCGTGCAGATGAGGCCACCCGTGATGTGGCGGACTGGCTGAAATGTGATTTCATGCAGGACCAGGTCGGAAACACCTTTAGTGGTGTTATCTCAAGTGTGACCGGGTTCGGCTTCTTTGTCCGTCTGAGCGACCTGTTTATTGATGGTCTGGTACACGTATCGAGCCTGGACAATGACTACTACCGGTTTGACCCGGTCGGTCAGCGACTGATCGGAGAGTCCGGTGCGCATACCTATCGGTTGGGGGATATTGTTGAAGTCCGTGTTGAAGCTGTCCATATGGACGAACGTAAAATCGATTTCGCCCTGATCTCCAGCAAACGTCAGCCGCGCGGTGCAGGAAAAACGGCGCGAGAAAAAGACGCCAAAGCGGGTACCGCGGCGGGCAAAAGCCGTAAAGGCGCGCGCTCCGGGGCTAACTTCGAAGCGGATGAAACCTTCCGCAGTGAGAAGAAAAAATCCGGTAAAAAACGCGGGAAAAAGAAGCCTGCGGCGAAAGAGACTGTGACAGAAGCTCCGGTGAAGAAAGTTAAAAAAGTCTCGGAGAAAACACGTAAAATCGCCGCCGCGACCAAAGCGAAGCGGGCAGCAAAAAAAGATAAGTCTGTGACTAAAAAAGCAGACTGATCTCAACAGCACAGGTTCCCTTCGGGAGGCTGTGCCTGATATTTAACGTCTAACCATTGAACTGAGTTATGAGCGAAATAATTTTTGGCATTCATGCCGTTGAAGCCTTACTGGAGCGTGATCCTCAACGTTTTCAGGAAGTATATATTCTGAAAGGGCGCGATGATCGTCGCCTGCAACCGTTGGTATCCGCACTGGAAACTCAGGGGGTTGCGGTTCAGGTGACAACCCGCCAGTGGCTGGACAGCAAAGCCGAAGGTGCTGTGCATCAGGGGATTGTGGCGCTGGTGAAACCCGGCCGCCAGTATCAGGAAGGTGACCTTCCGGATCTGCTGGAAAAAACCGAACAGCCGTTTCTGTTGATCCTCGACGGTGTTACCGACCCCCATAACCTCGGCGCTTGTCTGCGTAGTGCAGATGCTGCCGGGGTACATGCCGTCATTGTGCCGAAAGATCGCTCAGCTTCGCTGAATGCGACCGCCAAAAAAGTGGCCTGCGGTGCGGCGGAGACAGTTCCGCTGATCCGTGTGACCAACCTGGCGCGCACGATGCGTTTGTTGCAGGAATACCATATCTGGATCGTCGGTACTGCAGGCGAAGCGGATCATACATTGTATCAGAGCAAAATGACCGGCCCGATGGCCCTGGTCATGGGGGCTGAGGGTGAAGGAATGCGCCGTCTGACCCGTGAACATTGCGATGAACTGATCAGTATCCCGATGGCAGGCAGTGTGTCTTCACTGAATGTCTCTGTGGCGACAGGGATTTGTCTGTTTGAAGCCGTGCGTCAGCGTCAGAGCTGATTTGCAGGGCAGTGCTCTGCAGCCCGCTCAGGGCTGTGGAGCGCTTACCGCACAGGAACCGGCATAGGTTCCGTAAAAGATTGCCTCTGCGTACCACCTCCCCGGAATGACCGTTTCACTGACCATAATAATGCGATACCAGCGGACGCCCGTCCGGTTAGCTTTATCTGCGATAGCTCGTTGTGCATCGTCCGGTGAACCCCGGACAACCACATGCACCTCTCCGGTTTTACACAGGTCGTACGTCATGCTTCGGCTCAGTTCCTGAGCATAGGGCTGCAAAGGGGGGCGGGGAACCGGTGCAGGCGTCAGCAAGGCGCAGCCGCTAAGCCCGAAAAGAAGGGGGAGTACCAGAGTTAGCCGGTGCATCTCAGATCTCCACAGGCCGGCAGGGACTTACGGTACATCGGTCAGTTATCTGCATAATTAAATGCCTGCGGGTGGTTCTGCAGGCTGCCGCTAAGGGCGGCGTATAAAACGGTTTTACCGTCAATCGACAGGGCATCGCTGATATTCAGCCACTGTAACTGTTCACGATGTCGGGCTTCATCATTACGGGCATACAGGCCGCTCATCGTGTTTTCGGCGGGGGAGTAAATCAGCGCAAAATTCTCGCTGGCACAATCATGGGGCTTGCAGGCACTGTATACCTGATAAGTAATGCCCTTGAGCGTCACCTGCTGCATCGGGCTTTCAACCCCGCCTTTTTTTATCCAGTCCGGCAGGTGCTGATGGGCAATGAGTTGAGCAAAGGCGGTGCCCCCCTGCGGACTGGCCACCAGGCTGCTCAGTGTGGGCGTTTGGGCCAGGGCAGTAAAAGAAACCCCTGTGCAGCAAAGGGTAGTGAAAAGAGCCATTGTGCTTAATTTCATAATATCCTCAGTCCGTCATGGTATTGGGTTAAGTATATCGTTAATTCTGAGGATCACCGGGTATCGGGGTATTCTGCTGCCCGTTTTACGGGGGAGCCTGCAGATATTGTGGCTGTTTTCCCCTGCCACGTGATTTAACGATTTATTTGCTTGAGTTTCGGGCACCGTACCAGTATTATTACGCGTCAATTTTTCAGCCGCATTTTAACACGTTCCTTGCTTCCATGGGCCGCGGCTGACCCTGACAGGAGGCTGAATAATCCGTAAGGAGCAACCGATGCGTCATTACGAAATCGTATTTATGGTCCATCCTGACCAGAGCGAGCAGGTTCCTGGCATGATCGAGCGTTACACTGGTGCTATCACTGGTGCTGAAGGCACGATCCATCGTCTGGAAGACTGGGGTCGCCGTCAGCTGGCTTACCCGATCAACAAACTGCACAAAGCACATTACGTTCTGCTGAACGTAGAAGCTCCGCAGAGCGTTATCGATGAGCTGGAAACTAACTTCCGCTTCAACGACGCCGTTATCCGTAGCATGGTTATGCGCGTTAAAAACGCGGTAACTGAAGCATCTCCGATGGTTAAAGCGAAAGAAGAACGTCGTGATCGTCGTGAAGACTTCGCTAACGAAACCTCTGATGACTCAAGTGCTGAGGATTCTGAAGAGTAATCCATGACGGTGGCGAATCGTCTGCGTCTGTCCGGCAATGTCTGTGGCAGAGTCGTCAGAAAGACCAGCCCCTCAGGAATTCCTCACTGCCAGTTTGTGCTTGAGCACCAATCGATGCAGGAGGAAGCCGGATTATCGCGGCATGCATGGTGTCGTATTCCTGTCATTGTCAGTGGTACAGCACACCTGCAGATTACTCAACATATAACGGTCGGCACGCAACTCATTCTTGACGGTTTCCTGCACTGCCATCAGGCAGCGACAGGACAGAGCAAAATGGTGTTACATGCCGAGCAGATTGAATTGATAGATTCTGGAGACTAGCCTAATGGCACGTTATTTCCGTCGTCGCAAGTTCTGCCGTTTCACCGCGGAAGGCGTTCAAGAGATCGATTATAAAGATATCGCAACGCTGAAAAACTACATCACTGAAAGTGGCAAAATTGTACCGAGCCGTATTACCGGTACTCGCGCAAAATACCAGCGTCAGCTGGCCCGTGCTATCAAGCGCGCGCGCTACCTGTCTCTGCTGCCGTACACTGATCGTCATCAGTAATCGGCCACTGTCCATTAACGACTTTGAGAGGATAAGGTAATGCAAGTTATTCTGCTTGATAAAGTAACAAACCTGGGTAACCTGGGTGATCAGGTTAACGTTAAAGCGGGCTACGCTCGTAACTTCCTGGTACCAAAGGGCAAAGCTGTCCCTGCGACCAAAACTAACATCGAGTTTTTCGAAACTCGTCGTGCAGAGCTGGAAGCCAAACAGGCTGAAACTCAGGCTGCTGCCAATGCCCGTGCTGAGAAAATCAACGCACTGGGTACTGTAACCATTACTTCTAAAGCCGGTGACGGTGGCAGACTGTTTGGTTCTATCGGCGCGCGTGACATTGCTGATGCAGTGTCTGCAGCAGGTGTTGAAGTTGCTAAAGGTGAAGTACGTTTACCGGAAGGCGTTCTGCGCACTACTGGTGAGTACGAAGTTAATTTCCAGGTTCATAGCGACGTTGTTGCTAAACTGGTTGTTAACGTTGTTGCTGCGTAATCGCAGACAACATACAAACGCCGGCCTTGTGCCGGCGTTTTTGTTTTCAGCGCTCTGCGTTTTTACGGTGGGTATCAACGGGCCTGAAGAAAAGTGCCATCCTGTTGACGTATAAAGAGTACCTGACCCTTTTTCGTCGCCAGAGTCAGCCCGGTCACTGTACCGCGGTCATTAATTCGTAATCTCACTTCCTGGCCGGTCTGTAAGTTACTGAGCGGTTTATCCTGGCCTTCCACATCGGCCATAGCAAACACATCCCCGACCGGTAAATTGTTGTCGCGGAATAACTGCGCCAGTGTTTGTCCGGCAGCAATATGGTAGCTATGCCATTGTCCCTGTGGATCATCAGAAGATGGCGGCGGCGAGGCTACAGTATTGTCCTGAGGGTTATCCAGTTGTGCCTGCATGACCGTGGACGATGGCGGTGTAATGGCATGTTCCACCGGAAACTGTTGTGTCTCGCCCGGCAGCAGAAACCCCACGATCAGCAAGACCACTCCGGCAAAAATACCCCAGCGATGAAACAGCGAGAGTGGGTCCATCCAGTGCAGCTTCTCTGGCCAGTGCCCCATCGCGCTGACAAACGTTGTGCTACCGTTAATTCTCTGTTTACGCATAGCCGCTCCCTTGCCCGGGGATATCCCTTTCCTGACCAGGCCTTGATATGACTTCAGTGTTTCCGTGATTCGGTTACGGATTCCGTTGTGTTGCCGACGGGCGAAATGGCCCATAGAGTTTCTCGCTTATAACACGGGTGATACCCGGGGATTGATATACCGTCATAGTGTTTATAGCAGAACGACGGATATCTGCATTTTAAGTGTCATATTCTTCATCTTTCGTAAAAAAAAGTCATCAGTGACAGGTTCGGTTTTACCCGGGAAGCATGCGCTGTTATGCTTTCGTTTCACATATAGTTGATAAATCAGGAACAGAAATGACGACTCTTTCTTTTGATAGCGTTGAAGCGCAGGCAAGTTATGGTATTGGTCTGCAAGTAGGACAGCAACTGCTGGAATCAGGTTTACAGGGTTTACAGCCTGAAGCGTTACTGGCCGGCCTGCGTGATGCACTGGAAGGAAACTCGCCCGCTGTGCCTGTAGATGTCGTTCATCGCGCACTGCGTGAAGTCCATGAGCGTGCTGACGCTGTTCGTCAGGAACGTACGCAGCAGATGGCAGCAGAAGGCCTGAAATATCTGGAAGAGAACCGTCAGCGTGAAGGTGTTAACAGCACCGAGTCGGGCTTACAGTTCCGTGTGCTGAAGCAAGGTGAGGGGGCTATCCCTTCTCGTCAGGATCGCGTGCGTGTGCATTACACCGGTAAACTTATCGACGGAACTGTCTTTGATAGTTCGGTTCAGCGTGGCGAGCCTGCTGAATTCCCGGTCAGCGGCGTGATTGCTGGCTGGATTGAAGCCCTGACGCTGATGCCGGTTGGTTCTAAATGGGAACTGGTTATTCCTCAGCAGCTGGCCTACGGTGAGCGTGGTGCCGGAGCATCTATCCCGCCACTGAGCACACTGGTATTTGAAGTTGAGCTGTTAGAAATCCTGTAATAAATTGTCGTTCAGGACAGTTATAAAGCCGGTCAGATGACCGGCTTTTTTTATTCCCGGAACCCGGACTTATCACAATTCCCGGGGTCTGCGTTATAGAAAAAATCGGTTACACTGACGGAATATGCTGAAGATAACGCACCTGTTCGCGGGGTGCCGAAAGTAATGAGGTGAATGATGCTGGAACAAATCTGCCAGCTGGCACGGGATGCCGGACTGGAAATTATGGAGATTTATCATGCCGCTCATCCTGCTGAAGTTTCGCATAAGGCTGATAATTCGCCGGTGACTGCCGCAGATATGGCTGCACACCATGTGATCCTTAACGGACTGACGCAGCTCACACCGGAGATCCCGGTGCTTTCTGAAGAGTCACCGACAGACTGGGAAGAACGCCGTCATTGGCAGCGTTACTGGCTGGTTGACCCCCTGGACGGCACAAAAGAGTTTATTCAGCGTAATGGTGAGTTCACCGTAAATATCGCACTGATAGAGCAGGGCGTGCCGGTGACTGGCGTTGTTTACGCACCTGCCAGTGGTCTGATGTATCTGGCCGCCGACGGTAAAGCCTGGAAAGAAGAAAACGGGGTCCGGACGGAGATTCGGGTACAGGAAGCCCATCCTCCTTTGGTGGTAGTGAGCCGTTCACATGGTGATGCGGAGTTAGAGGAATACCTGCAACAGTTAGGTGAGCATCAAACCGTTGCCGTTGGGTCATCGCTGAAGTTTTGTCTGGTGGCTGAAGGGAAAGCGCAATTGTATCCGCGTTTCGGGCCGACCAATATCTGGGATACCGGGGCCGGACATGCTGTCGCCAGGGCTGCCGGCGCACATGTGACTGACTGGACAGGTAAGACGCTTGATTATACGCCGCGGGAATCTTTTCTGAATCCGGGATTTCGCGTGAGTCTGTTCTGAAAATAAGGCGAACGGGATATTCACTGGTCTGACATAAAGAATGTATCTGTTTCCCGTGGATCCGCTCTGAGCAGGTTCCGCCCGTCATGCGTACAGTAGTTTCAGTTGCCGCGTGGCGGCTGCCGGGTTAAGACCCGAAGGCGCGGGCCTTAACAATCCGCGCCTGGCGCAGGTCCTCGCTGTCCCCTCACTTATCGCTCCGGCCTGACGGCCCGCCCGGATCCGCCGTCCTGGCTCAGCCGTGCTTTCGCCGGCGTCCCTGCCGGCTCAGCCTGGCCGTCACTCTGCGTTCGGCGCTGCGGATAGCGCCCCAAAACCTTCCACCCGGGCAGTGGTTCCCGTGTTTAGTCTTTTAAAATACGGAAAATGTCTTCTTATCTGATGCTAACACCGTGGGTCGGGCGACATCGCACCGCTGAGCGAGTGAATGTGGCCAGGACGAGCCGCATGGACGCGGCGAGAGGTCATGCTGAGCAGGAGCGAATCATGACCGGTCCGTAAAGGACATATGCGCGAGTGAAGGTACCGCGCAGCGGCGGGCAGGCCTGTCGCAAGGCAGGGAGTGCAGAGGGCGCGGCCAGGCGCCCTTTGCCCGGTCGCCCGTGGCGGATTACAGGCAGCAAGCCTTACCACAAAGCGAACGGAATATTCACCGTGCTGATAATAAAATATGTATCTGTTTCCCGTGGATCCGCTCTGAGCAGGTTCCGCCCGTTATACGTGAAGTAGTTTCAGTTGCCGCGTGGCGGCGGCCGGGTTAAGACCCGAAGGCGCGGGCCTTAACAATCCGCGCCTGGCGCAGGTCCTCGCTGTCCCCTCACTTATCGCTCCGGCCTGACGGCCCGCCCGGATCCGCCGTCCTGGCTCAACCGTGCTTTCGCCGGCGTCCCTGCCGGCTCAGCCTGGCCGTCACTCTGCGTTCGGCGCTGCGGATAGCGCCCCAAAACCTTCCACCCGGGCAGTGGTTCCCGTGTTTAGTCTTTTAAAATACGAAAAATTTCTTCTTATCTGATGTCTGCACCGTTGGTCGGGCGACATCGCACCGCTGAGCGAGTGAATGTGGCCAGGACGAGCCGCATGGATGCGGCGAGAGGTCATGCTGAGCAGGAGCGAATCATGACCGGTCCGTAAAGGACACATGAATGAGTGAAGGTACCGCGTAGCGGCTGGCAGGCTTGTCGCAAGGCAGGGAGTGCAGAGGGCGCGGCCTGGCGCCCTTTGCCCGGTCGCCTGCGGCGGGGTGCAGGCAGCAAGCCTTACCACAAAGCGAACGGAATATTCACCGTGCTGAGATGAAAAACAACGGACGAACTCATTACCCACAAACCTGAGACAAAAATCTTATCCGCTTTTCCGCGGATGTTTGCACCGTTAGTCGGGCGACATCGCACCGCTGAGCGAGGAAATGTGTCCAGGACGAGCCGCATGGACGCGGCGAGAGGTCATGCTGAGCAGGAGCGAATCATGACCGGTCCGTAAAGGACACATGAGTGAGTGAAGGTACCGCGGAGCGGCGGGCAGGCTTGTCGCAAGGCAGGGAGTGCAGAGGGCGCGGCCTGGCGCCCTTTGCCCGGTCGCCTGTGGCGGATTACAGGCAGCAAGCCTTACCACAAAGCGAACGGAATATTCACCGTGCTGATTAAAAAACTACAGATGAACCGAACACTCACAAACCTGAGACAAAAATCCCCCGGTTTTCCCCGGCCTCACACCCCGGCCCCCCCTTCATTTTACTGCAACATCTTTCCGGCAGAATATCTCTCCGGCTGAATGTTAAAATTTTGTGTGCAAACGCACAGTTATGATTTTTATTCTGCATTAGCATTAATAAACAAAATATAAGACTAATCCATAGCAGAATTGTGGTTTATCTGATGGGTATTCTGGCACTTTTTCGGTAACCTGTTGTCTTAACCGTGCCACCTGAAAGCAAGGGCACAGTGATACAGGACATAAGTCAGTAAGGATCAAAAGGATGAAGATTTTTCAGCGATATAACCCTTTGCAGATTGCCAAATACGTCAAAATATTGTTCAAAGGGCGCTTATACATTCGCGGAATCGGTACGTTTGACTTCGATAAAGGCAGGGTGTTACTGCCTGTCGTGAAAGATAAGCAGCAGCTTAATGTCATGTCGGAGATTAACCGGCAGGTACTACGTTTACAGACGGATTATCGGTAATAATAACGGGAGCTTCAGATGCCCCCGTGATAGCAGAAATTATTCGGCAGTGAGGCTTCCCGCAGGTAAGACCGCAGGGCGCTCATCAATACGGGTCACCAGTAATTGATCGATGCGGTAGCTGTCGATATCCACCACTTCAAATTTATACCCGGAGAACATCACGAAATCAGTGCGTTTCGGGATCTTCCTCAGCATATACATCATAAACCCGCCGATCGTTTCGTAGTTGCCGGACTGCGGGAATTCATCAATGTTCAGTACCCGCATCACATCATCGATAGGTGTTCCGCCTTCAACCAGCCAGGAATTAGCGTCACGCGCAACAATCTGCTCTTCAAAGCCCTGACCGACCAGGTCTCCCATCAGCGTGGTCATCACATCATTTAGCGTAATGATCCCGACGACTAATGCATATTCGTTCATGATAACGGCAAAGTCTTCACCGGCAGATTTAAAGCTTTCCAGCGCTTCTGACAGGGTCAATGTATCCGGCACAATCAGTGCCGAGCGGATCTGAACACCGCTATTCAGTGTCAGGCTCTGATTACCTAACACCCGTAATAGCAGCTCCTTGGAATCCACATAACCAATAATGTGGTCGATATCGTTATTACAGACCAGGAACTTGGAATGCGGATGACGGGCAATTTTCGATTTCAGCGTAGCTTCGTCTTCGTTTAAATCGAACCAGACAATATTTTCCCTGGAGGTCATTGATGAAGGAACGGTACGTGACTCCAGCTCAAAGACGTTTTCAATAAGCTCATGCTCCTGTTTACGCAGTACCCCGGCAAGGGCACCGGCTTCAACAACCGCATAGATATCATCGGGCGTAATATCGTCTTTACGGACCATCGGAATTTTAAACAGGCGGAAAATATTATTCGCCATACCGTTAAAGAACCAGACCAGCGGGCGGAACACGGTCAGACAAAACCGCATCGGATGAATAATCCGTAAAGCGATAGCTTCCGGGGCGATCATGCCAATCCGTTTTGGTGTTAAATCTGCAAATAAAATAAACAGGCTGGTGACTATCGTAAACGAACAGATAAAACTCAGCTGTTCCGCCCATTCCGGAGAGAGAAAACGTAAAAATAACTGGTTAAATGCCGGAGAAAACGCAGAATCACCCACAATACCACCGAGGATAGCGACAGCATTCAGCCCGATTTGTACTACGGTAAAGAACATCCCGGGGGATTCCTGCATGTTCAGAATGTGTTGCGCTCGTATATCCCCTTCATCTGCCAGCAGTTTCAGTTTAATTTTTCGGGCTGCTGCCAGAGATATTTCAGAGAGAGAGAAAAAAGAACTAATAACAATCAACAATAAGATGACAAGTAAGTTATCTAACATAAGAGATCCAATTTTTATACTCTTGTCATTTTTGGCCTGGGCAACACAATCACGGGTTACCGTAAGAAAATACAGTCCCGTGGGCTATCCGCGCCAAAAATGTCTGTCCCGCACCCGGGGCCGGGCACTTGTCGGACAGAAACACATCAGGATGACCTGAAGCGCCCATTATAACAGCAGCCGCAGAGAGCCTGCCAGAGGCAAAATTGATTAAATATTGGCCGGCGATATTGGTGCGGATAAAACAGGGTCAGCCTGATTTAAGGCAACCAGAGGCAGGCAGAGACCGGAAAAGTTCCGGGTAACTGCGTTTTATCTGTTGTCAGGTGTTGTGTTAGCCGGAGCATTTTCAGACAATACCTGCCTGAAAGCGGAGAGCTTTTTATCGTTTTTCCTCTCCGCTTCCGGAATGGACGACTACGCTGTAGTTGAGCAATTTTATACTGACAGAGAAATCCCCTCTGCAGAAGAGAACGGTTTTTGAACAGGAGTTTACGTGCCACGTCTACGTTTATCACTGTATGGTCTGACACTGATGTTGCTGGCTGCGCCCGCAATTCAGGCAGCGACCGTTCGGTTACAACTGGAAGGCTTGTCGGGCGAATTACAAAATAACGTCAGACTCGGTCTCGCCTCGATATCCAGTGATGAAGTTTCGGCAGACAGTCGCTTTCAGGCACGTTTGACGGATTCAATTAAAAAAAGTCTCAGCGCACTGGGGTATTTTCAGCCAGTGATCACCTTTCAGACGTTACCTGAAGCACTGACAACAAAAAATAGTGTGATTAAAGTGACGGTTGACCCTGGTCCTCCGGTCAAAATTGCCGGCAGTACCATTGTGCTGGAAGGGGATGCCAGACTGGACCCGGAATATCAGGCCTGGATTAAAAAAGGCCGCCCTGAAACAGGCACCATACTAAATCAGGGCGATTACGATAGCTTCAAAAATGGATTTTCCAGCCTGGCCCTGCGTAACGGCTATTTCGATGGTGAGTTTAAAAAAAGTGAACTTGGCGTGTCGGTCGACAGGGGCGAAGCCTTCTGGGATCTGGACTATGACAGCGGCAAACGTTACCGCTTTGGCGATGTGATTTTCCAGGGGTCGCAAATCCGTGAGGAATATCTGCGCCGTCTGGTTCCTTTTCATAAAGGCGATAAATACAGTTCTCTTGATCTTGCTGAATTAAACCGTCGCTTATCAGCAAGCGGCTGGTTCAGCTCCGTGGTGGCCTCTCCGGACTTTACGAAAGCACATACCTCAAAAGTATTACCTATCGATACCGTACTGACACCGGCGGTCAAAAATACGGTAGAAACAGGGGTAGGGTACTCCACTGATGTCGGACCCCATGTGAAAGCGACCTGGAAACGCCCCTGGGTGAACGATGGCGGGCAGAGCATGTCCTTCAGCACCTATCTGTCTCAGCCCGAGCAGCAACTGGATATGAGTTATAAAGTCCCGTTACTGAAGAGCCCGCTGGAACAGTATTATCTCTTCCAGGGTGGGTTGAAACGTACTGACCTGAATGATACCAATGCCGATACCTCGACCCTGGCGGTTTCCCGCTACTGGGAAAACAGCTCAGGCTGGCAGAAAGCATTGAACCTGCGTTGGAGGCTGGATCACTATACACAGGGAACCGTGACCGATACCACCATGCTGCTTTACCCGGGGGTTAGCGTTAACCGCACCCGTTCACGGGGAGGAATGATGCCGACCTGGGGCGATTCACAGCGTTACTCTGTAGATGTTTCTGATACCACCTGGGGTTCTGATATTGATTTTGTCATTCTGCAGGCACAGAACGTCTGGATCCGCACGCTGGCAGAAAGACACCGGTTTGTTTTCCGTGGCAATGTGGGCTGGATAGAAACTAATAATTTTGATCGTGTGCCGCCGGATTTACGCTTCTTCGCCGGGGGCGACCGCAGTATCCGTGGTTATAAATATAAAGATGTCTCTCCGCGCGATTCCGATGACAAGCTGACCGGGGCCTCAAAAATGGCGACCGGGTCGGTAGAGTATCAATATAACTTCACCGGAAAATGGTGGGGAGCCGTGTTCCTTGATTCCGGTGAAGCGGTGAATGATATCAAAGATACCGATATCAAAACCGGTACCGGGGTAGGGATCCGCTGGGCATCGCCGGTGGGGCCAATCAAACTGGATATTGCCCGTGCGGTGGGTGATAAAGATGAACGCGGATTACAGTTTTACATCGGGTTGGGGCCGGAATTATGACGCTATGGAAGAAAGTCCTGACAGGGATCCTGGTATTCTTATTACTGCTGATAGTGATTATCGGGGTGCTGATCGGTACAGCTCCGGGGCTGCACCTGGTCCTTAATAGTGCTGCCCGCTGGGTACCGGGATTGAAGATCCAACAGGTAAACGGCGGCTGGAAAGATCTGACGATTAAAGGTCTCGGGTATCAGATGCCCGGGGTCAGTGTATCCGGTGGCGAGCTTCATTTATCGCTGGATGCCCGTTGTCTGATCCATTCGTCGGTCTGTGTTAACGATATCACGCTGAAAGATGTGAGTGTGGTGGTGGATAGCAGCAAAATGGCTCCGTCATCACCGTCCAAAAGTGAGGACAAAAGCAGCGGAGAAATCTCAACCCCTTATCCGATACTGCTGCGGCATGTGGCCTTAGAGAATGTGAATGTCAAAGTCGATGACACCGCCATCTCGCTGGGGAGTTTTTCCACAGGGCTTAACTGGCAGGGCCGTCAGCTGACGCTGACCCCGACACGGATAGAGAACCTGCTTCTGGCTCTGCCAAAAACGAAAACCGCGGTGGCGAGCGCGGCGACCGATACCGTGGTAAAAACTACCGGCAGTACGGCGGTGCAAAACACGGAGACAAAGAAAGTCAGCACAGTGACGGAAAAGGTTCCGGCACAGTCTCCGGCCGATATGCTGAACGCGCTTTTTGCCAAACCATTGCTCAACCTTCCTGAATTCCGCTTACCGCTGGATATTCGTATCGATGAAATCCTGGGTGAGGATCTGCGTCTGACAGGAGACACCGACATTACGGTGAACCGTCTGCAGTTAAATGCTCAGGCTATTGATAATAAAGTCGATTTACAAACCCTGCGTATCAATGCTCAGCAGGGGATCCTGAGTGCGACCGGACAGGCGACCCTCAGTGGTGACTGGCCATTGAACCTGACCCTGAACAGTGATGTGAATATGGCTCCGGTGAAGGGCCAGAAAGTCAAACTGGTGATCGGCGGAGCGGCGAAAAAGCAGGTTAACCTGAGTCTGAATTTGTCCGGCCCGGTCCGTGCACAGCTGCAGGCGATGGCTCAGCCTGCCGTCATCGGACTGCCATTCTCTCTTCACCTGACCAGCCCGCAATTACGCTGGCCTCTGAGCGGTAAGTCCGAATGGTTGGTGAATAATCTTTCATTAGCAACCGGCGGGAAAGCGACCGACTACACTATCGCGTTCCGGAGTTCGGTGTCGGGCAGTACGATCCCTCCTGCGGATATTTCGCTGGACGGGAAAGGGAACACAGAACATTTCTCACTCGATAAACTGCATATCGGTGCTTTACAGGGGAGTGCGGATATTAAGGCGCTGGTTGACTGGACGAAAGCTATCAGCTGGAACAGTGAACTGACGCTGGCCGGAATCAATACGGCGAAGCAGTATCCGCAATGGCCGTCACGCCTTGACGGGACGATCACCACCCGGGGCAGTATGTACGGAGGAAGCTGGCAGGTCAGCGTTCCGACGTTATTGCTGAAGGGGAACGTTAAACAGAATGCCGTGAACGTTAAAGGCTCTCTGTCGGGTAACAGTTATAATCAATGGAATATCCCGGGGATTAACGTGCAGCTGGGACAAAACCGGCTGGATATTAAAGGGACACTGGATAAAAAAATCAGCCTGGATGCTGATATTGATGCCTCGCATCTGGATAACGCGTTACCCGGTCTCGGCGGCGTGGTGAAAGGCTCGGTGAAAGCCCGCGGTACACTGGAGGCTCCGGAAGTGCAGGCGGATCTTCGTGGTCAGGCATTACGCTGGCAGCAGTTGCAGGTCCATGATTTCAGTCTGCAAGGTAACGTGACTTCCGGTAAAGAAATTGCAGGCAAAATGGCACTGCGTATTAACCAGCTCCGGCAGGATACGCTGGATATTCGCAGTGTGGTGCTGGATGCCAGCGGCAGTGAAAAGCAGCATCAGCTCAGACTGACGGTTGAAGGTAAGCCGGTTTCCGGTCAGTTAACTCTGAACGGCAGTTTTGACCGCCAGCAGCAGCGCTGGCAGGGCACCCTTAGCAATACCCGCTTTGCAACGCCGGTGGGTGACTGGCAGTTAAGTAAAGCGGTCAGTCTGGATTATAAAAATACACTGAAAAGTATCACTATCGGCAGTCATTGCTGGCTGAGCCCGGATGCACAGATTTGTGTACCGGAGCCGATTGTTGCTGGCGCCGACGGGCATGCGCGTATTCAGTTAGTCCGTGTTGATCTGGCTATGCTGAAGCCGCTGTTACCCGGCACGACACAGCTTAAAGGGGTTTTCAGTGGTGATGCCCGCGTAAACTGGAAAGCCGGTTCAGGCTTACCTACCGGAAATGTCGTTCTGGACGGTAAAGGGGTAGAAGTGAAGCAGGAGGTCCAGGGGAAATTCCTGCCTGTTGCATTTGATGTTCTTACTCTGAAAGCGTCTCTGGTCAACGGCAAAGCACAGCTAGGCTGGCTTATCCGGCTTGCAAATAACGGTCAGCTGGACGGAAACATACAGATTAATGACCCGCAAAAAGCCCGTAATCTGAGTGGTAACATCAATATTAATAATTTCTCTCTCGGGTTGTTTAATCCGGTGCTGGTCACAGGAGAGAATATTAAAGGTATGCTTAACAGTCAGTTACGGCTGTCAGGTAATCTTTCTGCTCCCCGGGTGTACGGCCAGACAGCACTGACCGATGTGGATATTAACGGTAATTTTATGCCGATCGATATGACCACCGGCAACCTGAAGCTGGTATTCAACGGCGTCAGCTCCACGCTGGAAGGGATGATTGGCACACGACAGGGGAGCCTTAACCTGACAGGGAATGCAGACTGGAGTCAGCTGGATAACTGGCGGGCCAGGATTGCCGCGAAAGGTGAAAAAATCCGTGTCACTGTGCCACCGATGGTCAGAATGGATGTTTCGCCGGACCTGGTGTTTGAAGCAACGCCGGCGGCATTTAATCTGGATGGCCGGGTCGACATTCCATGGGCCAGAATTACTGTGCAGTCCGTACCACAAAGCGCCGTCGGTAATTCTTCAGATCTGGTGATGCTGGATGATAACTTGCAGCCTATTAAGCCAAAAACAACCTCTGTTCCTATAAACAGCAATTTAATCATACATATAGGTAACGATGTTCGTTTGTCAGCCTTTGGGCTGGATGCCAGCCTGACCGGAGATTTGAAAGTATTACAGGATAAAAATGGACTCGGGCTGAATGGACAGATTAATATCCCTTCAGGACGCTTCCATGCGTATGGGCAGGATCTGCTGGTTCGCAAAGGACAGTTACAGTTCTCCGGACCGCCATCCGAACCTTATGTCAATCTGGAAGCTATCCGTAACCCTGAAGCGACAGAGGATGATGTCACCGCAGGTATTCGTGTCACCGGTCTGGCAGATTCACCTAAAGTAGAAGTGTTCTCTGACCCGACAATGTCACAACAGGAAGCTCTGTCGTACCTGTTACGCGGGCAAGGTCTGGGCAGTGACGGTGACAGCAATGCGCTGACCTCGGCTTTGATTGGTCTCGGGGTTGCACAAAGTGGCCAGGTGTTAGGCAAAATTGGTGAGACCTTTGGTGTCAGTAACCTGGCGCTTGATACCACGGGTGTCGGCGATAGTCAGCAAGTGCAGGTCAGTGGATATGTCCTGCCGGGACTGCAGGTAAAATATGGTGTCGGCTTATTCGATTCACTGGCGACACTGACGCTGCGTTACCGGCTGATGCCTAAACTCTATTTGGAAGCCGTGTCTGGCGTTGACCAGGCGCTGGATTTGCTTTATCAGTTCGAGTTTCAGTAATGCGAATAATTGTCTATGGCAGTTTAAGGCGCAAGCAGGGAAATAGTCACTGGATGACCAATGCGCAGTGGTTAGGGGATTACCGGGCCGAGGGATATGAGCTTTATCATCTGGGGTTGTATCCGGGGGTGGTTGCAGGAGAAGGGAGTGTCTATTGTGAAGTCTACCGGATTGATGCCACCACACTGGGGGAGCTTGATGCGTTGAGAACCCGTGGGGGGGAATATACACGCCGGTTAATTTCTACCCCTTACGGCAGCGCATGGATGTATATCTATCAACGTCCTGTGGCCGGGCGTCAGCGAATTGACAGCGGCGACTGGCTGGAAAGGGACTGAACATCGCCATAAATAAAAAACGCCGTCGGTGCGAACCGGACGGCGTTTTTTTTCGTTCAGCAGAAATTATTTCTGTGCGCGTTTGAAAGATTCCAGAATTTCAGCTTTTGCAGCAGCAGCGTCAGCCCATCCGTCAACTTTCACCCACTTACCTTTTTCCAGGTCTTTGTAGTGCTCAAAGAAATGCGTGATCTGAGCGCGCAGTAGTTCCGGAAGATCATTCACATCTTTAACGTGATCATATTCTTTGGTCAGTTTGCTGTGTGGTACAGCAACGACTTTCGCATCTTCACCGGACTCATCAGTCATTTTCAGAACACCCACCGGGCGGCAACGGATCACTGAACCATGCTCTAACGGATACGGTGTCGGTACCAGTACGTCTACCGGATCACCATCCAGTGACAGGGTATGGTTGATGTAACCATAGTTACATGGGTAGAACATGGCAGTAGACATGAAACGATCGACAAACAGAGCACCTGACTCTTTATCCACTTCGTATTTGATAGGGTCAGCGTTCGCCGGGATTTCAATGATAACGTAGATATCTTCTGGCAGATCTTTACCTGCCTCAACCAGGTTCAAACTCATCGTTTAATTCCTTTAGTGACGTAAATTGAGTGCCCGGTATTATAGCTAACTGACAGTGAAAGTATTGTCTCTTTTTCTTCTTTCAGAGTGATCTGCCAGGAGGGAGAAGGCCGCCGGCCAGGTGAAGGGATACGATGGATAAAAACCACACAGCCGCTGCAGAAACAGGGTAAACATCGGGCTTTTGCATTCATGGCCCGCCAGAGCGGGCGTTTGGGGGGATCCACTTACCGGCGCGCGGGAAATGCGACCGGGCAGGCGAGGGTAGACGCAATCCTGATGTCATGCTGGAAGATGCACATCATGATCTATACCGCACGTCCGGCCTGCCGGTAGCGGAAGGTTAGCGCGGAGCCTGTTCCGGGTTTTCACGCATAAAACGTTCCACGTCATCGACCATTGCCGTGTTACCCACGAAGAACGGGCTACGCTGGTGGATACTCTGTGGCTTCAGCTCAAGAATACGGTTGGCACCATCACTGGCTTTCCCCCCGGCCTGCTCCGCCAGGAAGGCCATCGGGTTGCATTCATACAATAAACGTAATTTGCCCTTAGGGTACTGAGCCGTGCTCGGATACAGGTAAATACCCCCTTTCAGCAGGTTACGGTGAAAGTCAGCCACCAGTGAGCCGATATACCGTGAAGTGTAAGGGCGGCGGCTGGCTTCATCATCTTCCTGACAGAATTTAATATATCTTTTTACGCCTTTCGGGAAACGTGAGTAGTAACCCTCATTAATGGAGTAAGTATTGCCTTGCGGCGGGAATGCCATACGCTCCTGACTCAGGCAAAACAGACCGAGTGACGGATCATAGGTAAAGGCATGCACCCCATGGCCGGTCGTGTACACCAGCATGGTGGAAGAACCGTAGACCACATAGCCTGCTGCAACCTGCTGTGTTCCGGGTTGCATAAAGTCTTCTTCGGTCACCGGCGTACCGGCCGGAGTGATACGATGATAGATAGAGAAAATGGTACCGACAGAGACATTGACATCAATGTTAGAAGAGCCATCGAGCGGATCCATCAGGACCACATACTTACCATCTTCGACCCCTTCAAAGATGACGAATTCATCTTCTTCTTCAGAGGCAATTCCGGCGACGATCCCGCGGGCTTTCAGAGCGGCTTTCAGCTTTTCATTGGCGAACCAATCCAGCTTCATTTGCTGTTCGCCCTGGATATTTTCGACACCACTGGTGCCCAGAATATCGACCAGGCCGGCTTTATTAATATCACGATGAATCACCTTGGCACCCAGCTTAATAGCTGAAATCAGTGCGGTAAGCTCACCGGTGGCATGAGGAAAGTCATGCTGCTTTTCAACAATAAATTCGCCCAATGTTTTCATAACAACTCTCTGGTTTGTTAATTAATGACTCACCTGATATTAACACTAATGTAACCTTATCGGGGCTGAACAACTTAATCAATCATCTGTTTCTTAGTTGTCGGCTCAGGAGTTACACTGTAGCTGAACTTTTGGGTAATGGATCTGTTTATGCGAATTCACATTCTGGGTATTTGTGGCACATTTATGGGCGGGTTAGCCATACTCGCCCGTGCGCTGGGACATGAGGTCACCGGCTCGGACAACAATGTTTACCCGCCAATGAGCACACTGCTGGAACAGCAGGGTATTGAATTAACTCAGGGTTATGACCCGGAACAGTTGGAACCGGCCCCGGACCTGGTGATCATCGGTAATGCGATGGCCAGGGGAAATCCCTGTGTGGAAGCGGTACTGGAAAAAAATATTCCGTATCTCTCCGGTCCTCAATGGCTGCACGATTTTGTGCTGCGGGACCGCTGGGTTCTTGCGGTTGCTGGCACCCACGGCAAAACGACCACCTCAGGTATGGTGGCATGGATCCTGGAAGCTGCCGGGTTAGCTCCGGGGTTTGTGATTGGCGGTGTGCCGGGTAATTTTGATGTTTCCGCCCGACTGGGTGAAAGTCCGTTTTTCGTGATCGAAGCCGATGAATATGACAGTGCATTCTTTGATAAGCGTTCCAAATTCGTCCATTACTGCCCGCGCACTCTGATCCTCAATAACCTTGAGTTCGATCATGCGGATATCTTTGATGACTTACGGGCTATCCAGCGTCAGTTCCATCACCTGGTGCGCATCGTCCCTGGTCAGGGGAAAATCCTGTGGCCGGAACAGGACAGCAATCTTCGTCAGGTCATTAATATGGGCTGCTGGAGTGAACAGGAAACGCTGGGCGAGCATGGTCACTGGCAGGCACAAAAGATCACGGCAGATGCTTCCCGCTGGAAAGTCCTCTATGACGGTGAACAGGTAGCTGAGGTGAGCTGGTCGCTGGTGGGGGAACACAACATGCATAACGGGCTGATGGCGATGGCCGCAGCGCGACATGTCGGGGTGACCCCGGAAAATGCAGCGCTCGCGCTCAATGATTTTGTGAATGCCAAACGTCGTCTTGAACTGCGTGGACAGTTTAATGGTATCGATGTTTATGATGATTTTGCCCATCATCCGACGGCCATACTGGCGACCCTGTCAGCGCTGCGCAGTAAGGTTGGGAACAAAGGACGGATTCTGGCAGTGCTTGAACCCCGCTCCAATACCATGAAACTGGGTGTCAGTAAGGATGAGCTTGCTCCTTCGCTTGCTAAGGCCGATCATGTCTTTCTTTATCAGCCACACCATATAGGCTGGCAGGTGTCAGAAGTGGCAGAGGCTTGTCTTCAGCCGGCACACTGGAGTGCAGACATTGATACTCTGGTCGACATGATTGCCCGGGAAGCGAAACCGGGTGATACCGTGCTGGTCATGAGTAATGGCGGATTTGAAGGTATTCACCAGAAACTTCAGCAGCGGTTACTGCAGGCCGGATAAGGTCTCAGCCGGGCGAGGTGACTCGCCCGGTCTGAACGCTTATTCTGCTTCAGCCAGCTCGCGCAGATACTGAAAGATTAACCGCGCAGATTTCGGCGCTTTGTTTGCCGCCTTCTCTTTTTGTGCGTTACGGACAAAACTCCGTAGCTGCTGCCGGTCAGCGGCAGGGTAGAGGCTAATGACTTCAGCGATGGCGTCATCACCTTGCTCAATTAACCGGTCGCGGATCCCTTCCAGCTTGTGAAATAACGACACCTGCTGATTATGACGGTTTTTAAGCTTATCCAGCGCCTGGCGGATAGGCTCGACATCACGGGAGCGTAACAGCTTACCAATCAGCTGGATCTGCCGGCGACGCGCTTCTTTTTTAATACGCTGCGCCAGTTCTATCGCTTCACGTAATTGCTCATCCAGCGGAATACGCTCCAGAGAACTTTTACTCAGGTCGACAAGCTCGGTACCCAGGCGTTTTAGTTCTTCAGCGTCCCGCTTTATCTCACTTTTACTGACCCAGATAATCTCATCATCTTCATCTTCTAGCGGGTCCGGCTCGTGATCGAGCCACTCTTCGGGTTGTTTTGTCATTATCTGGCTCCTGAAAAAAGAGGCTAATGCTAACAGGTTACAGGGTGACTGCGAAATTGTTCTCTGACTCTGATAGACTGATTATATTCATACATAAGAGTAGACGGCAGATCGATGAACGTATCAACTCAGGTTGCAGAACAACGTAAAGTACTGGAACAGGCAGTTTCTCACGCGCTTGAACTGGCGAAAGCCACCACCGATGGCGCAGAAGTCGCCGTAAGTAAAACGACAGGCCTCAGCGTCAGTACCCGCTACGGCGAGGTGGAAAACGTTGAATTCAATAGCGATGGTGCGTTAGGGATCACCGTTTACCTGCAGCAGCGTAAAGGCAGCGCGTCTTCGACAGATCTGAGCCCTGAAGCTATTCAGCGGACGGTGCAGGCAGCGGTAGACATTGCACGTTACACCTCGCCGGACCCTTATGCCGATGTCGCAGAAAAAGATCTGCTGGCATGGACCCCCCCTGATCTGGACCTCTTTCACCCGCTGGACATCGACGTTGACCGGGCGATTGAACTGGCCGCAGAAGCCGAACAGAGTGCCTTACAGGCGGATAAGCGTATTGTGAATACCGAAGGGGGGAGTTTCAACAGCCATGCGAGTATCCGCGTATTCGGTAACAGCCACGGTCTGCTGAACAGTTATTGCAGCAGCCGTCACGGTATATCCGGCAGTGTGATTGCAGAGCAGGACGGGCATATGGAGCGTAACTACGCCTATACCGCTGCCCGTGATTTTGCCGATTTGAAATCTGCACAATGGGTGGGTGAGGAGTGTGCCCGCCGGACATTGGCCCGCCTGGCTCCGCGCAAACTGGCGACCATGAAAGCGCCGGTGATTTTTGCCTCTGAAGTGGCGACAGGATTATTTGGTCATCTGGTCGGCGCGATCAGCGGCGGCAGTGTCTACCGCAAATCCACCTTCCTCCTCGACGCATTGGGTGAAGAAATTTTCCCGCACTGGCTGAATATTGAAGAACGACCGCATGTCCTGAAAGGGGTGGCCTCCACGCCGTTTGACAGCGAAGGTGTGAGTACGCGCGATCGTACGATTATTGACAACGGTGTCTTACAGCAATGGCTGCTGACCAGCTACTCAGCCAGGAAACTGGGTCTGCACAGCACGGGGCATGCGGGAGGCATCCATAACTGGCGTATTGCCGGTCAGGGGCATTCTTTTGACCAGTTACTGAAACAGATGGGCACCGGGCTGGTAGTGACTGAGCTCATGGGGCAGGGCGTCAGTGCCATGACCGGAGACTACTCCCGTGGCGCTTCCGGCTTCTGGGTAGAAAACGGTGAGATTCAGTATCCGGTCAGTGAAATTACTATTGCCGGGAATCTCCGCGATATGTGGAAGAATATTGTCACTGTGGGTGATGATATCGAAACACGCAGTAATATTCAGTGTGGTTCAGTTCTGTTACCGGAAATGAAAATTGCCGGTCAGTGACCGTTTGAACTGAAAGTAAAATAATAACAGAAAGGGGGCCGCCATCGCGGCCCTGTTTACCGTAAGGAGTGAGCAATGCGTCTATCTTCAGTCATGGTTTTCACCGCGTCATTATTATGTTTTCCCTTGATTGCCAATGCGCTGCCTCTTGAGCAGGACATGGATATTCTGGGTTCTCAGCTAGTGACAGTACAAAATACCGGCAGCGCTCAGGAAATGCATCAGTCGCTGGAAAAAATGCGTCAGGCAGCGGAAGATGCCAGAAAAGATACCCCCTATACTCTGCAGGGGCAGGCTGCTGACAGTGACAATATGAAAGCCTACCGTGCAGGAATTGATCAGCTGATCGCCCAGATTAAGGTCGTGGATGCATTGGCGGTGAACAATAAATTACCGGAAGCTAAAGCCGCGGCCAAAAAACTGATTGAAATCCGCAATCAGAACCACCGTAAGTTCCGCTAACCGCAAAGCGTTTCTGTTGCCCGGGATCCCCGGGCCTGTGACGCACAGACGTTGCTGCGGTTGTGTTTCGGCGAAGGATGATGGCCGGATGCGCTGAGGGGCGTTGTTCTGTCACCTGCGCCGGCAACGTCAGAAAACGGAAACAAAAAGGGGCTGTTCCTTCCGCGCCCGGTCATCCGGTATGCGATAAGAAACAGCCCCTGATTGTGTCGAATGAGTCGAAGCTGACCGGTAAGCCGGGTTCTGTCGTGGACAGTCATTCGTCTAGGCCAGCAATCGCTCACTGGCTCAAGCAGCCTACCCGGGTTCAGTACGGGCCGTACCATGTGAACCCCTATTTGGCCTTGCTCCGGGTGGAGTTTACCGTGCCACGGACTGTTGCCAGCCGCGCGGTGCGCTCTTACCGCACCCTTTCACCCTTACCTGATCCCGTAAACGGGCCATCGGCGGTTTGCTCTCTGTTGCACTGGTCGTAGGCTTGCGCCTCCCAGGCGTTACCTGGCACCCTGCCCTATGGAGCCCGGACTTTCCTCCCCTCCGCCCGTCTCCCCGAAAGGACGACGACGAAGCGGCGACTGTCTGGTCAGCTTCGGCGGCGGATGATAGGGCATTTGACGCCATTTGTCACGCGTCTTCCTGATCTTCCTGCTGATCAAGAGCGTAACGGTATAACGCATTTTTCTTCACGCCGTGAATTTCAGCGGTGAGGGCGGCGGCTTTTTTCAGTGGCAGTTCGCGCTGCAGCAGGCCCAGGGTCCGTAAGGCTTCCGGAGGCAGGGCTTCTTCATCGGCATGATAGCCTTCGACAATCAGCACCATCTCACCTTTACGGCGGTTATCATCTTCGCGGACCCAGTCGAGCAGTTCTGCGACCGGTGCTCCGTGAATGCTTTCCCAGGTTTTGGTAATTTCACGGGCCAGTACCACAAAACGGTCACCGCCGAATTCCTGCACCATATCCTGCAGGCAGTCCAGTAACCGGTGGGTGGATTCATAGAAAATCAGCGTCCGGGGTTCCTGTACCAGGGCACGAAGTGCATCGCAACGACCCTTGGTTTTTGCCGGCAGAAATCCTTCGTAACAGAATCGATCGGACGGTAATCCCGAGGCACTTAATGCTGTGATCGCCGCACAGGCACCGGGGAGGGGCACAACTTTCAGTCCGGCTTCCCGGCATTTACTGACCAGATGATACCCCGGGTCATTAATTAATGGCGTTCCTGCATCTGAGACCAGAGCTATACTTTGACCTGCCTGTAAGCGGCTTATCAGGTGGTCAGCTTTTTGCTGTTCATTATGGTCGTGCAGTGCGAACAGGCGCGCATTGATTGCGAAATGTTGTAGTAACATACCCGTGTGGCGTGTATCTTCTGCGGCAATCAAGTCTGCATCTGACAGGACAGTCAGCGCACGCTGAGTGATATCGCCCAGGTTACCAATGGGGGTCGGGACGATGTAGAGCGTGCCCGCAGAAATCTCTGTCTGATCGTTTTGTTTCATTGTTTCATCCGAATTGCCGATTTAATATTAGGCGTTCTGAGAAAAACATAACCGGATACCGTATGCTTCTTTCAAAAGTGAATCGTCGTAAAGCAGGGCGTTTTGTCCCCGTTGTTCTCGCCGGGCTGATTCTGGCGGCCTGTACCACTCAGGAGCCTCAGGCACCTGCTGTTGATGTGCAGGGGCCGGAAACAGGCACCTCTGCATATTATCTGCAGCAGATGCAGCAAAGTCGTGATGATAGCAAGACCGGCTGGCAATTACTCGCAATCCGCGCGCTAATCAACGAGGGTAAATCACCTGAGGCTCTAAAACAGCTGCAGGCACTCCCTGACAACATGACTGCCGTGCAAAAGCAAGAGCTGAGCTTACTGAAGGCGCAATACGCGGTATCTGTGCATAACGCGACTGGCGCCGTGCAGCAGCTGAAAACGATTGATCTGAGCAGCTTATCTGCCGATCAGCAATCCCGGTATTACCGCACATTTATTGCGGCAACCGCCGCACAACCGACGCTGGATACCCTGCGGGCCTTTATCGCTCTTCAGCCTCTGTTGCAGTCTACTGACGAGCAGCAGAAGAATATTAATGCGACCTGGCAGGCACTGCGCACTATCCCTCAGCAGCAGGCGAATAATTTTGTTATTAATGCCAACGAGAATATCCTGCAAGGCTGGCTCGATCTGCTGGGGGTGTACTACCGCAGCAACAATAATCAGGATGCCCTGAAAGCGGGCGTAAAAGACTGGCAGATCCGTTATCCGGATAACCCGGCGTCAAAAAGGCTGCCTGCCGGATTGCTGCAAAGTATGAATATGACAGCGGCTTCAACGAATACCATTGCCCTGCTGCTACCGTTAACCGGCCCGGCGGCAATTTTCTCGCAGGCCATAGAGCAGGGGTTTGAGGATGCCCGTAACGGTGTACTGGCGCAGACACCGCCACCGCAAACATCAGGAACCCCGACCGGACAAGCGACGCCTGCAACAGCGGCACCGACCGGGACGACTGCCCCGGTCATTGGCAGCGCTGATATGCCTATCAGCGCCACAGGGCCGGCTCCGGCGACTGCAACGGCCAGTCCCCCGGCAGCCACCCCGGCCAGCCCGAATGCGGTAGTCAGCCCTTCCGCCGTATCTGTGACATCGCTGACTGAACCGGCAACGGGTACTTCGTCTGCAACGGCAGCCCCTGCAGGGCAGGTGAACGGTACTTCGGCAACACCGGCAACACCTGCCACGGCACCGGCTAACAGTCAGGCACAAATCCGGGTTTATGATACTAACGCGCAGCCGGTGGATCAGTTATTACAGCAGGCACAGAATGATGGCGCGACATTGGTGGTCGGCCCGCTGCTGAAAGAGAATATACAGCAGGTGGCCAACACGTCCACTCCTCTCAAAATCCTGGCGCTGAATGAACCGGATGGTTTACAGAATCATGACAATATGTGTTATTTCGCCCTGTCCCCGGAAGATGAGGCCCGTGAAGCGGCTCGCCATATGTGGGCACAGAATAAGCGAATGCCGCTGTTGTTAATCCCGTCGAACAGTTATGGGCAACGGGTCGCGCAAGCTTTCGCGCAGGAATGGCAAAAGCTGGGTGGTCCACTGGTTGAAGAGCAAACCTTTGGTTCGGTGGCTGACCTGAAAGCCCGTATCAACAGTAATTCGGGTATCGCAATGACAGGGACACCGGTCACGGTACAACCGGCAAGCAGCACCGCTGCCGGGTCTGCGGTATCAGTGGCAGGTATGACGTTTAATGCGCCACAGGCACCTTCGGAGGCCCCTGTGGCAGCGCCAGGCAACATTGACTCGGTGTATATTGTGGCCAGCCAGGGTGAACTGGCGCTGATAAAACCGATGATCACCATGCGTACCGGCTCCCGCAGCAATATTGCGCTGTACGCCAGCTCCCGGAGTTCTCAGTCCGGAGACGGCCCGGATTTCCGTTTTGAGATGGATGGTCTGCAGTTCAGTGATATCCCATTGCTGTCCGGTGCGGATCCTGCTCTGATGGAACAGGTACTGAAGAAGTTTGATGACGACTATTCACTGGCGCGTCTGTATGCGATGGGGGTTGATGCCTGGACACTGGCTAACCACTTTAACCAGTTACGGAACAGCGCCGGTTATCAGATTAACGGAAATACCGGGATTCTGAGTGCCGGAGCAAATTGTGTGATCGACAGGACGTTGTCATGGAATCAGTATTCTCAGGGACAGATCGTTCCGGTACCACAGACCGGACACTGATCGGTAAAGGGTATGAGTGGCGGGCACGCCACTTTTTACAACAGGCCGGATTACAGTGGGTAGCCAGTAATGTTCGCTACCCTTACGGTGAAATAGACCTCATTATGCGTGATACCTGCGGATGGGTATTCGTCGAGGTTCGTTTCAGAAAAAATGATCGCTTTGGCGGTGCACTGGCAAGCATCACCCGGGATAAAAAACGACGTCTTCTTCGTGCCGCGGCGGCATGGCTTGCCGCCCGTCAGCAAAGTTTTGCTACGGATTGCTGTCGTTTTGATATCATTGCCGTGACAGGAAACGATGTGCAATGGATTCAAAACGCTTTTGATACCGAAATGTAATTATCAGGTGGTTGTGTGCTGGAAAGAATAAAATCTTGTTTTACCGAAAGTATACAGACGCAGATAGCCGCGGCCGAAGCGTTGCCGGATGCGATTTCCCGTGCGGCCCTGACGCTGGTTCAGTCTTTACTTAACGGGCATAAAATACTGAGCTGTGGCAACGGAGCATCCGCCGCTAATGCTCAGCATTTTACTGCAACGATGATCAATCACTTTGAGAATGAACGACCCAGCCTGCCGGCAGTCTCATTAAGTGCCGATAACATTATGTTAACTGCCATCGGTAATGACCGGCAACATGATGAAATCTACGCGAAACAGGTGCGTGCACTGGGCCAGGCGGGTGATGTCTTACTGGCAATATCGACTCACGGCAATAGCCGGGATATTGTCAAAGCGGTGGAAGCCGCAGTCACCCGGGATATGACGATTGTCGCATTAACCGGCTATGATGGCGGAGAACTGGCGGGCTTATTAGGGCCGCATGATGTTGAAATTCGTATTCCCTCGCATCGCAGTGCAAGGATTCAGGAAATGCATATGCTGACGGTGAATTGTCTGTGTGAACTGATTGATAACACGCTGTTTCCCCAGCAGGAATAATTGAAGGAGTATTCATGAAAATATTTTCTGTGTTAGCGGTAGTGATATCCGCTTTGTTATTGCAGGGTTGTGCTGCGGTTGTGATCGGCAGTGCTGCAGTCGCCACAAAAACCGCGACTGACCCGCGTACGGTCGGGACTCAGGTGGATGATGGCACGCTGGAGCTTCGGGTGGCGAATGCGCTGGCGACAGATAAGCAGGTGAAAGCTGCTCATATCAATGCCACAGCATATCAGGGCAAAGTGTTGCTGACGGGTGAAGCTCCGGATCAGTCAGTTGCGGATAAAGCTAAACAGATCACCGCCGGTGTCGAAGGGGCTACCGAGGTGTATAACGAAATCCGTATCGGGCCAAATGCGAGTCTGGGGACTTCATCTTCGGATACCTGGATCACCACAAAAGTCCGTTCACAGCTGCTGGCGAGCGATAAAGTGAAATCGTCTAATGTGAAAGTGACCACTGAGCAGGGGGAAGTTTTCCTGCTGGGACTGGTGACGGCACAGGAAGGCCAGGCGGCTGCAGAAATTGCCAGTAAAATCAGCGGCGTCAAACACGTCACCACCGCGTTTACTTTACTGAAATAACCTCTCTGTCAGGCAGCCGTTCAGGCAGCCGTTCAGGCTGCCTGTTCACTCCCGGAACAGTCAATAATCAGTAACCTGCAGTCGGTCATGGCGTTGATACGCAATTGTTTTTCATCACTTATCAATACACCGTCTCCGCACCCCGCCTGAAGAGAGGGACTCTCTCCTTCAAGTTCCACTCTGCCATACACAGATTGCAGATAGCAACGTGACCCTTGCAGGGGGAAAATGTGCGTCTCTTCGTGCTGTAAGGATAACTGAAAGACCCTGATGTTTTGACGGAGTTTCAGGCTGCCTTGCTGCCCGTCACCGGAGGCTATCAGCAGACATTTTTCGCTCTCAGGTAATTGCAGGTGTTGTAGCTGAGGGGAATTTTGTTCCGGGCAAGTCTGCAACCAGAGTTGTAAACGAACAAGATCGGTATCCGGAGAGGCGTTACTTTCCTGGTAAATGGTATTATCACCGGCAAACAGCAGTGCGTCACCGGCACGCGCATGGGTCATCTGCCCGTCACTGCTGCGGTATCCGGCCTCGCCCTGCAAAATAATATTCAGCACATCCACTCTCGGGAAGCTGCGCGGCTGGAAAGTCGCTCCTGCTGCCAGCACTTCCTGATTAAGCACCTGCAGATAGCCAAAACCGAGTAATTGCGGGTCAAAGTAGTGCCCGAAGGAAAAACTGTATCGGGATTTCAGCCAGCCATAGTCAGCACTGCCACACTTTTCAGCGGCTCTTAACCTAAACATTTTTCCTCCGATCAGTGATATCGCCCATTTATCTTAAAGGGCTGGACGGCGGAATGTTAGCCAGTTAATCTGCCTGCTATATTCAAATTTACTGAAAGAGAATCCGATTGTGAGAGAACGGGCACTGACACTAGAAGCTCTGCGCGTGATGGATGCTATAGATCGACGCGGGAGCTTTGCAGCAGCAGCAGATGAACTCGGTCGGGTTCCCTCAGCCCTCAGTTACACCATGCAGAAGCTGGAAGAAGAGCTGGATGTGGTGCTATTTGACCGCTCAGGACACCGTACAAAATTCACCAATGTCGGTCGTCTGTTACTGGAACGCGGCCGTGTTTTACTGGAAGCCGCTGACAAACTGACAACAGATGCGGAAGCCCTGGCTCGTGGCTGGGAACCCCATCTGTCCATCGTGACGGAAGCCCTGGTGCCCTGTGAACATCTGTTCCCGCTGGTCAACCGGCTGGCCGAAAAATCGAATACTCAGCTTTCACTGCAGACAGAAGTCCTGGCCGGGGCCTGGGAGCGTTTAGATCAGGGGAGAGCGGATATTGTGGTTGCCCCGGCCCTGCATTTCAGGACCTCCAGCGAAATTAATACCCGTAAAATTTACAGCATGATGAGCGTGTATGTTGCCAGTCCTGATCATCCTATTCATCAGGAGCCGGAGCCGCTGTCAGAAACGACCCGGGTAAAGTATCGGGGGATCGCTGTAGCAGATACCGCCCGTGAACGTCCGGTGATTACGGTGGAGTTACTGGATAAACAACAGCGTCTTACCGTGAGTTCGCTGGGGGATAAACGTAAAGCGCTGCTTGCCGGTCTGGGCGTGGCCACCATGCCCTGGCCATGGATAGAAAAAGATGTCGCCGAAGGGCGTCTGAAAGTGGTGAGCCCGGAGTATAAGATCGACATTAATATTATTATGGCCTGGCGCCGGGACAGTATGGGGGAGGCGAAAGCCTGGGCCCTGCGAGAGATCCCGCGGTTACTGACGAAATATCAGACTTCCTCACGGTGGTAACAGAGTGCCGCCTTAAGCTGCACTGTTATCACTCAACCCGCAGCCCTGTGATGCGGGGCGAGCCAGTCATGCGGCAGGGGACCGGGGACAATGCCGGCAGGATTAAGCCGGGAATGACTGCGGTAATAATGATGACAGATATGACGCAGGTCTACCGTATCGGCAATACCGGGCTGTTGATAGATATCGCGTAAGTAGCCATAGAGATTAGGATAGTCGCTGATACGACGGCGATGGCATTTAAAATGAGTGACATAGACGTCATCGAACCGGATCAGTGTCGTCCACAGGCGGATATCAGCCTCTGTCAGCTGCTCTCCGGTCAGATACCGTTGTTGTGACAGGATCTCCTCGGCTTTATCCAGTCCGTCAAATACAGCCTCTGCCGCGCTATCGTAGGCCTGTTGAGTCGTAGCAAACCCCGCCTGATAAACACCGTTATTAATTTGCGGATAAATCCATGCGTTCAGTGCATCAATCTGCGGGCGTAAAGCCTGCGGGTAATAGTCGGGCGTCACAGCATTGTTGCCTGTAAACGCCGTATTCAGCATACGGACGATATCCGCTGATTCATTACTGACGATGGTTTCCTGTTGTTTATCCCATAGCACGGGTACCGTAACGCGCGTCGTGGCCTGCGGATCGGCCTTTTGATACACCTGATAGAGATACTCCAGCCGGTAAAGCGGATCGCCGTCTGCACGGGGAAAATCCCGGGCGAATGTCCAGCCATTTTCCAGCATCAGCGGGTGAACGACAGAAACTGAGATTACCTCCTGTAACTGTTTCAGCTGTCGCATAATAAGCGTCCGGTGTGCCCACGGGCAGGCCAGAGAAACATACAGGTGATAGCGTCCCGGCTCAGCTATAAAACCGCTCTTTCCGCTAATACCCGCCCGTCCGTCGGCCGTGATCCAGTGACGCCATTGTGATTGTGTACGTACAAACTTACCCTGGCTGGCTTTGGTATCATAGCCGATGTCGACCCAGCGACCTTCCTGCAGCATGCCCATCCGGCCCTCCCGGAATGTATTCCTGTTTTATAGAAAAAGTGGGGTATCAGGCAAGACAGAGAATAAAAGG
The DNA here is from genome assembly GCF_000611875.2 of Tatumella sp. UCD-D_suzukii. Taxonomy (NCBI): domain Bacteria; kingdom Pseudomonadati; phylum Pseudomonadota; class Gammaproteobacteria; order Enterobacterales; family Erwiniaceae; genus Tatumella; species Tatumella sp. UCD-D_suzukii. The sequence goes on from NZ_JFJX01000001.1 coordinate 206,574, forward strand.
GTGAGACGTTAAATGTCGGTTTTATTCCGGCCTGATGAGAGAAGATCTTTTCAGTCAGCGACTGGCTGACTGAAAAGGGAGCAGATGATCAACGCCGTGGCAATGCTTTGCGGATCATCCGCCAGCTACTCCATAAACCAAATCCACGTTTAGCCCAGCGGACAATAAACGCAGGATGGCGCATAGACCAGACGGCCGCCAGTCCGCTACCGATGGTAATATAACGACGTAGTCCTACGACGGTATGCCACAGAGTGTCATACCTTGCAGTGCCCTGGTACCAGTCACGTTCGCAGGACTTTAAATCCAGGCGTTGTTGCTGAATGAGTACCAACAGGGCATTTTTACGTCGTTCAATATCACGACGGCTCATGACTGACGTTCCTCCAGTAGCTTACGGTCTGTGGAGAGTTCTTCACGGGAACTGCTCAGCAAGGTTGAACGCCGGGATTTCACAATGACCCAGATACCCAGTATCAGCGCCAGAGCAAACAGCACCCCGGTGGTAATCGCAATTGCCATCAGACGATATTGAGGTTCAACAGCAACGATAACCAGAATCATCAAACTCATCAGCCCGAATGCGGTAAAAAGCATGGTTAATCCGACCATCAGTAACATCTGGATCAGATTGGCTTTTTCCTCTTCTAACTCGACAATTGCCAGACGAACCCTTGTCTCTACAATACTGACCAGGGTAGTGACCATGCGCTGGCCGACATTAATCAGGCCTTTTCCAGGACCTTCGTTCTGTGAATGATTGTCCATAATTATCGACGCGAGATAAGAATACCGAAGACCACACCAATCGCCGCACCGATCCCGACACCGTGCCACGGATTATCGCTGACATATTCATGAGCTTTCTGCGCTGCTTCACGAGTGGTTTTGCTGAGCTGCTGACCGGATTCACCCAGGCTTTCCCGGGTCGAGTCCAATGTTGCCCGTGCTTTTTTGTGTAACTTATCGACTTCAGATTTCGACTTATCACTGGCCCCACTCAGCACTTCTTCCAGTGTGTCCGCCAAAGCAGACAGTTCAGCACGCAGATCCTTTGAAGATGGAATATCAGCCATATAAAACTCCTTCTGAAAGATGTTGGTTGGCTCCGCTACGCGGAAAAAAGTACACAGGCACTTAAAAGAGAACGTTCAGGCAGCAGAACAAAGTGTCACTCTTGTCTGCATTATCCCGGGGATCCCGGATGCAGCGCAGCATGGGATACCCTGCTGCGGGAGCACTGGCGCTGAATATCGGCTAAAGCCTGTTTCAGACCATCGATCCTGTGTTGATTGTGATGCTGGCGGGCCAATGAGATTTCATACTCAATGCTCCCGGTTTTATCCTGAAGGCATTGCGGGCTTTGCTGCCCGCAGGCACCGGCAGTGGCCGGCAATATCATCAGAACAGTTAGCAGACAATCTACATTCTTCATCAGGATCCCTCATCCCGGGCCCTAAGTACATGACATCAAAACGTCACTGTAAATTTACCTGACTGTTTTTACTTAGTTATCTGAGTATAGATAGCCATGGCGGAAAGTTCAAAGTCAGGACGACGATGAAATGCAGACAGTCCGGGATTCCGGTGTGCAGTAACCCGGTCAGACGGTGGTATAGGCATCAGATAAAATGTGGCTAAGAAGAAGGCGGGCGGCCAACTGTTGTTCTTCATTGGCCAGATGAATGACCATGCTGTCCTGGTCCGGGGTAATACTTTTTACAGAGATCCCGCTTTCTGTCAGCTGCTGGTAAAGAAAGAATCCGTCTGGCAGGTTCATCCCTTTATGGGTCACCGTAATACGTATGACCGGGTCATTGACGGTCAGACCGGGCATCAGCCGTAGTGTCGTTATCACCATCAAGGTGATGATCACCACAAAAGGGAGCAGCCGATACCCGGAAAAAAGCTTTTGGCGGAACATTACAGAGATTTCCCGCCTTGCTGCGAACGTTTACGCCACAGAATATATAAGGATCCGAACAGACCAAAGACCAGCAGGACCAAAGGTAACAGCATCAGACAAAACATCAGCTGATCTTCATACTTCTGGAAGAGTGGTGTTTTACCGAGGGCAAAGCCGGCACATGTCAGGATCAAAACCCAGAGTAACCCGCTGAACCAGTTGAAAAACTGGAACCTGGCACTGCTGAGCCCGGAGATACCGGCGATGGTCGGAAGGAGTGTGCGGACAAAGGCGATAAACCGGCCTATCAGTAATGCCGATAGCCCATGCCGGTGGAAAAGTGCGTGTGCCCGCTGGTGATATTGTTCCGGAAGGTGAGAGAGCCACTTCCTGACCAGCGGGGTGTTACCCAGCCATCGCCCCTGAATATAACTGACCCAGCACCCCAGACTGGCGGCAACGGTGAGGATAAACAGGGTCATCGGGAAGCCCATAGTCCCTTTTGCGATCAACACGCCCACCAGGATGAGCAGACTATCGCCCGGCAAGAAAGCGGCAGGCAGCAGGCCATTTTCCAGGAATAAAATAATAAATAAAATGCCGTAAATAGCCCATACCAGAGAAGGATCGGCGAGTGTCTCAAAATCCTGTTGCCAGAGTGCATGCAGTAGGGCGTTTAGGGTATCCATTAACTGTTCCTGACCATCATTAATATTTCCGGAAGAAGTCTTAAAGATAACGCATTCCGGAAAAACCGGAAGAACAATGAGGTGATTTATGCTCACTTCACCACTATGACCCCGGGAGGGGGGACAGTGAATAATTGTAACAAAAAATAATCAAAGACAGTAAGTTTAATCGGGAAGAGACACAGAGTTTTACCTGTTCTGCGCGATTAAAAAAGGATATTTACAAGGACTGACATTATCCGCCCTCTGCCGGTCAGACAGTAAAACGGCAACGGGCAGAGGAGATGAGGAAGAAACGGTACGGAAGAGACTCCGTACCGTCACAGACGTTACTCGGCAGACGCCCGACGTTCGGGGGTTTCAGTGCTATCGATGGCGGATTTTTTCATCGCTTCCGACTGACACACGGCGGCGGTAAACAGAATATCGGTGGAAGAGTTCAGCGCTGTTTCCGCAGAGTCCTGTAACACACTGATCAGGAACCCGACCGCGACGACCTGCATGGCAATGTCATTCGGGATCCCGAACATATTACAGGCCACGGGGATTAACAGCAGTGAACCACCCGCCACCCCGGAAGCTCCGCAGGCACATAACGATGCTACCAGGCTCAGGACTACCGCCGTCGGTAAATCGACGGCGATGTTCAGGGTATGGACGGCCGCCAGGGTCATCACGGTGATGGTGATAGACGCTCCCGCCATACTGATGTTCGCCCCCAGCGGAATCGAGACTGAATAGGTGTCTTCATCCAGATCCAGACGCTTGGCGATCGCCATATTTACCGGAATATTCGCGGCGGAGCTGCGGGTGAAAAAGGCGGTCACGCCACTTTCCCGAAGACATAAAAACACCAGCGGATAAGGGTTACGACGAATTTTCCAGAACACCAGTAACGGGTTGACGACCAGCGCCATAATCAGCATACAGCCCAGCAGCAGTGACAATAACGCCGCGTAGCCCCACAGCGCAGAGAAGCCGTTAGTTGCCAGCACCGAGGAAACCAGGCCAAAAATACCGAGCGGAGCACAGCGAATAACTTTACGTACCAGCCAGGTGACCGCTGATGACATATCATTCAGAACCTGTCGGGTGGTATCGCTGCTGTGGCGGAAAGCGAGGCCAAGACCGATGGCCCAGACCAGAATACCGATATAATTGGCGTTCAGCAGTGCATCGAGCGGGTTAACGACAATACTTAACAATAAGCCGCGCAGGATCTCTTCAATGCCCCGGGGCGGGGTAACCCCCTGATGAGCATCCGACAGGCTTAATACCTGAGGAAAATGGAAACTGGCAACCACAGCAACCACCGCTGCGAAGAACGTGCTGAGCAGATAAAGAATAGCAATCGGTTTGATATTCGTTTTCTGCCCCTGAGCGTGGTTAGCAATAGAAGAAATCACCAGCACCAGCACCAGGATTGGGGCGACGGCTTTTAAGGCATGAACAAAGAGTTCACCCAGTAACCCGACGTCGCGCGCACTTTCTTTTGACACCATTGCCAGCAGAATACCTGCAAGCAAACCCGCAATGATCTGTCCAATCAGATTACCTGAGCTCAGCCAGAGCATCAGTTTGTTATTTTTTTTAATCATATAATATTTACTTATTTTTTATGGAATTCTCATTTTCCTGACGCGGTTAGCGCCACTGAAAATAATGGGTCGCGGGCAAGTATAAGTAAAAGATATACATAATAAAGCAGAAATCAGACGGCTAAAATATTCCGGCAGTGTGAAAATCGTTTCAGATGTCGGCTTATCAGCGCTTAATCATGCAGATTAATTTTTCTGTGAAGGATTAGAGGGGGTTTTACACCCCCTCCGGGATATTGTTTTGTTATGGTTTTTGCGGCATCCGACGATTTTTCAGATGATTTATGCCCAGAGTGATCAACAGGATGGCGGCCACCACCGTCAGGGATACGGCGGCAGGAATATGATAAAGCTCCAGCAGCAGCATTTTCACCCCGATAAAGACCAGGATCACGGCCAGCCCGTACTTCAGTAATGAGAACCGCTCCGCAACACCTGCCAGCATAAAATACATCGCCCTCAGACCGAGTATGGCAAACAGATTAGAGGTCAGGACAATAAAAGGGTCAGTCGTGACTGCGAAAATGGCCGGGATGCTGTCGACAGCAAAAATAACATCGCTGAATTCCACCATGATCAAGGCCAGAAACAGGGGAGTGGCATAGCGGAGTCCCTGGCGTTTGATAAAGAACTGTTCACCCTCCAGGGATTCCGTCATACGTATGTGGCGGCGTAACCAGCGGACGATCGGCTTTTCGGTGCTGTTGCCGGCGGTCTCATCGGAAGGGATCGCCATTCTGACCCCGGTGATCACCAGGAAGGCACCAAACAGATAAAGGATCCAGCTGAACTCACTGACCAGCCAGCTACCGGCGAAAATCATGGCGGTACGCAGTACGATGGCACCGAGAACGCCATAAACCAGTACCCGTTGTTGCAGAGCCGCCGGAATAGCAAAGTAATTGAATAGCATAAGCCAGACGAATACGTTATCTACCGCCAGCGCTTTTTCCAGTACATAGCCGGTGAGGAAAGCCAGAGTTTGCGAGGAGGCAACCGCAGGGCCTGCGTGTTCACGTAAGTACCACCACAATGCGGCACCGAACAGCAATGAAAGGGCGACCCAGACCACTGACCAGAGAGCGGCCTGTCTGACTGTCATACCGGCACGATCCCGGCGGCCCTGTAAGCGAAGATCAACTAACAGCATGATCACGACAATAACGATAAAACTGCCCCAGAGGAGTGGGTTTCCTACGCTGTGCATAATGGTGTCCCCGAAAAAAACGGCTGAGATCAGAAGATATCAGCCGCTGTGCTATGACGGGCAAACCTTACCTTCCGGCAAGGTCTCACTTACAACACCGGATTTCCGGGTTGCGCGGCGACCGGTTGTGATACACAACGTAATGACGATCCGCCGGCTTTAAGTTACTCCCCTTTGCTTGCTTCAGGCTAGAAAGAATTACGTATAAATTCAAGTAAAAAATGAAACATAATGAAACATTCTGAACAATCTGATCACTGAATTCCGGTAAACAGAGCCGATTGCCACCGACGGACGACAGTTTTATCATAGCGGTTCTCTCCCCAGGCCCAGGATACTCAGTGAAAGAAGGTAAGTACGTACTCCGATGGATGGCACTACTGATAGCGATTCCGGTCGGATTTGCCGGCGCGATGGTCACGCTGGCATTTCGTCATACCCTTGATTTTTTCAACCGTCTGCTGTTCGGGCGCAGTGATGATATTACTCTGGCGATGCATGCCTGGCCCTGGTATTGCTGGCCCCTGATCGTCGGTGGCGGGGGGGTGATTGCCGGTATTTTTCTGCAATATGCGGTCAGATTAGAGAAAAAACAGCGCATTAATACCGACTATCTGGATGTCATTAATGCCCGGCTGGACGCTGTACCGACCCGCACCTCGTTATTTCGGGCGCTCTCGTCTATCGCCAGTATTTCCAGCGGTGCATCGATAGGGAAAGAAGGACCGATGGTCCAGTTAGCGGCACTGTGCGGTAGTATTATGGGTCGTTTCCTGCCCGCCGCCACTTTACTGAAGAACTGTGATGTCGTGGCCATGGCTGCGGCTGCCGGCCTGGCTTCGGTTTACCATGCCCCACTGGCCTCCGCAATTTTTGTTGCTGAAGTGGCTTTTGGTATTTCCGCCTTACAGCGGTTGATCCCGCTGGTGATTTCAGCAGCGGTCTCGGTGATGACCTTGTGGTGGCTGGGGTACCGCTCTGCACTCTATCCGCTGGCTGATGTACAGTTTAGCGTCAGTGTTGCCAGTGTTGTGACGGTAGTGGCGATTGGCTGCATCGGCGGACTGGCCGGGGCGGGGTTCATTACCCTGGCCGGTTACAGTAAAAAACAGTTTTCCCGTATAACCAGCCTGCCTTGCCGGCTGGCAAGCGGGGGGATCGCCGTGGGCCTGTTAGCCATTCTGTCCACAGATATTCTGGGAAATGGCTATGATGTGATCGTGAATATCTTTCGTGGTCACTACCTGTTTGACGGACTGTTGCTGGTGCTGGTGTTAAAACTGCTGGCCACTTGTTGCTCTGTAGGCTCTTCTGCCGTCGGCGGAATGTTTACCCCCTCATTACTGATAGGGGCGCTGCTGGGGGCGATGTTTACGCTGCTGACGGAGCATCTGGGGCTTGGCGGGCAACCCGGCTGGCTTTATGCGGCAGTGGGGATGGGGGCCGTCCTGGCGGCTATCAGCCAGGCTCCGTTAATGGCAATGCTGATGGTCCTGGAAATGACACTGAACAGCAGCCTGCTGTTCCCGCTGATGATAGCGACGGTACTGGCCACGATGGTAACTTATCGTTTGCAGTCAGCCGTGACTTATCCGCTGATCACTACCCATTTTTCCCGTGCAGAAGCGAAGTTTGATTTTGATAACACCGCGATTGCTGAACTGATCATCCCCGGAGCCGCTATTTTGCCGGGAACCCCGGTCAGCGATGCTCTGGCGATCAGTACACTGAAGCGTGAACGCTACGTCTATGTCATTAATGAAAGCGGGCGCTTCCTGGGTGTGGTTTCCATTCATGAAATCGCTGCCAGTGTACTTTCTCAGAAAATTACGTCAGATTCCCCGGTCAGTGCCGTGATGGATAACGAGTTTCCGTATGTCTGTCAGGGACAGAGTCTGCGGGAAGGCTGGGAGGCTTTTGAGAAAGTCACGTTAGAGCGTTTGCCGGTACTGAGCAGTGATACCGAACGCTATTTTCTGGGAGCGCTGACGAAAACCAGTCTGATACGTAAAGCCGGGGCGTTTATCTGAGCCTGGCTGGCCGGTCTTTGCTGTTGGGTTTATCGGCTAAAGCCAGTATACTGCGCCCCTTTTCACAAGCCCCTCTTTGCCAGACCCGTGCCGGAGATATCATGACCCTATTTGAAATGAGTGATTATTCACTTAACCTGCAACGCTTCCCGCGGACAGGCGATGACAGTGCTTTACAGGCCTGGGATGCCGCAGATGAATATCTGTTACAGCAGGAGATACCTCAGGGGCCGGTGTTCGTCTTTAATGACAACTTCGGTGCGCTGACCTGTGCGCTGGTCCATCAGGGGCGTCAGGTCTGGCATATCAGCGACTCACTGAACAGCCAGCAGTCGGCACAGCAGAACCTGGCACTGAATGGCCTGGATGAAAGCAATGTCACGTTTATCGACAGCATGACGGCGCTGCCGTTAACGCCAGCCGTGGTACTGATTAAAGTGCCTAAGACCCTGGCACTGCTGGAATTCCAGCTCGGGACGCTGCGTGAGGTGCTGCAGCCTGAAACAGTGATCATTGCCGGGGCGAAAGCGAAGGATATCCATAACTCCACGCTGGCGTTGTTTGAACGTATTATCGGCGAAACAAAAACTTCACTGGCAAAGAAAAAGGCACGACTCATTTTCAGTCGCTTCACGGTAGCGGAAATGACCCCGCGTGATGTTACAGAGCGCTGGCCGCTGGAAGGTACCCCGTATATTATCCATAACCACGCGAATGTATTTTCCCGTCAGTCGCTGGATATCGGTGCCCGTTTCTTTATGCGCCATCTGCCACGCGGTCTGGAAGGGGATATTATTGACCTCGGCTGTGGTAACGGCGTGATCGGCCTGAAAGCGCTGGCGGATAACCCTGACGCTTGTGTTCACTTTGTGGATGAGTCCTGGATGGCCGTTGCCTCGGCACAGATTAACGCGGAAACGAATCTGCCCCATGAGCTTTCCCGTTGTCGCTTCACGGTGAACAATGTGCTGAGTGGTTTTGCCCCGGACAGCTATTCGGCGGTTTTATGCAACCCGCCATTCCACCAGCAAAATGCGATCACTGAACATGTCGCCTGGCAGATGTTCCGTGATGCGTTCCGTTGTCTGCAATACGGCGGGGAATTAAGGATTGTTGCCAACCGTCACCTCGACCATGATCGTAAACTGAAAAAACTTTTCGGTAACTGTCAGGTGGTGGGGTCTGATACTAAATTTGTGGTGCTGCGTTCCGTTAAACTCCGCTAAACAACACGAGACCGGGAAGGCCACCGTGTGTGGCCTGCCCGGTCTTCCGGGCGTCGATAAAAGCCGGTACGTCCCGGCGAAAGCACACATCTTCCGGTAACACCGTTTCTTTCGCGGCGTCCTGCCTCTTCCTGTTAACGTTAGCGCCTCCGGCGAAGGCCGCTGCCTCCTGTTCCGCTCCCCGTCGTCAGTCTGCCCCCGGCAACGGCACGGAATGTTCACTGGCAATCCATGAGAAGCGTAACTGATAGCCTTCATCCGTATGGGTATTACGCCGGTAACTGGCCCCCGGCTCTGCCATACAGTAAGTGCACTGGTTCAGGTTATCTATCCGTGATGCCGCAACCCCTTCCTGTAGCAACATTTGCGTTGCCAGGGCCGGTAAATCCAGCCAGAACGCGGGTTGTGTGACGGGCGCTGTCGGGCGTCGGGCGAGGGGATTCACCGCCGGATGGAAAGCGCCGGGGATCGGATCCCTGACGTAACGGCAGGCTTTAATTTCTTCAAACAGGGGTAACCCCAGTTCATAGCAACAGGGGCCTATCGCCGGACCGATTGCGATATAAAGATCAGACGCTGCCGAACCCTCTGCAAAAAAACGGCTCAGAGTCTGTTGCAGTATACCGGCCAGCGTCCCTTTCAGCCCCGCATGCGCCGCCGCCACCTGATGTGTTTTCTCCGAAGCGATAAGTACCGGTAAACAGTCGGCAGTATAGATCGCGACCGGTTGTCCGTGATGGCTGAACAACGCATCTGCCACGGATTGTTTAGGGGGGAAATTACTGTCTGCGGGGCAGACGGTGTCAGTATGGCGTTGCAGTGCGTAGGCCGTGTTATCGGGAGGGCGCTGGCCTGCAGGTAAAAAACCATGCCTGACCCACCCGAGAGAGAGGAGAAGGGGCGATTGCTGAGCTGCGGACGAAGGAAGGGACATAGGCATTTCCTGTTGAATAATTTCATTCAGCGATTGCATTTATAGTGAAGATACTGCGATAGTCCTTACGGGGTCAATGATTGAATATTAACAATAAGATGAGGAAATTTAATGAAAAAGCGCTGGCTTTTAACCTTACCTGCGCTGGTGGTTCTTGGACTATCCGGCTGTGCGCAAAACACACAACAACGACTCAATGACCAGACAGTCACTGCCGTGAACTGGATGCAGCAATCCGGTGAATATCAGGCACTGACCTGGCAGGCGTTCAATGCAGCGACGGCAGCGTTCGATCATGCCACCTCGCTGACCGGTAAACCGAAAGCGGTGATTGTCGACCTGGATGAAACCATGCTGGATAACAGCGCCTATTCAGCCTGGCAGGCGAAGAACGGTAAGTCTTTCAGTGATGCAACCTGGTCAGCCTGGACACAGGCGAAGCAAGCCCGTGCAATTCCGGGTGCGGTAGAATTTGCCCGTTATGTCGATAGCCATGGCGGTACGGTGTTCTATGTCTCTAACCGTGATCAGAAAGATTATCAGGCTACTGTCGAAAATATGCAGGCACTGGGCTTTCCTGGTGTGAACGAAAAAACCGTGTTCCTGAGCACCGGTTCTTCTAATAAGCAGGCCCGTTTTGACCAGATCACCCAATCCGGAGCGAATGTGGTGCTGTATATCGGTGATAACCTGAATGACTTTGGCGGAGCGACCTGGCATAAAGACAATGCTGAACGTCGTAATTTTGTCAGCCGTAACCATCAGTTGTTTGGTACCCGTTTTATTATTCTGCCAAACGCAGAGTACGGTGACTGGGAAAGCGGAATGGCGCCTGGTTATAATTCTCTGACTGACCAGCAGAAGATTGATGTCCGTGAGCAGCATCTGCGTGCATGGGACGGAAAATAAGCGTTAATTTTTAGGACGGCATCCCCTGGCCTGACGTCTTTTGCAACGTCCGGCCAGGTGAGTTACCTGTAAGCTCAAACGCAGTGGCAGAAACCGGACAACACCTGTCTGGCAGGAGCCTGCCAGACAGGTACAGAGTGACATGGCTTAGTGGTCAAAGGCCGATGTCATTTGCTTATCCTGCTCATGCCGGTCAAAAGCCAGTTCGATCAGCCGGGTGATCAGCTCACTGTATCCGAGGCCGCTGGCCTGCCAAAGCTTAGGGTACATACTGATGTTGGTGAACCCGGGTAATGTATTGATTTCGTTTATAATCACCTGGTCATCCGGGGTCAGGAACACATCGACACGAGCCATTCCACAACACTCCAGTGCCTGAAACGCCTGCAGTGCAATTTCGCGGATGCGGGTATCGGCTTCCGGGGTTATCTCTGCCGGCACCACGACCTGTGCACCTTTTTCATTGATGTACTTGGTCTGATAAGAATAAAACTCATCACTGAGTACGATTTCGCCACAGTGGCTGGCTTCAGGCTGGTCGTTGCCCAGCACCGCACATTCGATTTCGCGTCCGACGATACCGGTTTCGATCAGCACCTTACGGTCATACCGGAAGGCTTCCTGCAGCGCAGGCAGTAATTCGCCGGCATGGTGAACCTTACTCACCCCGACAGAAGAGCCCTGATTCGCCGGTTTCACAAACAGTGGCAGCCCCAGCTCCGCAATCACCGCGGCCGGATCGATCGCTTCCTGACGGTTACGGTACGCGGTAATGAAAGGTGCAACCTGTAATCCGGCATCCCGTAACAGGCGTTTAGTGACTTCCTTATCCATACTGACCGCAGAGCCGAGGACGCCGGAACCGACAAAGGGCAGATTGGCCATCCGCAGCAGTCCCTGAAGTGAACCGTCTTCACCCAGCGTGCCGTGGACTATGGGGAAGATCACATCTACCTGCGGCACAGGTGCCAGAGCATTACGCTCAACTAACTGTTGCTGTTCCTTACCCGGAACTAATGCGACCTCGCGGGCAGAGCGGTTCAGCGCAATATGCTGAGGGTCATGAGCATGCAGTAAGAAGTCAGACTGCTCATTCAGTTGCCAGTATCCCTGCTTATTAATCCCCAGAAGCACAACTTCAAATTTTGTTTTATCAATAGCATCAATGATATTTTTGGCTGACTGTAATGAGACTTCATGCTCAGCCGATTTCCCACCAAAAATAATTCCTACACGTTGTTTTGTCATTCTGGTCTGCCTGAATAGCCTGGTACAAAGGCACAACATACCATGCAGCGAAAGGCGACAACAGTATTCTGCTTGATTCCGCACAGGGTTAATCATTTTTCAGACCCGCGGCAAGCATTACTCCCCGGTCCACTCCCGTAACAGATTATGGTACAGGTGCAGTAACGAAACACTGACTTCCGTGGCCTGTGCGTTTTGCTGCAGTGCGCGGATGTTTTCATCAAGAGAAATCAGCATTGCGCGTTTGCTTTCATCGCGGATCATCGACTGGATCCACATAAAAGAAGCCAGTCGTTCGCCTGACGTGACCGGCGTGACACAATGCAAACTGCCGGAAGGATAGAGCAGCATATCTCCCGCGGGCAACCTGACCCGATGCTCGCCGTAGGTGTCCTTGATCACCAGTTCTCCGCCCTGATAACTGTCCGGGTCAGAGAGAAATAAGGTGGCCGAAATGTCTGTTCTCAGCCAGGCATTCCCTTCACGTCGCACCGCGCCATCCACATGAAAACCATAGGTGCCCCCTTCGCGGTAACGGTTAAACAGCGGGCTGGAAATATTGACCGGCAGGGTCGCTGAGAAAAACTGCGGATGGCTGTTAAGCTTATCCAGCACATAGCGTTGTAATTCCTGCCATTCCTGGCTGGCGGTGTCGACCTGCTGGTTAGATTTTACCTCCGCTCCCAGATGACCGGTGGTGGCCCGGCCATCTATCCAGGGGCTGACGGCCAGCTTGTTACGGACCAGCATAACTTCTTCCGGACTGAGCAGGCCGGAGATTTTTTGCATCATAAACAGGCTCCTGCAAAGATGCCGCAGCCAGGCTGCGGCATGTCGGGGATTAGAAATGAACGTTGGCGGTTAGCATCCAGCTGCGCTCTGCACCCGGGAAGTACCGGTAGCCGCTTTTATTAATGGACGCCACATAATGGGTATTAAAGACGTTATAAACGTTCAGTTGCAGGTCCAGATTACTGTTCACACGGTAACCGGCCATGGCATCGGCGACCCAGTAACTATCGACTTTATCCGGCGTCCCTGCTGCTCCATCAGTCCCGCGGTGCATACTCCCCACATAGCGGGCTCCGGCTCCGGCCAGCAGCTTATCGGTCAACTGATAAGTCGTCCAGGAGGTGAAAGCATGTTTCGGGGTATAACTCAGCGCAGAAGAGCCATCATTGCTGACGGTGCTGCCTTCTTTGACGACGGCATTTTGCAGGGTATACCCCAGCATGACATGCCATTTATCGGTCAGATTACCATTCGCGGTCAGTTCGTAACCCTGAACGCGCTTGCGCCCTGTCTGGACGTAGTCGAGCGTAATCGGGTCCTGAGTCACTTCATTGCGGATATCGGTACGGAACAGGGCACCGCTCAGCAACAGGGTATTATCAAACAGGCTCCACTTGGTACCGACTTCTGCGGTTGCCGTTTTTTGTGGCTGGAAGTCGGTACGGTTCGCACTGTTGCCGCTTCCGCTTTCGGCCAGCTGGAAGTTACTGCCACCCGGAGGTTGCTGTGAAACGCCATAGTTAATATAGACATTCCCCTGCGGGGTCAGATGATAAAGCGCACCGGCTTTCCAGTTAAACAGGTTACCGCTTTTAGCCGTATCCACCGTCGATACCGGGGTACCGCTCGCCACACCTGCCGGACAACTGACAGCACCGCGTCCTGTGCCGCCGCAGACGGATAAGGCGCTATAACGGGTACGGTAACTGTCCAGACGGACACCGCCATTCAGTTCAAACGCTGGCGTGACCTGTAAGGTATCAAAGGCATAGACCCCAAAGGTATCGGTCGTCCCCCGCGCATCGGCTCCGGTCGGTGTCAGCCCGCCAATAGAGACATCGCTGTCAGGATGATAGATATTCACGGCAGGTGCAGTCAGGGATTGCACACCGTAGTTGATCTGAGTTTCACGCGTCACTTCCACCCCGGTGCTGATATCGTGACTTACGTCGCCGGTGTTAAAACGGGAGGTCAGATTGGTCTGGTTAGTGACTATCTTATTCAGAGCATCTTTGGTGTTGATCAGTCTTGCCCAGTCCCAGTCGCCCGCGGAGGCGGACCCATGGGTAGTGATCTGGGTGTTTCCGCCCATAATCGACGTCAGTAAATATTTCTGACGTGTCTCTGACCAGCGGGTGGTATTACGCAGCGTCGTGCTATCGGAAAAGTCATGTTCGAAACGCAGAGTCGCGGTATCACTGTCGGAATGATCAAAATCAGAGTCAGTGCCGTAATAGTTGTGGGTGTTTACTTTCCCGCTCCCGTTCAGGGCCTCAAAGCCTGACGGGGCGGTATAGCCGGGCAGACCGATCGTCGGGATACCGCCATCCGGGGTATTGTTCTGATGCACATGTTCATAGTCCAGATAGAGCCGCGTTGGCGTATCCAGTCCGAAAGCAATGGAGGGGGCAATACCATACTTTTCATGGCTGATATTGTTACGGGTATTACTGTGGCCTTTATCGCCCATCATATTGACACGGAAAGCCGTCGTATCATTAATCATCTGGTTATAGTCGACGGTGGCGCGTCGTTCAGAACCGCTACCATAGCTCACCGATCCTGCGACAGATGTCCCCGGCAGAGGCTGTTTGGAAATCCGGTTAATGGAGCCTGAAGGGGCACTGCGGCCATAATCCGATCCGGAGGCACCTTTAATGACTTCAACACTCTCGGTGTTAAAGGTGTCGCGGGTTGTACTGCTGATATCGCGGATACCGTCCAGATAGATGCTGGACGACGTATCGATACCGCGCATATAAATCGTATCCCCGGTCGAGGTGCTGCCGTTCTCTCCGGCAAAAAATGCACCGGCACCGGCCACGTTTTTCAGGGCGTCGGTCAGGGTCGTGGCGTGTTGTTCCTGCATGACCTGTTGCGGGATGATTGTGACCGTGCGTGTGGTGTCAGCCAGCGGGCGGGTAAATTTAGGGTCAGACAGTGTCTGCGGCAGGTAAAGCGAGGGTAAGGCGCCTTTGACTACCAGAGTCTCGTCCGCCGGAGCCGCGGCTTTTTTTGTACTTGTGGCGACGGGGGCCGGGGCGGTTAACGCGGTCCCGGTGGCTGACATCGCGGGTGCAGACAGGCCGACACACAGACTGGCAAAAACAGTCAGCGTGCCTGAGACAGGGAAAGCAGGTGAAATATTAGGTTCAGGTTTCAAACGAAAAATCTCCTCAAATGTTAAATGTAATGAGAATTATTATCATGATTATTCTCATTATGGCGATTTTCATTTTTCAGGTAAAGGGATGTAAATTAATATTGCTGAAAAGAGGTGAAACTGACAAAAATTGACGAGAAAGCGAACAGAAGATCAAAAAAAGGGGCAGCCATGGCTGCCCCCGGGGAGATGTTTTATCAGATTATTTACGTACCGGAGCCTTACGTGCCGGGGCATCGCCCGCAATATAGTAAGGTGCGGTACTGCGTGGCAGTGGCTGACGACCCCGGATAATATCCGCCATCTTTTCGCCGATCATGATGGTGGTTGCGTTCAGGTTACCTGTAACAATTTCAGGCATGATCGAGGCATCAACGACACGCAGCCCCTGAAGCCCGTGAACACGGCCTTCTGCATCAACAACCGCCATCTCATCGTTACCCATTTTACAGGTTCCGCAAGGGTGGTAAGCCGTTTCCGCATGGTTACGCACAAACTCATCCAGCTGTTCATCGCTCTGGCAGTCCATGCCCGGGCTCAGTTCTTTGCCGCGATATTTATCCAGCGCGGGCTGATTGATAATCTCACGGGTCAGGCGGATACAGTCACGGAATTCCTGCCAGTCCTGCTCATGGGACATATAGTTAAACAGAATCGACGGATGTTCATGAGGATCGCGTGATTTCAGCTGTACACGACCACGGCTCGGTGAACGCATAGATCCGACATGACACTGGAAGCCATGGGCTTCAATGGCATTGGTACCGTTGTAGTTGATCGCGACCGGCAGGAAATGGTACTGGATGTTCGGCCAGGTGAACTCTTCGCGGCTGCGGATAAACCCGCCGGCCTCAAACTGGTTACTGGCACCGATACCGGTACCGTTGAACATCCACTCCGCACCGATTTTTGGCTGATTCCACCATTTCAGTGCCGGATACAGGGATACCGGTTCTTTACATTCATATTGCAGATACATTTCCAGGTGGTCCTGCAGATTTTCCCCGACACCGGGTAAATCATGAACGACCGGAATATTGAATTTTTTCAGCAACTCCGCAGGGCCGACACCGGAGCGTTGCAGGATCTGTGGTGAAGCGATGGCGCCGGCGGACAGCAGCACTTCTTTGCGTGCGGTAGCACGGACAGGGGTTTTGTTATCACCCTGCAGGTATTCCACGGCGATGGCCCGCTTACCTTCGAACAGAATACGATCTGTGGTGGCATGGGTCACAATGGTCAGGTTACTGCGTTGTTTGGCCTGATCCAGATAACCGCGTGCGGTGCTGGAGCGGCGACCGTTTTTGGTCACGGTGCGATCCATCGGACCGAAACCTTCCTGCTGAAAACCATTCAGATCATCCGTCCGCGGGTAACCGGCCTGCACACCGGCTTCAACCATGGCGTCGAATAACGGGTTTTTATCCGCTTTCGGCGTTGCAACACTGACCGGGCCTTCGCCACCGTGATAATCATTCGGGCCGATATCGCGGGTTTCCGCCTTACGGTAGTAGGGCAGGCAGTCCGCATAGGTCCAGTTTTCCAGCCCCGGGGCTTTAGACCAGTTTTCCAGGTCCATCGCGTTACCGCGGATATAGCACATGCCGTTGATCAGCGAGGATCCGCCGAGGCCTTTTCCTCGCCCGCACTCCATGCGGCGATTATTCATATGGGGTTCCGGGTCGGTTTCATAGGCCCAGTTATAGCGCTTACCCTGTAGCGGATAGGCCAGTGCCGCCGGCATCTGAGTCCGGAAATCGGCACGATAGTCGGGGCCGCCCGCTTCCAGCAGTAAGACGTTAACCTTGCTGTCTTCGGTAAGACGAGTGGCCAGTACGTTACCGGCAGAGCCGGCACCGATAACAATATAATCAAATTCCATCATTATTCCTCAGGCTAAGTGTTTAAAATACGGACTGGAAGGTTTCCAGTTCGACCTGAACAGATTTCACCCGGGTATAACTTTGCAGCGTCATTTGTCCGTTTTCACGGCCGATCCCTGAATGTTTATAGCCACCGACCGGCATTTCTGCCGGGGATTCTCCCCAGGTATTGATCCAGCAAATCCCGGCTTCCAGCTGGTGGATAATGCGATGAGCCCGGTTGATTGACGGTGTCACTACACCGGCGGCCAGACCGAAATCGGTATCATTGGCCCGGCGGATGACTTCTTCTTCATCCTCATAAGTCAGGATCGACATCACCGGACCAAAGATCTCTTCACGGACAATTTCCATATCATCGGTGCAATCGGTAAAGACGGTAGGGGCAACCCAGGCACCCTCTGCAAAGCCCGGAGACGTCAGCGCTTCACCCCCGCACAGTAAGGTAGCGCCACTTTCGATACCGGAACGGATGAAACGCAGCACATTATCGCGATGGGCAAAGCTGACCAGCGGTCCGAAGTTAGTGTCCGGCTGCTGCGGATCACCGGCACGGATGCGGGCAACGCGGGTCATGATCTTTTGCTCAAATTCCTTTTTCAGTGCCGACGGAATAAAGACACGGGTACCGTTGGTACAGACCTGACCGGAACTGTAAAAGTTAGCCATCATGGCGATATCGGCGGCCAGATCCAGGTCAGCATCGTCACAAATCACCAGCGGTGATTTTCCGCCCAGTTCCATGGTGACTTCTTTCAGAGTAGAGCCGGCAGCATTGGCCATGACTTTACGGCCACTGACCACGCCTCCGGTAAAGGAGACTTTATCGATCCCCGGATGTTCAGTCAGCGCCTGGCCGGTAATCGCACCGGTGCCCGGCAATACGTTGAAGACGCCATCCGGCACACCGGCTTCAGTATAGATTTCAGCCAGTTTCAGGGCGGTCAGTGGGGTGACTTCACTGGGTTTGAAAATCATGGCATTACCCGCGGCCAGGGCCGGGGCAGATTTCCAGAGTGCAATCTGAATCGGATAGTTCCAGGCACCGATACCGGCAACCACACCCAGGGGTTCACGGCGGGTGTAGGCGAATGAGGTATCACGCAGCGGAATTTGCTGACCTTCAAGCGTGGTGGCCAGGCCGGCATAATATTCCAGTACATCAGCCCCGGTGACGATATCGACGGCCTGTGTTTCGCTCAGGGGTTTCCCGGTATCCAGGGTTTCCAGTGCGGCCAGCTCGTCGTTGCGTTCACGCAACAGATCCACGGCTTTGCGCAGAATACGTGAACGTTCGACAGCCGTCATCGCTGCCCAGATTTTCTGGCCCCGGCGCGCTGCCGCCACTGCAAGTTCCACATCTTCCTGCCCGGCTTCATGGACCGTGGCAAGAACTTCTCCATTGGCGGGGTTCACCGTCTGAAACGTCGAACCGCTCTGTGCGGGCACACTGGCTCCGTTGATGTACAGTAACTGTTCTGCGAATCGTGACATAGTTTATTCTCCGTCAGTTGATTTTTTGTCCGCCAGTTGCTGGCGGATGAATTGGGTGGTGAGCGCTTTCGCTGAGGCTTTATCGAAAGGTTTTCCGCTCAGTGCGGCACGCAGCCACAACCCGTCAATGAGTGCTGATAGCCCATACCCGGCAATTCTGGCCTTGTCCCGGGGCAGTTCACGGCGAAATTCCGAAATCAGTGTCGACAGCAGCCGTTGGCTGCTGGCGACCTGTAAGCGGTGCAGCATCGGCTGATGCATACTGCTGGCCCAGAAATCGAGCCAGGCCTTCATTGCGGCACTGTGTAACTGTGTATCATCAAAGTTACCATCAACGATCGCCGATAAACGAGCACTGGCATCGGCGTCCGGTTGTTGCTTTAACCGGCTGAGGACAGCGGTCCGAAGCTGTGAAGTAATGTCACGCATCGTGGCTTCCAGCAGCCCGTTTTTGTCCCCGAAATAGTGGCTGATGATCCCTGTTGAAACCCCTGCACGTTTCGCTATCTGCGCGATAGTGGCGTAATGCAGCCCGACATCATTGATAGTTTCCAGTGTGGCATCGATAAGCTGACGCCGACGAATGGGTTGCATACCTACTTTAGGCATACCGCTGACTCCCCGACACTTTGTTATGAGGTATTAAATCTTTTTTTGATTGGATGTTCAATATAAAAAAGGAAATTGTTATGATTAGCCGGTCCGGCAGGTATAAGGTCAGGAGAAAAGGCCTGACCTCAGAATAAATAACTGCTTCAGGACATTTTCGCAGAGAATATTTTTAGCCCGTTATGCTGGTGTCTTCTGAGTCTTCCCCGACATAAACGGGCCCGCCTGCAGTCTTACATCGCTCAACCCGGAGGTATTGAATGAATCACCCACCCGCCGAAGGAAAAGACAGAATCAACCCGGTGGTGTTTTACACCTCCGCAGGATTGATCCTGCTGTTTTCGCTGATGACGTTTTTCTTCAGCGAGACTTCAGCCAGGATCATTCAGACGACAGTCAATTGGGTATCCGCCACCTTTGGCTGGTACTACATGCTGGCCGCAACCCTGTATATTGTCTTCGTGCTGTTTATGGCCGTGTCCCGCTTTGGTGCCATTAAACTTGGCCCGGAACACTCGAAACCGGAATTCAGCTTACCGAGCTGGGCTGCCATGCTGTTTGCCGCTGGTATCGGTATTGACCTGATGTTTTTCTCGGTGGCAGAACCGGTCACCCAGTATATGCAGCCCCCGGAAGGGGCAGGGCAGACTCTGGAAGCTGCCAGACAGTCGATGGTCTGGACATTATTCCATTACGGGGTGACGGGCTGGTCGATGTATGCCCTGATGGGCATCGCACTCGGTTACTTCAGTTACCGCTATAACCTGCCTCTGACCATCCGTTCGGCCTTATACCCGATATTCGGTAAGCGGGTGAATGGCCCTATCGGACATACGGTTGATATTGCTGCGGTGGTGGGGACTATTTTCGGGATTGCGACCACTCTGGGCATTGGCGTCGTACAGCTGAACTACGGGCTGAATGTGTTATTTCATATCCCGGACAGCCTGAGCACTAAAGCCGCCCTGATCGTGCTTTCTGTGATCATCGCGACCATTTCAGTGACCTCCGGGGTGGATAAAGGGATCCGCTTACTCTCTGAACTCAATGTCCTGCTGGCACTGGGCTTGATCCTCTTTGTGCTATTTTTTGGCAATACCGAATTTTTACTCAATGCGCTGGTGCTGAATGTCGGTGATTATATTAACCGCTTTATGGGCATGACGCTGAACACCTTTGCCTTTAATCGTCCGACCGAATGGATGAATAACTGGACCCTGTTTTTCTGGGCCTGGTGGGTCGCCTGGTCGCCGTTTGTCGGCCTGTTTCTGGCGCGTATCTCCCGTGGCCGTACCATCCGGGAATTTGTGCTCGGTACCCTGATTATTCCCTTTGCCTTCACGCTGTTATGGCTTTCGGTGTTCGGAAATGCAGCGCTCTACCAGATTATTCACGGTAATCTGAGTTTCGCCAACGATGTAATGCAGCATCCTGAGCGCGGTTTTTATAACCTGCTGGCACAATATCCGGCCTTTACCTTTAGTGCGTCGGTGGCCACCATTACCGGCTTACTGTTTTATGTGACGTCGGCGGATTCGGGGGCACTGGTATTAGGGAACTTCACCTCACGCCTGAAGGATATCAATAGTGATGCGCCTAACTGGATCCGTATTTTCTGGTCGGTCGTCATTGGGGTACTGACTCTGGGGATGCTGATGGCTAACGGGATCTCGGCGCTGCAAAGCACCACCGTGATTATGGGATTACCGTTCAGTTTTGTTATTTTCTTTGTGATGGCAGGGCTGTATAAGTCGCTGAAAGTTGAGGATTATCGCCGTGTCAGTGCCAGCCGTGACACTGCGCCTTATCTGGCCACGGCTCATGACCGCCGTAGCTGGAAAAAACGGCTTTCCCGATTGATGAACTATCCGGGCACAGGGTATACCCGTGAAATGCTTGAGCAGACCTGCTGGCCTGCGATGCAGGAAGTGGCGAAAGAGCTTGAATTACGCGGTGCACAGGTGGCCTCGGAGAACCTGCTGCCGGAAGGAGATGACGATCTGGGGCACCTCTCACTGAAGGTGAACCTGGGTGAAGAGCAAAACTTTGTGTATGAGATCTGGCCGCAGAAATATTCGGTTCCCGGCTTCACCTATCGGGCACGGAGCGGTAAGTCCAGTTACTACCGGCTGGAAACTTTTTTGCTTGAAGGAAGCCAGGGCAACGATTTAATGGACTACAGTAAAGAGCAGGTGATCATTGATATCCTTGATCAATATGAACGCCACCTGAACTTTATCCATTTACACCGGGAAGCGCCTGGAAATCATATCAATTTTCCGCATTTATAAGGGGGATTGACCCGGCAGAGGAACACCCTCTGCCATTATCTGCGGGGCCGGGGAGCGGCCCCGGTCAGCATGTTTCCGGCGTTATCGCATCCTGTGAACTGCACTCAGGGAGATGTAATGCAAAAAATCCTTAATACCTTTCTGCCCCTTTACACCACGACACTTCTGATGCTGCTGGGCTCCGGCCTGCTGACGACCTATGTTTCGTTACGGCTGGCCCATGAAAATGTGAGCGGTACGGTCATCGGTCTGATCACTGCGGCAAACTATGTCGGGCTGGTGGTCGGCGGTAAGATTGGACATAACCTGATTGCCCGCGTGGGACATATCCGCGCCTATGTCGCCTGCGCGGGGATTATTACTGCGTCAGTGATAGGCCATGGGCTGAGTAGTTATGTCCCGGTCTGGATTGTGCTGCGTTTTATCATCGGGTTATGCATGATGAGCCAGTATATGGTTTTGGAAAGCTGGCTGAATGATCAGGCGGAGTCTGATCAGCGTGGCGTTATTTTTGGTTTTTATATGGTGGCGACTTACCTGGGGCTCTCTGCCGGGCAGATTATTCTGTCGCTGGAAACTGGTTTCGGGATGCTACCGCTACTGATAGTCGCCCTCTGTTTTGCCCTGTGTCTGGTCCCTATTGCGCTGACCACCCGAACAAAAGTGCAGCCGATGTCGCCCGCTCCGCTGGAACTGGGGTATTTTCTGAAGAAAATTCCGAAGATCCTGATCATTACGCTGGTCACCGGGATGGTGGTCGGAGCGTTCTATGGTATGGCTCCGGTCTACGCTAACCAGATGGTGCTGTCGACTTCACAGACCGGTACCTTTATGGCGGTCACTATTTTTGCCGGACTGGTGACTCAGTTTCCACTGAGCTGGTTATCCGACCGTTATGATCGCGGACACCTGTTGTTTTTTATTGCGATTTTGTTTCTCATCACCTCGCTGCCGCTGGCGTTCCTGAAACATCTCAGTTTTATCACTATTCTCGGCATCTCCTTTGTCGTCAGTATGATGCAGTTTGCGTTATATCCGCTGGCGGTGGCGATGGCTAATGACCGGATTGTGGCTGAGCGCCGGGTCTCCCTGACCGCGTGCCTGCTGATGTCTTATGGTATCGGAGCCAGTATCGGACCGCTGCTGACCGGTGCAGTGATGCAGCCTCTGGGCGGCAATATGTTATATCTGTTTTTTGCATGTTGTGGTGTGGTCATTATCGGGCTGACCTGGTTCAGATCACCGGTTCCGGTCGCGCTGCAGGAAAGTCAGGTTCCGCACGTTCCGCTGACCGATGGTCTGGTAAGTTCACCACTGGCCGCTGCGTTGAACCCGACGCTGGATGAAGAAGATATTCAGAATACGATGGTCAATACGCCGGAAGACGACGAGACAGAAAATGACACAACAGACGCCCCGGAGGGTGAGAAGGCTGCCGTACAGCCACCGCAGGAAGAGGAGCACCACCGTGAGCCGTGGCCCTGACAGGGGCTTTTAACGGCCTGACCGGCAGCGGCAGACAAAGCATGTCTCTGCGCCGGTCGGACCTGCTAACGGTTATTTTCATCATAGGGAAAATCTGATTTATATCACCCTGTAAAAGTGTCGATTATAATCAACAGAGACTCTTTATGATTGAATTTCGAGGTGAACGTGCTGATATTGAAGCCACAGACGAACCCGGCAGGCAGGGCGGGAGTCACCCTATGATCCACCGTAGTTCCTCTTCAACGCGCCGCAGCTCCCTTTCTTAATTTGTGAGCAACTTCGTTATAAATATTCATTTTTAATCATCATTCACCCGGCGTATGGTGTCTCCATTCTCCCTGACATTGCAGCAAGGATCCCTTATGACTGATTATGCTTTATCTCTGAACCCCACTACCGGTGAAGAAATCGCCCGTTATCCGTTTCAGGACGGCGATGCTATTGAAAGCAGCCTGCAGCGCAGCACTACCGCGCTGAAAGAGTGGCGGGTTACTTCAATGGAAGACCGCGTTGAAGTGTTACGGACACTGGCGGTTCGTCTGCGTGAACGTTGTGATGAACTGGCGGAAATGATGACCCTGGAAATGGGCAAGCCGATCGCGCAGGCGCGTGCTGAAGTGAACAAATGTGCGCAGGTGTGTGAATGGTATGCGGACAATGGCCCGGCGGTACTGGCGGCTCAGCCGACCCAGGTTGAAAATCAGCAAGCCTGGCAGGAATTTCGTCCGCTGGGCGTGATCCTGGCGGTTATGCCGTGGAACTTCCCTTACTGGCAGGTACTGCGCGGAGCCGCCGGAATGCTGCTGGCCGGGAACACCTATGTCCTGAAACATGCGCCGAACGTCATGGGATGTGCATTGTTACTGCAGGATGTGATGAACACCGTGGGCTTCCCGGAAGGGACATTTGAATTACTGAATGTCACGAATGAGGGTGTCTCAGCACTGATCAAAGACCCGCGTGTTGCCGCCGTGGCAGTGACCGGTAGTGTCGGTGCGGGTGCAGCGATTGCTACACAGGCAGGGGCTGCGCTGAAGAAAACGGTGCTGGAACTGGGCGGGTCCGATCCGTTTATTGTGCTGGCCGATGCGGATCTGGATGAAGCGGTGAAAGCAGCCGTCGCGGGTCGTTATCAGAATACCGGACAGGTCTGCATGGCAGCGAAGCGCTTTATTATTGAAGCGCCGGTGGCGGCCGAATTTGAAGCCCGCTTCCTGGCCGCAGTACAGGCGCTGAAAATGGGTGATCCGCTGGATGAAGCGAACTACCTGGGGCCAATGGCACGCTACGATCTGCGTGATGAACTGCATAATCAGGTCGTTGAAACCCTGAAGCAGGGTGCCCGTCTGGTCTGTGGTGGTGAGAAAATCGAAGGTGCCGGTAACTATTATGCGCCGACCATCCTGGCCGATGTCAGCGAGTCAATGACGGCGTTCCGCCAGGAAATCTTTGGTCCTGTGGCGGCGCTGATCACTGCAAAAGATGCCGATCATGCACTGGAACTGGCTAACAACAGTGAATTTGGTCTGAGTGCGACGGTATGGACGGCGGATGAAACCGTGGCGGATCATTTCGCGCTCACTCTGGAAACCGGTGCAGTCTTTATTAACGGTTACGGTGCTTCAGATCCACGGGTGACTATCGGTGGAGTGAAGAAAAGTGGTTATGGCCGTGAGTTAAACCATTTCGGACTGCACGAGTTCTGTAATATTCAGACCGTATGGCGTAACCGCCGTTAATCTGAACAATACCCTGTCTTTTCAGACAGGGTATTTTTTTAGCTATCGCTCTGTGACGCAGGGCGCACACGACAAAGTCCGGCATTGATCAGACATTGTCTCAGCAGATTAAAAGCCGTGAAGATCTGCTGCTCGTTAACACAGGCATATCCCAGTAATAACCCGCGTTTTTTCTGACGTTGCATATAATATTGCGACAATGGCCGCACGCTGACACCTTTACGCAGCGCTTCGCGGGCAATGGCAACATCATCACTTTTATCCGGTAACCTCAGTACCAGATGCAACCCTGCATCATGGTTATAGGGGGGCATAAAGGCTTCGCCAAGATACCGCTGGATAAGCCCCAGCAGAAACCGCCGCCGCTGACTGTAGAGCAGACGCATACGGCGGATATGTGCTGCATAATGGCCCTGGCTGATAAATTCCGATACTGCCCGCTGGATAATTAAATGGCCACCGCGATATAACTCTGCTGCTGCCGTGCGCAGGGGCTGTTGCAGACTTTTTGGGACCACCAGATAACCGATACGCAGTGCAGGATAGAGCGTTTTGCTGAAGGTTCCCATATAAAGTACCGGAGCATCGTCTTCCAGGCCTTGCAGCGAAGGGTACGGGCTTCCCGAAAAACGGAATTCACTGTCGTAATCGTCTTCGATTATCCAGAAATGATGGCGGCGTGCCATTGCCAGCAGGTGTTTCCGGCGACTCAGGCTCAGGTGAACCCCCAGAGGGTACTGGTGGGAAGGGGTCACAAACACCATTTTCGGGGCCGGATGGCGGGCGGTGATCTCGGGGATCATCCCTTCTTCATCGACCGGAACCGGATGCACATCCAGTCCGTTGATCCGCAACAGGTTACGGGTTCCCCAGTAACCCGGTTCCTCTATCCAGACCGGATCATTCTGATCACTCAGTACCCTCGATACCAGATCAACGGCCTGATGGATCCCTTCTGTAATGATTATCTGATCGGCATCGGCACGAATGGAACGGACAACCCGCAGATAATCCGCCAGCGCCTGCCGCAGGTGCGGGCATCCGCCGCCGTTACTGTAGATAAGCTGATCGATTTCCGGCTGCTGATGCAGTTTCGCCTGAATTTTACTCAGTATTTTATGGGGGAATGCCGTCACATCCGGAGCCCCGGGCACAAAAGCACCCCACTGAAACGGGGAGGCGGTGGCATAGCCGAGCAGTGCGGCACCGCGTGACGAAAGGCTGGGGGGCAATGTCTGCGCGGAGTGGGGGAGCTCTGCGGATTTTTCACTGTTCAGGCAGAATTCCGGCAGGGTGGCGGCCACCCGTGTCCCGCTTCCTGTGCGTGAGGTGACATAACCTTCCGCCAGCAAGCTGTCATAGGCAGTCATCACGGTATTACGTGAAACACCCAGTTGTTTTGCTAAATCCCGGGTGGAAGGCAAACGTGTTTCCGGCGGAAAGACACCCTCGATGATGGCCTGCTGTAGGACCCGTAAGACACGCTGATGCAGTCTGCCGTGCTGCTCAAACTGTAAACGTTCCAAAAGGTGGTCGGTGTAGAGTGTCCGCAATTGGCTCCCTCATTTTGATGATGAATGGCTCTGGAAACTACCTCAAATGGCAGGATAAATAAACGGAGTTTATTAATAAAAGTCCATCAGCCAGATTAACGAGGCAGAAACACCATGAGCGATTCTAAAAATACATTAAATCAACGCAAACAAAATGCGCTGCCACGTGGCAATGCTGTCATGTGTGACTGGTATGCCAGCAAAGCCGAAAATGCCACACTCTGGGATACCGAGGGACGTGAAGTTATTGATTTTGCTGGCGGTATCGCTGTACTGAATACCGGGCATCGCCATCCGAAAGTCGTGGCGGCGGTAAAAGAACAGCTCGATAAATTCACGCACACGGCTTTCCAAATTGTGCCTTACGAAAGTTATATCTCTCTGGCTGAACGTATTAACCAGCGTGTTCCGGTGGAAGGCCCGGCAAAAACGGCATTCTTCTCTACCGGTGCAGAAGCGGTAGAAAACGCAGTGAAGATTGCCCGCAGCTATACCGGCCGTCATGGCGTTATCACCTTCGGCGGCGCGTTCCATGGTCGTACCATGATGACAATGGCGATGACCGGAAAAGTGGCACCTTACAAACAGGATTTCGGTCCGATGGTTCCTTCCGTGTTCCACGGGCGTTTCCCGGATGAGAAAGAGATCACTGTTGAGCAGGCCCTGAACAGTCTGGACGATATCTTCCATTATGATATTGCGCCTCATAACGTGGCGGCTATCGTACTGGAGCCGGTACAGGGGGAGGGCGGCTTCCGTGTGGCGCCGAACGCCTTTATGACCGCGCTACGCGAACTGGCAGATAAACATGGCATCCTGCTGATTGCCGATGAAGTACAAACCGGGTTTGCCCGTACCGGTACGCTGTTTGCGATGGAAAACTTCGATGTTAAACCTGACATTATCACGATGGCGAAAAGCCTGGCCGGTGGCTTCCCGCTGTCAGCCGTTGCGGGCCGTGCAGAAGTCATGGATGCCCCGAACCCGGGCGGACTGGGCGGTACCTATGCCGGTAACCCGCTGTCGATTGCAGCAGCACATGCGGTGCTGGATGCCATTGATGAAGAACAACTGTGTCAGCGTTCACAACAACTGGGCGGTGAACTGGTCAGTTGCCTGCAGGAGCTGCAGGCGCGTTGTCCGGCAATCAATGAAGTTCGTGGTCTGGGCTCGATGGTCGCCGTTGAATTCCATCAGGCAGAGGTTGCACGTAAGGTGCAGGCGGCCGCCATGGAAGCCGGTTTACTTCTGCTGACCTGCGGACAAAAAGGTAATGTCATCCGCTTCCTGTACCCTCTGACCATCCCGACCGACCAGTTCCGTCAGGGACTGGCCATTCTGACTCAGGCATTGCAGGAAAACGCGGCCTGATCACGAGAATTTCTCATGGGCTGTCCCGGAGACCGTTCCTCTCCGGGCAGTCTGGTAAAACACTTCCCGATCAACCGCAGGTGACTGGTCCGCCAGGCACTTAGCAAAAAAAATTATACTGAGGGAAAGCTATGAGCGTCACTTCTTCTGCTTCTGATTCATTATCTCCGGGTCTGAAATCCCGTCACATCCGAATGCTCTCGATTGCCGGTGTTATCGGCGCGGGATTATTCGTCGGTTCCGGCCATGCGATTGCTGAAGCCGGGCCTGCTGTGCTGATCGCCTATATCATCGCCGGCGGGCTGGTGGTACTGATTATGCGTATGCTGGCGGAAATGGCCGTCAGCACCCCCGATTCCGGTTCGTTCTCCACTTATGCACAAAAAGCCCTGGGCCGCTGGGCCGGGTTTACTATTGGCTGGTTATACTGGTGGTTCTGGGTGCTGGTGATCCCGCTGGAAGCCAATGCGGCGGCTACCATACTGAATTCGTGGTTCCCGCAGGTCGCTATCTGGCAGTTTACTCTGGTGATCACATTGTTACTGACGGCAAGTAACCTGTTCAGTGTTAAACATTACGGTGAATTTGAATTCTGGCTGGCACTGGTCAAAGTTGTCGCCATTGTGGCTTTCCTGGTACTGGGATGTGTGGCTATTTTTGGTCTGATGCCGGGCAGCCAGGTCAGCGGTATGTCGCACTTATACGATACCGACGGTTTTATGCCTCACGGTTTTGGCGCGGTTCTGGCTGCTATCCTGACCACCATGTTCTCATTTATGGGTACTGAGATTGTCACGATTGCTGCGGCAGAGTCTAAAAACCCGGGCCGTGAAATTTCACGTGCGACTAACTCCGTTATCTGGCGTATCTCGCTGTTCTACCTGTTATCGATTCTGTTTATTGTCTCTCTGGTGCCGTGGAATACCCCGGCGCTGGCCAAAAACGGGTCTTATCAGACGGTGCTGGAACTGATGAATATTCCGCATGCCCGGCTGATTGTCGATATCGTGGTTCTGACCGCGGTGTGTAGCTGCCTGAACTCGGCCCTTTATACCTCGTCACGTATGCTCTATTCACTGGCAACCCGTAAAGATGCTCCTGCGGCGGCAGCTAAAACCAACAAAGGCGGAACCCCGTGGGTGGCTGTATTGTCTTCCACCGCGGCAGCGTTCCTGGCGGTGTTTGCTAACTACTTTGCGCCGGCAGAAGTCTTTGACTTCCTGCTGGCCAGCTCAGGCGCGATTGCCTTGCTGGTGTACCTGGTCATTTCCTGTTCGCATCTGGTCATGCGTAAACGTATGGAAGCACGCGGGGAAGCACTGGATTACAGAATGTGGCTGTTCCCTGGCCTGACCTACGCGGTGATTGTAGTGATCGTGGGTATCCTCTGCTCCATGCTGTTTATGCCTGCCCACCGTAGCGAGATTATTGCGACCGGTATTCTGGCATTATTAGTGGTACTGGCAGGACTGGTTATTCACCGCCGTCAGCGCAATAACCGCAGTCATTCATCGTTACAGGAAAACGGTATCTGATAGCCTTTGCCTGATATGAAGAGCTGATAATAATAAAACCGCAGACAGAGTGACTGCGGTTTTTTTTGAGCTGTACCGGGCTGGCCGACCGCGAATCTGTCCTTTGCGCAGTAACCGTGTTCCGGGGAAATATTTATTCTGAGGTTATCGTAAGAGGTGGTCATGAAATTTACACAGGTCATCACCCGGTTACCTGCACTGAATTGTGCAGAAGGGCAAACAACGGCGAATAGCGGCCGGCCGGATAGCGGGAAAACCCGCCAGCAATTTTTTCGGTATATCGAAATTATGCTGGAACTGGGGATCCGGGTCACTATTTTGCCGGCTGAGTCTGATTTTCCGGATGCACATTTTGTGGAAGACCCGGCGGTTATTCTCCCGGAGCTGGCCATTATCACGCATTCCGGCGTACTTAGCCGTCAGGGCGAAGGCGCATTACTGGCCTCTGAACTGGAGAAGTATCGCTCGCTGTATGTGATGAGTGATAAAGGGCAGCTTGATGGCGGAGATGTATTACTGGCAGATCGACACTTTTTTATCGGGCTGACCCGACGCACCAATAGGGCCGGAATTGATGAGTTTACCTCGGTGGTGACGCCATTAGGCTATCGGGTGACACCGGTTCCGGTGGACTCCGGGCTGCATCTGAAAAGTGTAGTGAATTACATTGGTCAGAATACGTTGCTGATGACGTCTGCTTATGAAGCCCTGCCCGTGTTTGCCGGGTTCCGCAGGCTGGTGATCCCTGATGATGAAGCCTATGCCGGGAATACCTTACTGATTAACGGAACACTATTGATGCCAGCGGGATATCCGGTCACGCAGGAAATCCTTCGTCAGACCGGTATGCCCGTGGTGACCATCGACACCAGTGAATTTAAACGGATGGATGGCAGCTTATCCTGTCTTTCGTTACGTTTCTGAACCCCGTAGGGTATCCCGTTTTTATGCTGCCGGGCGGCTTTCAGGAAGAGAGCTGACCAGTGACTCAGTGATGTCCATCTGGCGGTCTCTGTTCTGACTGCAACGCATTTTCTGCCAGCCGGGCCAGATAGCGGGAGACCGGTAACAGGACATCATCATTGATGCGGAAAGCCGGATGGTGCAAGGCATATGGCTGGCCTGTTCCCACCATCACAAAGGCGCCGGGAAGTTGCTGCTGGTAAAATGCAAAATCTTCACCGATAGGGCTGGCTTCAACGACTCTGGCGTCAAACCCGCTGTCGGTCGCCTGCTGAAGTGCAAAGCGGGCCCAGTCAGCATCATTGATGACCGGTGGCGGACCCGGCTGCCAGTCCAGACTGATTTTTGCTTCAAACCCTGTGGCTATACCGTTCAGCAGGTGCCGTAAGCGGGTCTCAATCAACTGACGTGTTGCGGGCGAAAAAGTCCGAACCGTACCTTCCAGCCAGGCACTGTCCGGGATCACATTCCAGGTGGTACCGCTGTGTATCTGTGTCACAGAGACCACGGCATTATCGGCGGAAGGTGCATTCCGGCTGATCAGCGTCTGCAATGCGGTGATCAGCTGACCGGCGATCACGATGGGATCATTACCTTCATGGGGACGGGCTGCATGACTGCCGGTACCGGTGACAGTGATCCTGAACTTATCTACCGCTGCTGTCAGTGCTCCCGCTTTCGTACCAATGACACCGGCTGGCAGGGTCGGGTCATTATGTAACCCGAAGATCGCAAATGCTTTTTTTAACGCACCGGTATTAATGATCTCCGGTGCGCCCTGACCGGTTTCTTCTGCCGCCTGAAAAAGGATCCTGACCCGGCCCGGTAGTGTGCTTTCCTGTTTTTTCAGCAGAATGGCTGCACCCAGCGCCGCGGTGCAATGGAAGTCATGCCCGCAGGCATGCATGACACCCGGATTTTGTGAACGATATTCGACGCCGGACTGCTCTTCGATGGGCAGCGCATCAATATCCGAACGTAGTACCACCAGTGGCCCCTGCGGATCTCCGATTTCGGCGACCAGCCCTGTCTTCAATGGCAGATCTAAAATCCTGATCTGGTGAGATCCCAGCCGGGCACGAAGCCGGGCTGTTGTTTCGAATTCCTGATTCGATAATTCAGGAAACCGGTGCAGTTCATGGCGAAAGGCGATCAGGCTTTCAGCAAAGCGGCTTTCATTGAATTCAGTCATTGTGTTTCTTTTATCCTGTCATCGGTGACGGGTGGAATAGCGTGTTGTGCCAACCAGTATTTGTGCGCGGACTCATCAAGGATTTTTTTCATATACAGGGTGATATGGCCTTTTCCCAAATCGGCGGTATGCATAGGGATAAACCCGCGTTTCTGATACATATTTTTCAGCCAGGGATGGCTGACTGCTGTACCCAGTGAAACGGCCGGAGCCCGTAATTGCCCGGTCAGTATTTCCTGTTCTACCCGTTCCATGACCTGACGGCCGTAATGCCTGCCCGGATAATCGGGGTGTGCAGCAAACCAGCCAAGGTGTGGCAGGCCGAACGGGCCAGGCTGAGGACCCCAGGGATAGCGAAGAGTGACCGATGAAACCAGTGTCGCTCCGTCGTAAAGGGCGTATACCCCGTGATGTTGTATGTGCCGCCGGGTTTTTTCCCTGGTGGTACTGGCGGCATCAAAATAAATACCCGGCACTTTCGTCGCAGCATAAGCCGACAGGATCAGCGCCTGATAATCCTCCGTTTCATCTTCCCTGACCTGACGAAAATCAAGAGACATAAAATTTTCCTTACCGGTAAACGATTAAAAAAAGAATAACGTCAGTTGCCAGTGTGGGATAACTTATCAGTAAATGAATACAGAGAGATAGTTAATGTCTGTATAAGCTAATGCGTAGTTGATATTTACTCTTTGTGTTTTTTATTGCGAATATAAGCCTCCATCGTAATATGGCGGTTGTTATTTCCGGCTCTGTATTTAACAGAAAAGATAGGATGTATTGAGCAGCTATAATTTCTTTTTTCGGATAAATGGCGCTTCGCCATGATTATTGTGGGCAGCGGCCCCTCTGACGCCTGAGAGGACGAAGGAAGCAGGAAATACCTGCACCGGGACACTCCGGCAGGTTATTTTTTTCCGGACGGAGAGATACGCGGAACAGACTCAGGGGGAAGCCTTACGGATACGTCCGCGATGATATCTCCTCCGGGAATATATCAGGGACACCTTTCACCGAACCGCACTTAAATTACGAACAGAGGTCAGTCAGGGCATATATTCCCTGAAAACTTTCACCCATGACACGATTAAAGCGACCAGTGAAAAAGTAAATTTATATCTGGTTTTTATCTTTTATGGGGAGTAAATCGGCGGGCAGAGACTCTCAACCGGAAAAAAGACCGTGATTATTTCAGCAACAGAATATTCAGGAAGATTCTATGGAAAATTCAGAGACTCAGCGCCGCCTTCGTTTGGGCCTTTTTGTACAGCCTCTCGGACATCATGTCAGTGGCTGGCGTTTAACCGATAATGCAGGGGCACCTACCGACATCGACTGGCTGATCACCCTGGCAAAAAAAGCTGAAGCCGGAACTTTTGATTTGTTTTTTGTGGGTGATGCACTGGCGACCAGCATGTACCGCTTACCTTCAACAATGGCGCGGCTGGAGCCACTGACACTGTTATCGGCTCTGGCAGTACAGACCCGAAGTATTGGTCTGGCTGCCACGGCATCCACCACATTCAGTGATCCTTTTACTCTGGCCCGCAGTTTATCCTCACTTGACCATATCAGCCGCGGCCGGGCAGCCTGGAATGTCGTCACGTCATTTTCAAATGATGTGGCACGTAATTTCAGCCGTGAAGATATGCCGGACCATGCCCAACGTTATGGGCGGGCCCGCGAGTTCCTGGATGTCGCCAGTAAATTATGGAATGGCTGGGAGGAAGGGGCAGTTCAGCCAGACGCAGAGACTGGCCGCTATTTTGTCGATGAAAAAATAAAAGCTGTGAATCATCGCGGTGAGCATTTTCAGGTTCAGGGCCCGCTGAATATCACCCGTTCCCCTCAGGGACGTCCGGTGATCATCACGGCAGGCTCCTCTGTGGATGGCCAGAAACTGGCTGCCGAAACAGCAGAAGTTATTTTTACGGCATCGGCCACGCTGGAAGAAGGACAGGCATTTTACCGTGTTCAGAAACAGCAAATCAGGGAAGCAGGGCGTGACCCCTCCCATGTGGTGATTATGCCGGGAGTGATGCCTGTTGTCGGACGTACACGTGAGGAAGCCCATGCACTATGGAAACAACTGAATACCCTGGTTGACCTTGAGAACGGGATCAGTCAGTTATCGCTGCGGTTCGGGGTCGATTTATCAGGTTACCCGCTGGATGGGCCGGTGCCCGACGTTCCGTTAGGAGAGGGGAACCAGAGCCGTGTCAGGCTGATGCTGGATATGGCGAAGCGGGATAACCTGACCCTGGGCGAGTTGGCAGCGATTGCTGCCGGATCGCGCGGGCATCGGGTGATCATCGGTACAGCAGAAGATATCGCCGATGATTTTGAATTATGGCTGAACCAGGGGGGTGCGGATGGCTTCAACATCATGCCTGCGATTATGCCGGAACAGTTGGATCTGTTTATCGAACGAGTGATCCCGGAGCTGCGTCGTCGTGGCTTGTTCCGTCAGGATTATGCCCACAGTACATTACGTGAAAATCTGGGGCTCCCGGCCGTGTAACCTGCTATCTAAACCAGAAACCGATAGCGTGCGTGTGAGGCTGATCGTGTTATTATCCGGTAATATGCACCCTTAGTGCCTGCCGGTCAGGCGGTATCCTTACGGAAACCACAGGGAGCGTTAGCAGAATGATCCTGACGCGGTGACTGGCCGGCGTCACCGGCAGGGGGAAGTCTTCAGCAAATTTTTACTGATGTTCTGCAAAACCTTGTCACAGATGAGTACAGGAAAAAGCGCCGTAATGCTGTTCTACTTAGCGCCGGATAAGCTATAAACCATAGTGATAACCTGTAGCCTTTATTACTGCCCGTCGTGGGAAAGTTTGTTAGGGAGTTTTTATGCGTAAGCCGTTTGTTTTAGCCTCATCTGTCATGCTGATGTCAGTGAGTTTACTGGGTGTGAGTCAGGTCAACGCGGAAGATGCCCCTGTAACACCGGTCACTTCTGCGCCTGCGGCTACGGCCACTCAGGCACCGGCAGCCTCTCAGTCACCGGCAGAAGCGCCTGCAGCATCTGCTCCCGCGACTGCGCCTTCAGATACGTCAAAAGATCCGCTGGATCGTGACACTGTTTTTGGTGATTTCCATCACTATGCTATCGGCGATGTTGTTCCGCCGTTGTATCGTTCTGCGACTTACAATATTGCCAAATGGCAGTTGAGAAAATTACCGGCACCGGTCGCCGGAAGTCACTGGACTTACATGGGCGGTGATTACGTCCTGATCACGGATGCGGAAGGGAAAATATTGCGTATTATTTCCGGCGATATTATCTACCGTTAATCTGCCATGTTACGGAGGGGGCGCAATGCCCCCTCGCTTTTACTGAACGCTCCTGCCTGTCAGGGCTGGCTGTCATCAGTGACTATCTGTAATGACTGCAAGCCTATCCCCAGCTTACGCGGATCCTGCCCGATAATATTATCCAGCATACTTTCAACGGGTTCCGGCGGAGTCAGGGTAATCACACGGCTCCCGGCCGGGGGGGTGAAGTGCAGTTGATACCCGGTTAATTCTGCTGTCGGGATAAAGGTCTGTTGCTGACCACCGACCGTCACCCGCACAGGCTTGCCGATATTCGGGCCAAAACCTTTGGCAGTGATCCGCAGCGTGAAGGCCGCCGGCAGAGGCGCTTTATAGGTCAGCGTTACGGCTGGTGCAAGATTCGCATTGGACCAGCGGCCCCAGCCCTCATTGCGGGACAGACCGCTAAAGGATTCGACCGATTCCGGCGCACCGGGCAGGTTGAACAGATAGACTGCCGAAGGGTACCGGATAGTGTTGTCCGGCATTTTCAGCAGGGATAGGGCTTGCTGATAGTGGTCTGCCGAAGAAAGGGTGGGCGGGAAGATGACTTTGCCCTGGTAGAGACCGGCCCCGAGTTCGGTGACTTCCGGCGTGCCCCCTAACTGACCGTGGGTATAACAAAGCGCATCAGTCAATGCCAGCGACGGCGCCCACAGACGGCCGGCTTTATAACATTTATCGACCCAGACGAATTTATCCCCGGCGGCAAACCGGCTGAGCCGCGCAGAAAGAGTTTCGGCATAGACGCCTTCAGGAATAGGTTCGACTTTATCAGCATCGACTTTAATCAGCACCGGCAACCGGAAGGTGGAGCCGGAAAAACTCAGGGTATTTTTCTGCGGATCGACAGTGAAGTGATCTATTTTTCGGGGAAAGTTCCAGAGCTGAATAATGTCCGGTTTCCACTGCAGAACTTTCTGCGACAGGTTATCAAACACCTGTGACAGAGAGGTACCGGAAAGGGTACTGCGTCCCAGACCAATAAAATTATCGCCGCCAAGGATATCCAGGACGGTTGCACCGTTATCCATGGTGTTACGTTTGCTGTTCAGGGTAACGGTTTCGGGCTTATCCCCGCGAATAATAAAAAAGGTATCGTGGCGCGGATAGCGGGTCAGATAACGGTATGCCGTATTGTTCATCGCCAGATGATCTGAGCCGACAACAATTACCGTATTTTTAAAGCCAGGTGACTGCTTTATCCGCTCAATCAGTCGCGCGATATGTTCCTGAGAACAGGCCACGGCACTGAAAGAAAGATTATTTTTTCCCTCGTACGGATAGCTTTTTCGCTGGCAAGAGGCAGAGATAAAGCCATCCGGGTGATGGGTGTCTACGGTCAGCGCAAACAGAGCGAAGCGTTGGTTTTGTGCCGACAGTTGCTGGTACTTATCGAAAACTTTATCCAGAACTGTATCGTCATAAAATCCCCAGTTATTCCTGTACCCGGGGTTTGCTACCTGGGTTTTCAGTTCTTCTGACCCTTCCATATGTTGCGGCTCAAACCCGTGGGAACGCAGGAAGATATCTTTTCCTCCAAAGCGTAAATCGGCCCCCTGAATAAACCAGTTCTGGTATCCGGAGTTTTTCAGAATATCGCCAAGGCAGATATTTTGCGGATAAAAACTGGAAAGAGAAGACGAAGCATTCCCCTCAAACGGAGCAAACAGGGGGATCCCGCATTGCGAAGCCACCATACCGGCGATGGTATAGTCGGTACCGGGTAATTGTTCAGTCGACGTAAAATCGATACCTGACTGCATCTGCTGCATCAGTTCCGGAGCGAGGTTCGGGAAGGCTTGCTGATTAAAGTAGGTTCTTTCCAGGCTTTCCGCATAAATATAAACCAGATTCAGGTGAGGTTTTTTAATCTTGCTATCGGGGACTTTATAATAGTCATCAAAATCAGACCCTTCCTGAAATGAATGCGAGGCGACGAGCGATTTTATTTGCTGGTAAGCCGGGCTGGTATTAATAGAAAGACCGGCCAGCAGACAGGCAAAAATACTCCAGCCAGCATGGTGCTTATTTTTATTCCGCAGAATACGGGTCAGTACCAGAAAGAGGAGTGCTGTCACGAGGATTAATGCGGATGCCGGTAATAGATAGCGGGCGGTACCGGCCCCGGTCAGGTTATTTGTGACGGTATAAAGAACGGCTTCGGTAATTCCGTTACCGGTAAAGTAATTACTGGCAAATAACGTCGCATTCAGTAGAAGAAAGCTCATTAACAACAGAGTAATAATAACAAACCAGAGCCGGTGACGACCGGCTTTACGGGCATAGATCACGACCGAGGCCGCAAAGAATCCTGTTGAAATAAGCTCTGATACCAAAATGCTCTCCTGCAAAGAGTAGGTTACCGCCCTGACCTGAAGACCGGACACCGGCGTATACCGGACGGATGTTGCAGATTTTTATGCCTGGCAATGTGCTGTTTCGCCGGGGATAAGAACCCTGTTTTTTGTTTATTCGAAAATTTTTTGAACCAGATCGCGAAGTTGAGATAAAAATATCTTTTTCGTTCGGTACTATCGCGGAAGGGTGTCATATTACTGACACATCTTTACGCTAATTTTCTCTGCCGTGCAGGGAAGCTATTGCATTCATTGCACACTAAAAATGTGATTTTAATCTCAATAACTGAACGATTAATTCATTTAAACAGCAAGACTTCTGTTGATTATAAAACACAATGGATTTTCTGTGCGTTTTTTCTTGATTTATCTACGCGCGTAGATAAAATCCTTGCCGAAAAACGCCCACAAAAAAATCGCTGTAATCCGGCCATTCAGTTGCTCTTGTAACATTTAAATGATTAGTCATCTAAGACTGGCAAAAATGACAAGCGAATATTCCGACACCAGGGAATTTCTTCTGATCTCCGTATGCCGGAGAAATATTGCTAACTGTGGGCGTTTTTCACTCAGTGCCACAGTAAGTCCCTTTCTGACCCAAACGACAGGGAGTACTCCGTGATGGCACATCCCCCCGGACATCCAACCTCTCATCCTTCGCTGACCCTGACAGAAGAGAGTGAAGCACGCCGTGATTTCAGGCGGGCGACGTTTTCCTGTTGGCTTGGCACCGCGATGGAATATGCTGACTTCGCACTCTACGGTTTAGCCGCCGGAATTATCTTCGGCGATGTTTTTTTCCCCGAAGTCACACCCGCCATGGCGTTACTGTCCAGTTTCGCGACCTGGTCGGTGGGCTTTATTGCCAGGCCCATCGGGGCACTTTTCTTCGGCTGGCTGGGGGATCGTCACGGACGTAAGTCAGTGATGGTGATCACCATCCTGCTGATGGGATTGTCCACCATGCTGATAGGTCTTATCCCGGATTACCGGACTATCGGCCTCTGGGCCCCGGCCTGCCTGGTGGTATTGCGTTTCACTCAGGGGTTCGGTGCCGGGGCTGAGTTATCCGGCGGGACGGTGATGCTGGGAGAATATGCCCCGCCTGCGCGGCGTGGACTGGTCGCATCCGTCATCGCCCTGGGTTCCAACAGCGGTACCCTGATAGCTTCTGTCGTCTGGTTGCTGGTGGTTCAGTTGGATCATCAAAGTCTGATCAGTTGGGGGTGGCGGATCCCGTTTCTGTGCAGTTTTCTGATTGCACTCGGGGCTCTGAGGATGCGCCGTTCGGTACGTGAAACCCCGGTCTTTGAGCAACGTAAAAAAAAGCTGATGGCAGAGCGTCAGCAAACCCTGCAAACGGCATCACTGAGCAGGAAGAAACCCTGTGGCCCCGGTAAAGCTTTCTGGGTCATGATCGGGCTGAGAATTGGCGAAAATGGCCCTTCTTATCTGGCTCAGGGGTTTATGGTCGGTTATGTCGCCAAAGTATTAATGATGGATAAATCAGTACCGACCACCGCTGTTTTCATCGCCTCTGTGCTGGGCTTTTTAGTGATCCCGCTGGCAGGCTGGCTTTCCGACCGTTATGGCCGCCGGAAACTCTATCGTATTTTTTGCCTGCTATTAATGATTTATGCCTGGCCAGCCTTCATGTTACTGGACAGTCATCAGCCGTGGATTGTCATTTCAACGATTGTTGTCGGGATGGCACTGGCTTCTCTGGGGATTTTCGGGGTACAGGCGGCATGGGGCGTAGAGTTGTTTGGTGTCACCCACCGGTACAGCAAAATGGCCGTCGCCAAAGAACTGGGATCGATTGTTTCCGGCGGCACAGCGCCGCTGGTGGCTGCGGCACTGCTGTCATACTTCGGGCACTGGTGGGCCATTGCCGTCTATTTTACGCTGATGGCAGGTATCGGTTTTGTGACGACGTTTATTGCACCTGAAACCCGGGGCCGGGACCTGAATTTGCCGGATGACGCGATTTAGGGGACTCACCCGGGACGTGTCTCCGGCCGGAGAAAACAGGAGAGTATGTGGTTAAACGGTTAACTCAGCGAAGAGTGACACGGGAAGACGTTGCCAGTCTGGCCGGTACGTCGGTTGCCGTGGTCAGTTATGTGATTAATAACGGGCCACGTCCGGTGGCAGAAGCGACCCGGGAGCGGGTACTGCAAGCCATTCGGCAGACAGGTTATCAACCGAATAGCATTGCCCGTGCTCTGGCTTCCGGAACCAGTCGCACGTTCGGGGTAGTGGTACCGGACATTTCTAATTCGTTTATTGCTTCTCTGGCCCATGAACTTTTACAGGAGTCGATGCGTTATGGTCATGTCATGCTACTGGGGGATTCCGGAGATGATTGTCAGCGGGAACGGGAGATCATTCAGGGATTACTGAACCGCCAGGTGGACGGGCTCATCTATATCAGTGCCGACCGCCACCCGCATACTGATATGATACGACGTAATGGTACACCGGTGGTGATGCTTGACGGTGTGGAGCCGGAACCCGGGGTTTCAGTTTTACGCATGAATGAACGGCAGGCCGCCAGAGAGGCGACGGCACATTTGTTGAGTCATGGTTATCGTGAGGTCGGGATCATCACCGGGCCTGCCCGGATGCTGAATAGCCGCGACCGCTTACAGGGCTGGATTGATGCCATGGGTAATGCCGGATTAGCCATCAATCCGCAATGGGTGGTGCCTGCCGATTATACGCGCCACGGGGGATATCAGGCCGCCTTGCAGCTGCTGGCCGGCCCGGGATACCCGCGGGCGCTGTTTATCTGTAATGAACAAATGGCCACAGGTAGCCTGAGGGCCTTTCACCAGCAAGGGATACGGGTACCGGACGACCTGGCGATAGTGGGTTTTAACGGGACAGATCAGGGCGCTTATCTCCTGCCTTCACTGACCTCAGTTCGTCAGCCCATTGCTGACATTGCGGCGACGGCTATCCGACTGCTCCATACGTGGCAGGCAGATGCCGGATTGCATGAAATCCGGCATTATCTTGACGTCGGTGAGTCCTGCGGGTGCCCCGCCGGTTCCCCTTTAACTGAGTCAGGCCGGGGGAAATATGAAACGGATAATTATTGATTGTGACCCCGGAAACGGGATTGCCGGGGCGAACACCGATGACGGTTTAGCTCTCGCGCTGGCGCTGGCATCAGCGGATCTGACGGTGGAAATGGTCACCACCGTCAGCGGAAATACCCCGGCAATGACCGGAGCCCGGGTGGTGACGGATTTGGTCCGGCGTTGCGGCTTAACAGTACCTGTCTATTGTGGTGCTGAGCGGGCGCTCTGCGAGCCGGAAGAAGAGTGGCGTCGCCAACTGGATACCCGGGTCGATGCACTTTCTCTCGGGTATTTGTGGGATTCTGTCCGCCAGCCGGCTCTGTTTTCAGACTATCCACGTCATGCTGCAGAGCGGATGGCCGAATGTATCTGTGCCTCACCGGGAGAGGTGACCCTGCTGGCGCTGGGTCCGCTGACCAATATTGCCCATGCGTTGCAACGTTTTCCGCAGATGGCGGAAGCCGTCGCAGAAATTATTATCATGGGCGGTGTCTTTCACCTGGATGATTATATTAAAGATACTAATTTTGGACTGGACCCGGAAGCCGCGTCTCTGGTACTGAATAGCGGGGCAAAAATTACGCTGGTGCCGATGGATGTGACAGTTAATACGTTGCTGACGCAGGAAGATTTACTGCGGATCACTGCCGGTCATTCCCCGCTGGCCCGGTTTGTTCGTGACACCCTGACACCCTGGATAACCTATTCAATGCTTACCCGGCATCTGAAAGGGAGCTGGATCCATGATGTGCTGGTGGTGGTCTGGCTGCTGGACCCGCAGGTGGCAACTGCAGAGAATTTTCGTGCCGGTATTGAGATACGCCCCGGCCTGACGCGCGGAAAAAGCTGGCGTTACCGGCAGCCATTGCGGGTAGGGGTAGGCATTGATCCTGATGAGGGGGCCGACGTCCGTATTCTGACGTCGGTCAATAACGCATTATTACTCAGCCTGCTGGAGCGAGTGCTCAGTCCTCCAGCGGTGGCAGAAGGGCCATCCGGATGACTGGTGCCGGGAACCGATAGCAGCGGCCATCGGATCGTCCGGGCGTTACTGGCTGACATCCACCCAGCGGGCTTCCGTCAGTTCTGCCATACGCTGTGGCGTGATACGCACGCAGCTATGGGTGCTGCCGGCGGCAGGAAGCACTTCGCTGAACGCCTGTAGCGAAACATCACAATAGACCGTTAACGGATTCTCCAGCCCGAAAGGGCAGACGCCGCCGACCGGATGCCCGGTCGCATTGATAACTTCATCCACACTGAGCATCCTGGCTTTGGCTCCCAGGGTGGTTCTCAGCTTTTTGTTATCCAGCCGTGCATTTCCGCTCATCACCACCAGAATAATCTCCTGCTTCACTTTCAGTGACAGGGTTTTGGCAATTTGTCCCGGTTCGACCTGATGGACCCGGGCTGCCATATCGACAGTCGCGGTACTTTCTGCGGCTTCTATGACTTCAATATCCGGGGCATGCTCAGCAAAGAACTGCTGTACCGACTGCAGACTCATTTTATTCTCCAGGAATTTTTCAGATTTAAAAATTGCCATAAGCGGAGGAGGCTGTAAACGCTTCAGCGGGAAATTACACCGACTTCAGTGAAAAAACTTTTTTGTGCTGCGGAAGCATAAAAGAAGTTGAAAATGATAACTCCTATCATATGATAGTGAAAATCATTCTCGTTAAGAGGGTTCATTGATGGAAATGGCGATGGTAGCTTCAGGATCCTTGTGGATATTCAGTTGGATAATGGGCAAAAAGATAGACAGTGGCTGGGGCGTTTTGCTGCCTTGTGCGGCAATGCCGGTCTTTGCACTTTGGCATCCGGGATTTGAGCAGTGGCGGATCATTATGCTGATGGCACTGATACTGACGCTGGTCATGCTATTGCATCCCCGTTTACGTCATTACCTGTTACTTCCTTCCTGCCTGGTCGTTTCAGGCGGTGTGGCAGCGATGGTGGTGAATTTCTCTTAACGCGTATCAGATACGCAATACGGATAACCCCGGAATAACGGGAACAGCTGGCAGGTAACACAAAGAAAATAAAACAGAAAGGGGGATAACAGAAAAACTCAGAAGTGAAGACAACGTGGTGCGAAGAGAGGGACTTGAACCCTCACGTCCGTTAAGACACTAACACCTGAAGCTAGCGCGTCTACCAATTCCGCCACCTTCGCATCGTGTTGTCTGTTCATCTATTGTCCTGGTGCGAAGAGAGGGACTTGAACCCTCACGTCCGTTAAGACACTAACACCTGAAGCTAGCGCGTCTACCAATTCCGCCACCTTCGCAGTATTCAGGATAATGATGAAACTTGTGGTTTTTGGTGCGAAGAGAGGGACTTGAACCCTCACGTCCGTTAAGACACTAACACCTGAAGCTAGCGCGTCTACCAATTCCGCCACCTTCGCATACCATCAATACAAAAAGATTGTATTGTTACCACGGAGGCGCATTGTAGAGATTTTACACCCCGCGTCAACTGATATTTCGCTGACGGGGGTGTGATCGCTGTAAAAAACAGCAGCCTGCCATAAGCACTACCGGCGTCAGGGACGTCCGGTATTATTTTGCCCGGCTGCCTCTGCCGTACACACTGCGGTAGACACGGAATTTACCGGTCTGTGCCAGGATCTCGTGGTTACCGAAAGTTTCTTCCAGGATTTGCGGATAAGGGAGGAAGGCATTCGCCACAATTCGCAGTTCGCCACCGGTATTCAGGTGTTTTGCCGCGCCGCGGATCAATGACGAGGCCGCGTCCAGGCTGGTCTGTAATCCGTCATGGAACGGCGGGTTAGAGATAATCATATCAAAACGGCCGCTGACGTCTGAAAACACGTTGCTGGCAAAGACTTCACCTTCCACACCGTTTGACGCTAACGTTGCTTCACTGGCGGCCAAAGCGGCGGCATTCACATCGGTCAGCCACAGGCGAACTTTCGGTGAATGTTTTGCCAGCGCCACGGAAAGCACACCCGCACCACACCCCATATCCAGCACTTTGCCTTTGGTATGTGGTGTCAGAGTGGAAAGCAGCAGCGCACTGCCGTTATCCAGGCCATCGCGGCTGAAGACGCCCGGTAAAGTATCAATGGTCAGGGTATCTGTCTGATACTGTTCTCTGAATTCAGCGATATCGAATGCCGGCTGAGTCTCCAGCTGGCCGTGATACAGACCACAGCGACGGGCACTGTCGATTTTCTCTAAGCGGGCCCACGGGGCCAGCAGATTTTCTGCGCTGCGTACGCCACTGCGGTTTTCGCCGATGACGAAGATATCGCAACCGGCGGGCAGCAGTGACAGCAGGTTCTGTAACTGAAAACGAGCTTCCGGCTTATTTTTCGGCCAGTAATACACCAGAGTATCGCAGCCACTGACCATGGCGGCATCGGCCACCAGGCTGAAGCTGGCATCTTCACCCATCAGCTGGCTCAGTTTTTGCCAGTGGTGATATTGCTGGGTATGAACTTTGCGGGAAGCCGTCACCAGATGTGCGGGCAGGTCATCCTGCAGGTCCCCGGCAAATAAAACATGACGGGTTTCGAATTCTTCACTGTGGCGCAGTATGACTTCACTGGCCGGTGTATATACGGACATGTTGGCTCCTTATGCTTTAGCCCGATGATTATAGTGGTTTGTTGGCGCATGTACGATGGGTTTGCTAGCATAGACACGCAATCTTCTTCAGGACGGATAAATGCATGGCAGGCAGGCGCGACTGGTTATTACAGCAGATGGGTATTACGCAATATCGTTTACATCGCCCACGGGTGCTCCGGGGGGAGGTGGCTGTTCGTCTGCGACCGGAAACCCGGCTGGTGATTGTCACGTCAGAGACACTCTCTCTGACACCTGCATTTATGCAGGACGTGTTGCGTACTCTGGCCCTTAATGAGCATCAGTTATTAATACTGACAGAGCGGCAACTTTCTATGCTGCCGGCTCCGGTCCCCTGTGCTGTATGGCTTTTGGGGGTTCCGGCCGAAAAACAGTATGCGGGGGTACAACTGACCACTCCGCCACTGGCAGAACTTATTGATAACAGCGAAGCGAAACGTAACCTGTGGCAACAAATAACAACTTATGACAGTCATTTCTCTTCTCGCGCCTGAAGATCAGGCGCTGGCGCTGGCGATAGAGCAGCGCAGCCACGCCTTTCCCTGGTCGGCTGACACCTTTGCCGGTAATCACGGCGAGCGTTACCTCAACCTGCGGCTGGATGCTGACGGAAAAATGGCAGGGTTTGCCATTACTCAGATAGTCCTCGATGAAGCCTCGTTATTCAATATTGCGGTCGACCCGGATTTCCAGCGTCGTGGCTTCGGAAGGCAGTTACTCGAACATCTGGTGACTCTGCTGACAGAGCGTGGTGTCCTTACCTTGTGGCTGGAAGTTCGTGAGTCCAATGCTGCCGCGATAGCGC
The DNA here is from genome assembly GCF_000611875.2 of Tatumella sp. UCD-D_suzukii. Classification (NCBI taxonomy): domain Bacteria; kingdom Pseudomonadati; phylum Pseudomonadota; class Gammaproteobacteria; order Enterobacterales; family Erwiniaceae; genus Tatumella; species Tatumella sp. UCD-D_suzukii. Next base: position 250,806 of record NZ_JFJX01000001.1, read on the forward strand.
TCTATGAGCAGATGGGGTTTAACCAGGTTTCCCGCAGAGCACGTTACTATCCGACCGCAACCGGCCGTGAAGACGCACTTATCATGGCGCTGGTACTGTAATCAGCCCCCAATTTCGCGGAGATTTCATGCTTAATACTCTGGATTGCATCATTTTTGATGCTGATGAAACCCTGTTTGCTTTTGATGCCTTTCGCGGGTTACAGAAGATGTTTCAGGCTTATGATGTCGCTTTTTCCGCAGATGACTATCAGGCCTATCAGGCGGTCAATAAACCTCTCTGGGTCGATTATCAGGACGGGAAAATTACAGCGGCACAGTTGCAGACCCGACGTTTTATCCCCTGGGCCACCCGTCTGAATGTGTCACCGGAAACCCTGAATAACCAATTTCTGTTGGCGATGGCGGATATCTGTCAGCCCCTGGACGGTGCGGCAGCCTTACTCGACAGTTTAAAAGGCAAAGTCAGACTGGCTATCATCACTAACGGGTTCACGGCCTTACAGCAGGCCCGCCTGCAACGTACCGGATTTGGGGATTACTTTGATGCCCTGGTTATTTCGGAGCAGGTCGGCGTGGCGAAACCGGACCGTATGATTTTCGAACATACATTGCAACTGCTGGGCAACCCGGCACCGGAACGGGTACTGATGGTCGGCGATACCCCGGAGTCTGATATTCTGGGGGGGATCAATGCCGGAATGAAAACCTGCTGGCTGGATCATGGCGTCCGGACTCTGCCGGACACTCTCCACCCGACCTGGCAGGTACCGAACCTGGCCGGATTACAGCAGTTATTAACCGGCCGCGAATAAGAGCCGATGCCAGGCTGTTACGATGTGCTGGCGGCAGCCTCTGAAAGCAGATGGCGATAAAACGTCTGCGCCAGCGCTGACTGTTCGGCGGCCGGGGCTGCCAGATAGATGTCACAGGGCGGCAGGTTATCCAGCGGAAAGTGATAAAGCCCGTCCAGCGCGGGGTTACCGGCAATAAATGTCTGCGGCATGACGGTAAACCCCAGTCCCTGGCGCACGGCATTCAGTATCAGGTCATAGGACTCAATATCCGCCTGCCGTGAATAGCTCAGAGCCTGCTGACTGAGCCACTGGCGGGCCTGCAGATAGTAGAAACAGCTTTCACCAAAACTGAACAAGGTCAGCCCCGCGGCCCGGGCCTTAAACTGCTGCTGATCCGGAAGATGGGTGACCAGCGACAGGCTTTCCGGCGCGAAAAAGCGGGTTTTCAGTGCCGGATGCTGAACCGGACCATCGACCAGAATCATATCCAGCTCCCCGCGAAGTAATCTCTCCATCAGCGGTAACGACGAATCACAGCAAATATTAATCTGTACCTGAGGGTTCTGTTGCATAAAGCTGATGACCGGTGCCTGTAACCGGCCTTTCAGAGCCACGTCCAGGACTCCCATCCGGAGTGTACCCTGCAACAAGGCATGCTGGAAAAAGGTCCGGCATTGCCGGCTCTGCTCCAGTAACTGCTGTGCTTTCGGATAAAAAGCACGACCTTCCGGCGTCAGTGTCAGACGCTGTTTATCACGGTTAACCAATGGTACTTCCAGGCTGGCTTCCAGTTCTTTAATACGGGTACTGACATTGGACGGAACACAGCACATCCGATCTGCGGCTGCTGCGATACTGCCTTCTTCCACCAGTGCGCAGAAAAAACTTAACTGATGCAGTTTTAATAGCATGCTGACTCCGTCATACACATAATCGCTATAAGATGCTGTGCCAGGCGGCCAGCGTGATGAATGAAAACAGGATACCGTAACTCTGTAGGGCATTGGCCAGTTCCGGTCTGAGCCCTGCCCGTTGTGCCATCATGGCGGCTGCAATCATCGGTGCCATGCCGGCCTGTAGTAGTGAAACACTGACGACCTCATGGCTGAGTGACGAAAAACCGGCGGACAACCACCAGACCACGGCGGGGGCGGCAATCAGCTTCCAGCAGGTGCCGGTGATCAGTGGGCCGAGTAACAGACGTGGTGGCCGAAGCCGGATTTGTAAACCGGTGCTGAACAGAGCCAGCGGCGTCATGGTGGCACCAATGGTGGTCAGAGGGGTCTGAAGTATTTCCGGCAATCCGCCAAAAGGTTTGAGTGCGAGGCTTACGATAAGAGCGATAAACGGCGGAAAGGTCGCAATCCGTGTGGCTACACTGCGCAGGCTGATCCCGCTTCCCGAGCAGAGCGCCATCGTCACCACACCTGCTGTGGACAGGATAATAAAACTGCCTAACTGATCGGCGATAACCGCTATCTTCAGCCCGTCCGCTCCGTAGTAGCCGGAGATCACCGGAAACCCCATAAAAGAGGTGTTACCGATACCGGCCACTAAGACCAGTACGCCACACACTTCCCGTGACCAGCCAGCGAAACGCCATGCCAGCAGGGCAATGACCAGAGCGCCCAGAAAGACCACCCACATACTCAGTACCGGAAACAGCCCGGTGCTGTCAAAGTGGGTATGGGGGATTAATGTCAGGATAACGCAGGGCAGGGCAATGGTGATAAGCCACCAGTTTACTGAAGGCACCAGTTGCTGAGGATAGCGGCCCGTACAACGGACACCTGCGCCAATCAGCAGACAGAGGACCAGTAACATATTCATGGGCGTTCCTGTCATGATATTGCACGGTCCCCGGCGTTGCCGCCAGGCGGGGAGAGGCTCTCCCCGCGTGCGATTAGTGATAATCGATATAGACGGTTTTACGTTTTACGTATAACTGATAGCCATGTTCGCCATCGTCGCCTCCCAGACCGGAGAGTTTCCATCCCGCATGGAACCCGTTGATCTCCTCAGGTCCGTGACGGTTGATATAGACTTCACCGTATTCCAGGGCATCAGACAGTGTCAGTGCAACTGACAGGTCCCGGGTGTAAAGATAGGAGCTGAGCCCGTATTCGGAGTCATTGGCCTTCTCAATCACTTCCTCAGGCGTATCAAAGACGACCACCGGTAATATCGGACCAAACACTTCTTCCCGCAGGATGCGCGCATTTTCCGGCAGATCGGTGACGATGGCGGGTGCAACCCAGTTTCCTCCCTGCAGTTCAGGATCGCGGGGTAATTCCGCCTGCCATATCACTTTGCCGCCTTCCTGCAGCGTTTCCTGCATCAGTTGTTCCACATGTTCTTTTTCCGGTACAGAGACTTTAGGGCCGACGGTCGTCGTTTCTGCCATCGGATCACCTACCACCACGCCGGCCGCCGCTTTCTGCAGCGCCTGAATAAAGGCGTCATAAACCCCGCGCTGGACATAGGTTCTTTCATTACAGATACAGACCTGACCGCAGTTTGACATCCGCGCATTCAGGGCATCGGTAGCTGCCCGCTCAATATCTGCATCGTCCATCACGATGAAGGGCGCTTTGCCGCCCAGTTCCAGTGACACCGGGATCACTTTCTCTGCGGCATTTTTCATTATCTGTTTACCGGCACCGGTAGAACCGGTCATGGTAATCAGTGCGGTGTCAGGATGTTTTACCAGCGCATCGCCAACGACGCGTCCGGTGCCGCAGACCACATTGATTACGCCCGCCGGGATGCCCGCCTTCTGGCTGAGCGTGGCCAGAGCGAGTGCACTGAGAGGCGTGACCTCACTGGGTTTGACCACAATGGTGTTTCCGGCCACGATGGCAGGGGCGGTTTTACGGATGAACAGGGCGAGCGGAAAATTCCAGGGCGTAATGGCTCCGACCACACCCAGAGGGACTTCCCGGGTTACGGAGTGCTGTCCCGGGGCGCTGGCTGCCAGGACTTCACCCTGATTTCTCCAGGCAAAGCTTGCCGAGTAACGCAACATGGTCAGCGCCATATCGACTTCGCCGCGGGCTTCACTTAAAGGTTTACCTTGTTCTGTCACCAGCAAATGAGCCAGTGCCTCAGCATGTTCTTTAACCTGTTCAATCCAGGCCTCAAGGAAGGCCGCGCGCTCCGGCTGAGGCTTTTTAGCCCAGCATTGTTGGGCTATAGCGGCCTGTCTGACGGCCTGGTCGATGGTTGTTTTATCCCCGGTAGCGACCCGCGTAATCACTTTACCGGTCGACGGGTTAAGAACCTCATCGCTTTCAGACGCGGAAACCCACTGACCATCGATAAAATGCGACGGTTGTTCAGGGAGCAGATGCTTAAACAGGTGAGTCATAGACACTCCTTAGCTTAGGGATAGAAATGAAAATAAGGCGTTAGTCCGCGAGCGGGGTGGGTTGCAGGATCTCAATCCAGTAGCCGTCAGGATCTTTGATAAACGCGACGTATTTCATCCGGCCTTCAGATAATTTTTTGCGGAAAGGCACGGATAGCTGCTCAAAGCGTTCACAGGCTTTGCGTACATCCGGTACGGTGACGCAGATATGGCCAAACCCCTGCGGGTCACTGTTACCATCGTGATAGCTGAATCCGGCTTCTTTTTCTGTACCGTGGTTCCAGGTCAGCTCAAGCACACCAGGCTGACTTAATACCCATTCTTTGAGTACCTCGTCATCCTGCGGAATTTCCGCAATCGGTCGGCGGACCAGGTAAACAATGGTAAACGCCGCCTCCTCAAAGCGTTCCTCATACACAGGAATAAACCCGAGAACACGACTATAAAAATCAATAGCGACCGGGAGGTCTTTCACGCGGATCATCGTGTGATTGAAAACATAACCGGCGGCCAGCAGGTTATCGCCCGCATTGATCCGGTATTTATCAATTAAGTCAGATAATGGCATGGTCAAATCCCTCATCGTTGATGAATAACCGGGTGATTATCATTACCGGCGGAGGGGCATTCAGGGCTCCGCGATCATCCCGGCGGGGGTGGAAGGCACTGCGTGCAACGGTGTGACGATCCCCCGCAAAACCTGGTGCTTCCTTCCCCGTGACTGATGGAATAAGCCTGGCAGATAAGCGGAGTGCACGGTATTAACTTTTTTAGTAAAAAGTAATTCACTTTTAGTGAAGCGACGCGAAATACGCAGTGTGCAGGGGCAGTCAGGGCCATTAAAGCGGGTAGCAACAGCCGGGAGATGACACCGCAGAGCTGAGCTTCGGCAGTGGAGACCAGTAAGTGAGCTGAGTCGGTTCAGGGCAGCCAGCGAATATCAGGAGGAAGGCAGGGCTGGGTCATCCGGCCGGGTAAGCCCGGGCAGCGGAGACCAGTAAACTCAGGCCGCCGGAGCGGTCCGGCGGCTATGCGTTTTTTCCGGAGGCGCTATCGTTCAGGTGCGCCCGGTTTTTTTGCGGCAGTATGCGGAGGTGCAGCGGGTTCCCCGGTGCTGTCTGCCGGGTCCTCCGGCGGGACGGGCTGGCTGGCAGTCAGTAAAAAAGGCGATTGCTGCCAGTGGGTCCGTCGGTTCCTGAGTAATGTCTGGCTCAGGACCAGGCCGATCGCGAATGCCAGCAACAGCATCAGTCGCAGGATGTTGGTGGTGTTATCTACCTGCCGGGATTCAGTCGCCAGCACATGTGTGTCCAGAGTAATACGCAGAAAACCCAGCGGACCATTTTTCCCGACGATAGGCTCTACCAGCTGGTGGTTGAAATAGCTGCCGGCTCGCTGACCATCCAGAGCCAGCCTGTCACGCACTGTAATATTCTCACCGCTTTGTGTGATGATGGTGCCGGTAGTATCATAGACAGAAGCATCAAGGATACGACTATCGGTCGTCAGCTGCTTTAAAATGGCATTGATACGCACCAGGTGTTCGTTGCTGTCATCCATAAGTGGTTCGAGACTAAAAGTGACCTGCCGGGAGAGCGTCTGAGCCAGTTCCTCTACCTGCGTTGACTGAACTTTCTGATGATTCTGACTAAACCAGGAAACACCCTGCATCAGTAATACCAGTAATGCCAGACAGACCAGCGTGGTCACTGTCCGGTGCAGATTGATCTTCATTTTTTGCTGTGCCATGGGCGGCGGGTCTCATTCCTGACGTGAATATTCGCGATGACTTATGGTTTATGTTGCCAGAATAGCAGCAGTCAGGGTAGCCTCTTGCGTGGTTTTGTTGTCCCCCTACAGGAGTTCTGATGCCTAACCGTCTTACCTGGTGCGATCTGCCTGCGAATGTTGCGCAATGGCCGGGTCTGCCTTTATCTCTGAGTGGTGATGAAGTGATGCCACTGGATTATCGTGCCGGGAGTACCGGCTGGTTACTTTACGGACAGGGGCTGGATAAACAGCGTCTGACCGATTATCAGCACCGTTTAGGGGCTGCGATGGTGATCGTCAGTGGCTGGTCTGTTGATGATGTTCAGGTAATCCGGCTGGCCGGTTCGCTGACACCAAGAGCCAGTAAACTGGCCCATGACAGCGGGCTGGATGTCGTCCCGTTAGGGGATCTTCCGCATCTGAAAACCCCCGGGTTACTGGTGATGGATATGGATTCCACGGCGATAGAGATTGAATGTATCGATGAAATCGCCAGACTGGCAGGGTGTGGCGAACAGGTCGCGGAAGTCACAGAACGCGCCATGCGCGGAGAACTGGACTTTGAAGACAGTTTGCGTCAGCGGGTGGCCGCCCTGAAGGGTGCCGATGCCGGCATACTCAAACAGGTGCGTGATGAACTGCCGTTGATGCCGGGCTTGCGTTATCTGGTTAGCGAACTGCAGAAGTATGACTGGAAGGTCGCTATAGCGTCCGGGGGTTTTACCTTCTTTGCCGATTACCTGCGTGACGAACTCGATCTGGTCGCCGTGGCCGCGAATGAGCTGGAGATCTTTGATGGCCGTCTTACCGGTAATGTCATTGGTCAGGTCGTGGATGCAAAATATAAAGCCGTGACGTTGGAAAAACTGGCTGCACGCTTTGAGATCCCGCCACAGCAGACAGTCGCGATTGGCGATGGTGCGAACGATCTGGTGATGATGAAAGCCGCCGGTCTGGGCATTGCATATCATGCCAAGCCTAAGGTGAATGAAAAAGCCCGGGTCACCATCCGTCATGCATCCCTGCTCGGGGTACTGTGTATTCTGAGCGGTGGTTTGATTCACGAACAACGATAAGCTGAGGAGTAGTTTTGGCCAAAGCGGCAAAACGTGCCTATGTCTGTAATGAGTGCGGCGCTGATTATCCCCGCTGGCAGGGGCAGTGCAGTGCTTGTCAGGCATGGAACAGTATCACTGAGGTGCGTATCGCCTCTACACCTGCAGCGGCCCGCAGTGAGCGGTTATCCGGATATGCAGGGAGTGCCGGTGTTTCTAAGGTACAGAAACTCTCGGAAATCAGCCTTGAAGCCTTGCCCCGCTTTTCCACCGGGTTTATAGAATTCGACCGGGTGCTGGGCGGTGGCGTGGTCCCGGGCAGTGCAATCCTGATTGGCGGTAGCCCGGGAGCCGGGAAATCCACGTTATTGTTACAGACACTTTGTAAGTTGTCAGAGCAAATGAAAACGCTGTATGTGACCGGAGAAGAGTCATTACAGCAGGTAGCTATGCGTGCTCATCGTCTGGGGCTACCGACTGAAAACCTGAATATGCTGTCAGAAACCAGCATTGAGCAAATCTGTCAGGTGGCCGGCGAAGAAAAACCGGGCCTGATGGTGATCGACTCTATCCAGGTGATGCATATGGCGGATGTTCAGTCATCCCCTGGCAGTGTTGCCCAGGTGAGGGAAACGGCCGCTTATCTGACCCGTTTTGCGAAACTGCAGGGCGTCGCCATCATTATGGTCGGACATGTGACAAAAGATGGTTCACTGGCCGGCCCGAAAGTGCTTGAGCACTGCATTGACTGCTCGGTGTTACTCGACGGTGATGCGGATTCACGTTTCCGGACGTTGCGCAGCCATAAAAACCGTTTCGGTGCGGTGAATGAGCTGGGCGTGTTCGCGATGACCGGGCAGGGGATGCGCGAGGTGAGTAACCCTTCCGCTATCTTCCTGTCCCGCGGTGAGGAAGTTACCTCCGGCAGTGCTATCGTGGTGGTCCGCGAAGGAACGCGTCCTTTGCTGGTCGAAATTCAGGCGTTGGTTGACCATTCGATGATGGGGAATCCGCGTCGTGTGGCGGTGGGCCTGGAACAGAACCGGCTGGCCATTTTACTGGCGGTACTTCACCGGCATGGCGGCCTGCAAATGGCTGACCAGGACGTGTTTGTCAATGTGGTCGGTGGGGTGAAAGTGACAGAAACCAGTGCTGACCTTGCGCTGTTACTGGCATTGGTCTCCAGCCTGCGGGATCGTCCATTGCCTCAGGATCTGGTTATCTTTGGTGAAGTCGGGCTGGCGGGCGAGATCCGTCCTGTCCCGGGTGGACAGGAAAGGATCAGTGAAGCCGCCAAGCATGGCTTCCGGCGTGCGATCGTTCCGGCGGCCAATGTCCCGAAAAAAGCCCCGGAAGGAATGAAAGTCTATAGTGTGAAAAAACTGGCTGATGCGCTGGATATCTTCGACGAACTGGCCTGATACCGGGCAGACAGAGGCTTTTCCCGGCTTAACGGCAGTATTCAGTGCTGCAGTTAAGCCTGCAGCGTCAGTCCCCGGAGCAGAGTGACAGACACGCTCTGCCTGCGAATCATTAAGAGGCACTGAATGTCGACTTACGATTATTTAAAAACGGCAATCCGCCAGCAGGGGCATACACTGCAACAAGTGGCAGATGCCTGTGATATGACTAAGGGTTACCTGAGCCAGTTGATTAATGCAAAAATTAACAGCCCGAGTGCCCGTAAGCTGGAAGCCTTACATCGTTTCCTCGGTCTGGAGTTCCCGCGCAGGGAGAAGACCGTCGGGGTGGTTTTCGGTAAGTTCTATCCGTTACACACCGGACATATCTATCTTATCCAGCGAGCCTGCAGTCAGGTGGATGAGCTGCATATCATCATGGGACACGATGACCCGCGGGATCGTCTGCTGTTTGAAAACAGCGCCATGTCAGAACAGCCGACCACCAGTGATCGCCTGCGCTGGTTACTCCAGACGTTTAAGTATCAGAAAAACATCCGTATTCATTCTTTTAACGAAGAAGGGATGGAGCCGTATCCTCATGGCTGGGATGTCTGGAGCCGCGGGATGACCAACTTTATGTCGGAGCATGGTATTACGCCTGACAGGGTATATACCAGCGAAGCCGCTGATGCGCCGATGTTTGAAAAGTTCCTGTCGATACAATCCGTACTGGTTGACCCGGATCGTTCTTTTATGAATATCAGTGGTAAACAAATCCGTCAGGATCCTTTCCGTTACTGGGAATACATTCCTACCGAAGTGAAGCCTTTCTTTGTGCGTAAGGTGGCGTTACTGGGGGGAGAGTCCAGTGGTAAGTCGACGCTGGTGAATAAACTGGCGAATATTTTCAATACCACCAGTGCCTGGGAATACGGGCGGGATTATGTCTTCTCCCATCTGGGGGGCGATGAGATCGCACTGCAATATTCAGATTACGATAAGATTGCCCTCGGTCAGGCACAGTATATTGATTTTGCAGTAAAATATGCGAACAAAGTCGCTTTTATTGATACGGATTTTGTGACCACTCAGGCGTTCTGTCTTAAATATGAAGGGCGGCGACATCCCTTTGTTCAGGCGATGATCGATGAATACCGTTTTGATTTGGTGATCGTGCTCGAAAATAATGTGCCCTGGGTCGCTGATGGTTTACGTAGCCTGGGGAGTTCGGTGGATCGCCGGGAATTTCAGGGTTTGTTACTGGATATGCTGGCCGAGAATAATATCGATTATGTCCGGGTCGAGGAAGATGACTATGACTCACGTTTTCTTCGTTGTATTGAACTGGTGAAGCATATGCTGGAACATCCGGCAGAGCAGCCCCCGGTTATCCGTAAACAGTAAAGGGCAGGATGCCCATAAAAAAAGCCACCGGTATTCCCCGGTGGCTTTTTTACAGGAAAACCTGTAATTACTTGGTCATACGCTTGTACTTGATACGCTTAGGTTCCAGCGCATCGGCACCCAGGGTGCGCTTTTTGTACTCTTCATACTCGGTGAAGTTACCTTCGAAGAAGGCAACATTCCCTTCATCCTGATAATCCAGAATATGAGTCGCAATACGGTCAAGGAACCAGCGGTCATGGGAAATAACCATCGCGCAGCCCGGGAATTCCAGCAACGCATTTTCCAGCGCACGCAGGGTTTCCACGTCCAGGTCGTTGGTCGGTTCATCCAGCAGTAACAGGTTACCGCCAACCTGCAGCAGTTTTGCCAGGTGCAGACGACCACGTTCACCGCCGGACAGCTCGCCTACGCGTTTGCCCTGATCGGTGCCTTTGAAGTTAAAGCGGCCAACGTAGGCACGGCTTGGCATTTCAAAGTTGCCGATTTTCATGATGTCCTGACCCCCGGAAACTTCTTCCCAGACGGTCTTACTGTTATCCATGGCATCACGGAACTGATCCACCGAGGCAAGTTTTACCGTCTCGCCCAGAGTCACCGAGCCGGAATCCGGCTGCTCCTGACCTGAAAGCATACGGAACAGCGTGGATTTACCGGCACCGTTAGGACCGATGATCCCGACAATGGCCCCTTTCGGTACAGAGAAAGAGAGGTCATCGATTAATACGCGGTCGCCGTAGCTTTTCGTCAGGTGTTCAACTTCGATCACCTTATCGCCCAGGCGAGCTCCTGGCGGGATAAACAGTTCGCTGGTTTCGTTACGTTTCTGGTATTCAACGCTGTTCAGCTCATCGAAACGGGCCAGACGCGCTTTGCCTTTAGACTGACGGCCCTTCGCTCCCTGGCGCACCCACTCCAGCTCTTTCTCAATCGACTTACGGCGGGCGGCTTCAGAAGAGGCCTCCTGTGCCAGACGCTGATCTTTCTGCTCAAGCCAGGAAGAGTAGTTACCTTCCCACGGGATCCCTTCACCGCGGTCCAGTTCGAGGATCCAGCCCGCAACATTGTCCAGGAAGTAACGGTCATGGGTAATCGCAACGACGGTCCCTTCAAAGTCGTGCAGGAAGCGTTCCAGCCAGGCGACAGACTCTGCATCCAGGTGGTTCGTCGGTTCATCCAGCAGCAGCATATCCGGCTTTTCTAACAGCAGGCGACACAGTGCAACACGACGACGTTCCCCCCCGGAGAGGTTCGCAATTTTTGCATCCCAGTCCGGCAGGCGCAGTGCATCCGCCGCACGTTCAAACTGGGTATTGATATTGTGGCCATCGTGGGCCTGGATGATCTCTTCCAGACGTCCCTGCTCGGCGGCCAGTTTATCAAAGTCGGCCTCCGGCTCGGCATAGAGCGCATAGACTTCGTCCAGGCGTTTCAGGGCACCGACAACTTCAGCCATCGCTTCTTCTACGGACTCGCGTACCGTATGTTCAGGGTTCAGTTGAGGTTCCTGTGGCAGATAGCCGATTTTCAGGCCAGGCTGCGGACGGGCTTCACCTTCAATATCGGTATCAATCCCGGCCATGATACGTAACAGCGTTGATTTACCTGCACCGTTAAGACCGAGGACCCCGATTTTTGCGCCGGGGAAAAAACTCAGAGAGATATTTTTCAGTATGTGACGCTTCGGCGGGACAACTTTGCCCACGCGATGCATGCTGTAAACGAATTGAGCCACGGAAATGAGCCTCTTTTAATACATAGTGTTCATAGGAATTCAGGCGGCAAGTGTAGCCTTTTTCCTGACATATTCACACCCACTGTCGCTGAATGTCCCCCTCTTATCGGCGGGTGCTCCGGAGCAAAGAAGAGCGAGCCTGAATGCCCCACCCGGCGGCATGCCGCAGTTATCACGGGTCCATGCGGGATTTTACCCGTTGCCGGAAAAAAACGAGGTGCTGTACCGGTAACGAGATAATGATCAGACACAGCAGGATCAGCCCGATCCCGACCCAGCCACTTAAAGGCAGTCGCTCACCGACCAGAGTCACCGCGAGCAGGGCTGCTACGACCGGTTCCGTCAGGGTCAGAGTCGTGGCTGTGCTGGCCCGGATACGGGCCAGACCATAGCCGTAGCAAAGATAGCCAATAAACATGGGCACCAGCGCCATATAGATACCCACAGCAGTGTTCACCCGACTGTCGAGCAGAGGCGCCCCGGTGACCAACAGTACCGGCAGCAACAGCAGGGCACCCGCACCAAAGGTGGACCCCATGGCTGCGCTGGCACTCACTCCGTATTGCATCATCTTTCTGGCTGACCAGGAGTAGAGGGCATAAGTAAACCCGGCGACCAGCCCGGTAATGATCCCGGTCGCGATTTGCAGGATGTTACCTGCGGAAGTCGCGTGGCTTTCCGCCAGACACAATAGAGTCATCCCGGAGACGCCGGTCAGTGCACCAAGGGACCATTGACGGTTCAGCGGATGCTTATCACACACATATTCAATCAGTGAGGAGAGCAGCGGGGCTGAGCCAATAGAGACAACGGTACCGACAGCCACACCGGCGTTGTGCATGGACGTATAAAAGGCCAGCGGATAGATGCCGACAGCAATGGCTCCGATCAGCAAATAGCGGAAGTTCCCGGCAATTCGGCGGCGCTGACGCAGTACCGGACGTAATGCGATCAGGGCCTGCAGCAACCCCCCGGTTCCCATGGCGATGGAACCAATAGCCAGCGGACTAACGCCGGTGGCGAAAGTGGCCGCGGTGCCGGTGGTTCCCCATAATACTGCAGCCAGCAGGACCGCAAATATCCCCGGTAAATTACGGGCGTCAGCCTGACTCATAGGGCCTCCACTAAGGCTTTCGCCATCGTTCCCGCCTGCAGAACACAGGCACTGTTACCTTCGAGTCCGGCGCGGGAAGCACTGCCTTCCAGCAGAAAAGCCAAATGACGGGCCAGCAGATGACAGCGTTGTGGATCCGGGACAAGCTGGCAAAGGTGGCTTTTCAGTATCGCTTCAATCTCTTCTTTGTGTTGCCGGATAGCCTGCCTGCCGGGCGCACCGGCGGGCAGTTCAGCCGCAGCATTCAGCAGGCCACAGCCGCGGAACCCTGCCTCATAGGCAACCCCTGCATGATCCGCATAAGCATCAAACACGGCCATCACCCCTTCCCGGGGGTTTTTGATTAGCGCAGCCCTTTTCTGATAGAGATCCAGCCATTCCTGGTGACGCACGGCCAGGTAGGCGGCAATCAGTTCGTCCTTTGAGCTGAAGTTGTTGTACAGACTTTTTTTCGCCACTCCGGCACGTTTCACAATGGCATCAATTCCGGTCGCGGTGATCCCGTAGTTATAAAACAGTACACGGGCCGCATTGATCAGTTTGTCATGGGCGGAAATTTTGTCGCGCTGTATCGCAGTCATGGCAATGCCCTCTGGTAAAGTAGGTAGACCAGTATACTTACTTTATGTCAGAGATCGAGACGGATCATAAGGAAAACGTCGACAGAACCCCGTCGCCATGCTCAGAGAGTTCCGGAAATGGCGATGCTGGTGGCCCCGGGCCACTGCAGGACAAGGTTTTCGGGACGGTTCCCCGCAATAGTGTTTGCATCACGTGCTATAACTAAAGATAACCTGGTCGGTCCGGCGATATATCCCCCCGGAATTCCGCAGATTTGTTCAGTATGATTGCCCTCAGTGGAGAATTATTCTGTCAGTCAGTGCGGGTAAATTTTCAGCCAGCCATAGCAAGTCAGGGGGCAACCCGTTAGCATGGAAGACTGCCAGTGATACGGTATTCAACGCCAGGCGATAAGAGGAGAGAAGTGTGATTAAGTGGAAGAACTGGGTATTGGGCATCTGTCTGACAGGAATTGCGGGGATGAGTCAGGCCGATTCCTTAGATCAGCAGCGTCTGCGTTATCAGCAAATCAAACAAGCCTGGGATAATAATCAGATGGACACGGTAGAACAGATGCTACCGTCACTGAAGGATTATCCGCTTTATCCTTACCTTGAATACCGCCTGATCTCACAGGATCTTGATCAGGAAACCCCGCTGGCGGTGACCAATTTTATTAACCAGTACCCGACCCTGCCTTCTTCTTATACCCTGAAGGGCCGCTTTATCAATGAGCTTGCCCGCCGTCAGGACTGGCAGGGGATCATCAGTTTCAGTCCGAATCCGCCAGGCCCGGTCCAGGCGCGGTGTAACTGGTATTACGCCAACTGGGCGACCGGTAAACAAGCCGTCGCCTGGGAAGGTGCAAAGAAACTGTGGATGACTGGCGCGGATCTGCCGTCGAGTTGTGATGCCTTGTTCACGGCATGGCAGTCCTCGACGACCTTCTCCCCGCAGTCTGTGCTGTTACGGATAGAGTTAGCCTTTAACGATGGCAATGATGCATTGGTAAGAAAGTTAATTGCCATGCTGCCCGCCGACTACGGTACGCTGGCCGGTGCGCTCAGTGCGCTGCAAAAGGATCCTCAGGGACTGAGTCTGTTTGCCGGTTCAGTGTCGCCTACCGATTTCAGTCGCGAAATTACCCGTATCGCTTTTGCCAGGCTGGCCCGACAGGATGCGGATAATGCGAGAGCGATGATCCCTGTCCTTGCTTCTGAACAGAAAATGAGTGATGCGGAAGTCCAGCATCTGAAGGAAGATGTCGCCTGGCAATATATGGGGACCGATATCACCTCAGATCAGCTGCGCTGGCGTGACAATGTGGTGATGGACAGTGATTCGACCGCACTGATTGAGCGCCGCGTCAGACAGGCAATTTCGGATGATGACCATCGTGGACTGAATACCTGGATAGCCCGTTTGCCGGTGGAAGCGAAACAGAAAGATGAATGGCAGTACTGGCAGGCGGAATTACTGCTGGAGCAAGGGCATAAGCCGGAAGCGCAGCAGATTTTACGTGATTTGATGCAGAAGCGCGGTTTTTATCCGATGGTTGCCGCTCAGAAGCTGGGCGTACCTTACCACTTAACCATAGATCCGGCCCCGGCACCGACGGCAGCCATCACCCAGGGGGATGAAATTGCCCGGGTCAGAGAACTGATGTACTGGGGAATGGATAACCTGGCTCGCAGTGAATGGGCTAATCTTATCCGCAGCAAATCCCGTACAGAGCAACAGATGCTGGCACGCTATGCAGACGAACAGGACTGGTGGGATCTGAGTGTTCAGGCGACCATTACTGCGAAAATGTGGGACAGTCTGAAAGAGCGCTTCCCGCTCGCCTGGCAGCAATACTACCAGCAGTACGCCGCGGGCAAAGCGATCCCTGTGAGTTATGCCATGGCTATCTCTCGTCAGGAAAGTGCCTGGAACCCGAAAATCCGCTCTCCTGTCGGTGCGAGTGGTTTAATGCAGGTGATGCCGGGAACGGCTGCACATACCGTGAAAATGTTCCCGGGCAGCAATTACGTTAACAGCAGCCAGTTGCTTGACCCGCAGATGAATATTCAGATTGGTATGCAGTATCTGGATTACGTTTATCGTCAGTTCGACCAGAACCGTATCTTTGCCTCGGCAGCTTACAATGCGGGACCAGGACGGGTCCGTAAATGGCTGACAGTCAGTGGCGGTAAGCTGGATGCGGTAGGCTTCATTGAAACGATCCCGTTTGCCGAAACACGCAACTATGTGAAAAACGTGCTGGCTTATGATGCTTATTACCGTTATTTCCTGGGCCAGCCTGATCAGATAATCCAGGACGCGGAGTGGAATCGCCGCTACTGAGTATGCTATGCTTCCGTACTCATTAACGAGTACGGAAGTCTCCTATGCTGCCTGATGCACCTGCAGACGAAAATTTTGAATTTAACTGGTCACGTTTTGTGATGCTGCTGCAACAGGCAGTGCATGATAAGCAAGCAGAAACCCTGCTCCGGTTAATGATGACTCCGGATGAACGTGAGGCATTAGCCACACGTTTACGGATAATTGAAGAGCTGATGCGGGGGGAACTGAGCCAGCGACAGCTAAAAGATCAACTGGGGGTGGGGATTGCGACCATTACCCGTGGCTCAAACAGTCTGAAAGAGTCGCCGGCAGAACTGCGTCAGTGGCTGGAAACACTGCTGCCGAAGCTCTGAGTGTTATCGCAGCGTCGCCTGCTGATAAAGCGGATGCCTCATCGAACATAAGGCCAGTAACAGCGCCTGATGATACACCGAAGTCCGTGTCAGCAGGCCTTCAGTAATAACACTGATGGCGCCGCCTTTTTGCTTGATATTCTCAATACCGGTCAGTCCGGCCATCACATGCCCCAGTTCCTGCCCCTGGCGGAGCGCATCCATAATCGTTGAAGGCAGGGGTAAACTGGCCGAGCGGGATTCTGCCCGGGTGGCAGTGTTTTCTATAACAATCCAGCCAAACGTCTGATTTTCATCAATACCGGCTTCGATGGCGACCCAAAAATCAGCTTCCGGATGTTGCTGCCGTGCATTGGATACCCGCTGACGCGCACCGGTCAGGGTTTCCTGACTACTCATTGGCTGATCTGCAACACCACTCTCAGTTTCTGCGGCAGAAATATGGCACTGATCAGGTCCGAAAACGTCCGTAAAGGCTCTGGTAATAGCACTGATTTTTGCCGGGTTGCGGGTAGCGGCGACAACATGGTACATAATGGTTAACTCACTTCGGGCAGTGGCTGGATCTGCCTCAGTATAATGGATAGGTAACATGCTACAAGTCTTTCTGGTTCGTCATGGTGAAACACAATGGAATGCCGAACGCCGTCTGCAGGGACAGAGTGATAGCCCTTTAACCGCACAGGGAGAGCTGCAGGCAAAGCAGGTCGGAGAACGTCTGAAATCTTACGGCATCACCCATATTATCAGTAGTGATCTGGGACGTACGCAGCAAACCGCAGCTATCATCGCGGAGTGTATCGGGTGTTCAGTACAAACAGATCCCCGCCTCAGGGAATTAAATATGGGGGTGCTTGAAACCCGTATTCTGAGCGAACTGACCGCAGAGGAAGAAGGCTG
The DNA here is from genome assembly GCF_000611875.2 of Tatumella sp. UCD-D_suzukii. Lineage (NCBI taxonomy): Bacteria > Pseudomonadati > Pseudomonadota > Gammaproteobacteria > Enterobacterales > Erwiniaceae > Tatumella > Tatumella sp. UCD-D_suzukii. The sequence goes on from NZ_JFJX01000001.1 coordinate 267,613, forward strand.
GCGTCAGTCGCTGGTGGACGGAACCTGTGAGGGGCGTATCCCGCAAGGGGAGAGTATGTCTGAAGTCGCCAGCAGAATGCGTCAGGCACTGGATGCCTGCAAAGCGTTACCTGCCGGGAGCCGGCCTTTGCTGGTCAGCCACGGTATGGCTCTCGGCACGTTGCTTAATACGTTACTGGGGTTACCCGCCTGGGCTGAAAGACGTCTCAGACTCAGAAACTGCTCATTGTCACGGGTGGATTTTCAGCACAGCCCCTGGCTTGCCGATGGCTGGATCGTGGAAACGGCAGGGGATGTGGCACATCTTGGGGTTGTGACTGAGAGCGCCAGTCAGTAAACGTCGGGATTTCATGACAATCAGACAGCTCTTTTTGCCGGATTGCAGGAAATCCCGGAAGTTTAACCGGTGTGTTGCCCTTCATTGCGAATGGGGATGAGATATTCGCAATGGACTTCCACGTTGACTTCACGGCTCAGTTTACCGCCGCGCGTAAAGAAGCGTTCGATATCCTGGCCGGCACGACGGGTCAGACCGAGGGTCGGCATACAGGTACTGTAAAGCACCAGAATGAAATCCTGCAGTTTTTCCTTTGGCCCCTTGTAGGTAAACTGCACATAATCGCCGCCCTCAAGCGTGATTTTTTGTGCCGTTTGCAAATTACGGGTCGTATCGTCATCCGGGACTGCCGTGGTATACAGGATTTCCTGTTCGTCTTCTTTATCGATGCTCGAACGGACCTGATGCAAGCCATAAAGAATACGCGGAGCGGATTCGGTATCATGAAGAAACTGACGCCAGAAGTGACTGCGCATTTCAGCCCTGTAGACAGAGATTTGCTCCAGAGTACAGTTATAGCTTTGTGTCTGGCCCAGCAGGGAGGTTTCCGGCAGAGTCACAAATGTCGCCTGCGGCATAGAGAACTCACCCATACGAATAGGCGGACGCAGACCATAAGAGTTCCAGTCAGATGCCCGACGATATCCGGCCGGCGTCTGATTAAACTGTTTTTTGAACGCCCGGGTGAATGTCTGCTGAGAATCAAACCGGTATTGCAAAGCAATGTCCAGAATCGGACGACTGGTTAGCCTGAGTGCGACTGCCGCTTTAGATAAACGCCTTGCCCGGATATAGGCGCCGATTGCATGACCCGTTACATTTTTAAACATCCGCTGTAAATGCCACTTTGAATACCCGGCCTTGAACGCAACATTATCCAGAGATAAAGGTTGGTCCAGGTGGCTCTCCAGCCAGACAAGCAAATCGCGAATGATACCAGCTTGGTCCATATTACATCCTCATCGTCCTGGTTGGCACAAAAAGTCAGCAACCTACGTCAAACTAAGAATAGCATTAAATGCAAAAAAAAAGGGGCCGGCACACTTGTACCGTTTCCTGTTGTTACAATAAGTCAGTGCTGCAAAAGGAACACTTGAAGATATCAATAGTAACCTTATATTGATTATTCAGTAATCACCTAATAACGAGTAATTTAATGAAAATCAAAAAAATTCAGTATTTTGTCAACAAACTCCTCGCAGCTGGCTGCATTTTCTGTGCTGTTCAGGGAGTGGTGCATGCGGAGGAAATTGGTTCTGTTGATACAGCGTTCAAACTGTTAGGCCCTGATCATAAGATTGTAATCGAAGCCTTTGATGATCCAGATGTTAAAAATGTTACATGTTATATCAGCAGGGCGAAAACCGGCGGTATAAAAGGTGGACTGGGATTGGCAGAAGATACCTCCGATGCGGCTATCTCCTGTCAGCAGGTAGGGCCGGTTGAGTTATCCGATACTATTCAGCCCGGAAAGTCAGAAGTGGTCTTTAAGAAACGCACCTCACTGATTTTCAAAAGCCTGCAGGTTGTTCGTTTTTACGACAAGAAGAGAAACACACTGGTTTACATGAGCTATTCGGATAAGCTGGTTAACGGCTCGCCGAAAAATGCGATCAGCGCGGTGCCGATTATGCCCTGGCATTAAGCATTAAGACGGGTGCGGGTTATAAAAAAGGGCCTGGCAGAATAACTGTCAGGCCCTCAGAAAGCAGTGGCTTCAGCAGATTAGTGCTCTTCTAACTCACCACAAAAACGATAGCCTTCACCATGAATGGTGGCGATGATTTCCGGGGTATCCGCATTCGACTCAAAGTGTTTACGGATACGGCGGATAGTCACGTCGACAGTCCGGTCATGAGGTTTCAGATCACGGCCCGTCATTTTTTTCAGTAAGTCGGCGCGGGTCTGAATTTTGCCCGGGTTCTCACAGAAATGCAGCATCGCGCGGAATTCGCTACGCGGCAGTTTGTACTGATCACCCTGAGGACTAATCAGTGAACGGCTATTGATATCCAGCGTCCAGCCATTGAACTGATAGTTCTCAACATGCTTACGCTCTTCTGTGCTCACGGCCAGGTTCATGGTACGTGACAGGAGGTTACGGGCACGGATCGTCAGCTCACGCGGGTTAAACGGTTTAGTGATATAATCATCCGCACCGATTTCCAGACCCAGAATTTTGTCGACTTCATTGTCACGTCCGGTCAGGAACATCAGCGCAACACTGGCTTGCTCACGTAATTCACGCGCCAGCAGCAGTCCGTTTTTACCTGGCAGGTTGATATCCATAATCACCAGGTTGACATCGTTGTCAGTCAAAAGCTGGTGCATTTCGGCACCATCAGTCGCCTCGAATACAACGTATCCTTCAGCTTCAAAAATACTTTTCAGGGTATTTCGGGTTACGAGCTCGTCTTCGACGATAAGAATTTGCGGGGTCTGCATGTTTTGCTACCTAAAATTTGCCATCAAAATTGATACAAGGCATACAGTGCTGATGTCTGAAGATATCGGTTAACGTATTATGAGTCTGCATTGCCAATTTACGACGTTTTGTTCTTGATGCAGTACAGAATAACGCTAACGGCGGATTCAGCTTAAACACAATCTGTCTGTATGCGCCGAAACGGGTCTTTATCTGTTTCATCCTAACCGCTTTAACAGCCAGCTAACAGCACCAACAACATTCAGGAAGCAAATAAAAACGCTTCGTTGACTTATATCAAAACTGAGTGTAGCACGTTAACACTTGTGTGAAAAATATCTCTTTTTTATCTTACATGCGATAAATCGCAAAATAATTCACATCCCGGCGGGGGCTGGCGGATATTGCGGGAATTTTCACATATAACCTGTTGTATTTAAATAGTTAAATGGAATTTAACATCGATTATTATCCGTTACACATGAATTTTGCGTCGTCAGCCGGTTAAAATAGCCCGGAATCTGGCGGAGTAAAGTCTTCAGGCTTATCCCGTTTATACGCATAGATAAGGTTATGAAATGTCCTTTCCTGTTATTTTAGTCTCACCGGCCAGGCCAGAAAATGTGGGTGCCGCTGCCCGGGCAATGAAAACCATGGGATTTAGCGAATTACGCATTGTTAACAGCAGTGTCTGGCAGGATCCTGCGGCCTATCGGGTAGCACATGGTGCGACGGAGATCCTCGATAATGTTCGCTCGTTTCCTGATTTGGCCTCTGCTCTGGCTGACGTGGACTTTTCCGTTGCAACTACCGCCCGCAGCCGGGCGAAATTTCGTTATTACGCCACGCCGCAGCAGGCAGAGGGATTGCTGAAAGAAAAACAGCAATGGGCAGGGCGTCTGGCATTAATTTTCGGTTGTGAAGAGAGCGGTCTGACCAATGAAGAGCTGGCGCTGGCCGATCTTCTGACCGGTATTCCCATGGCTGTGGAATATCCGTCTCTTAATCTCGGGCAGGCAGTGATGGTACTCTGTTATCAGTTCTCTTCCCTGATGCAGGTTTCTACGCCCCGTCAGGAAACGGCGGACCCTCAGCAGTTACAGGCCTTGCGTGTGCGTTTACATCAATTGCTGGAACGTCTGGACGTCAGTGATGATATAAAAATGACAGACTGGGTGGATCAACGGCTGGGGTTACTGGAACAAAGAGACAGTGCAATGTTACACCGATTACTTCATGACATCGAAAAAAAACTCGCAGAGTAAATCTCTGCAGATGTTCCTGTTTATAGTGCCTGCTGTGGCATTAACGGTTCAGAATTTAGGGATCGTAAGGCTTTTTGCTGAAAGTGCCGAGTATTAAAGTGCCGGAGAAAAGCGGTGAATATGATAAATTTATTGACTTGGCGGGCACTTTGTTTTACTTCTGAAAGCAGACAGATTAAAAGCAAAGCAGACAGAGAATACATGCGTAACTACAGCCTGAACATTACTATTATTACCACCACCATTACCACAGGTAACGGTGCGGGCTGACGCATAACAGGAAAAAACGAAAAAGCCCGCACCCTATCAGGTGCGGGCTTTTTTTTGGCGTAAATTCAGGAGTTAGTGAATCATGCGAGTGTTGAAATTTGGCGGAACCTCCGTTGCCAATGCCGAAAGGTTTATGCGCGTTGTCGACATACTGGAAAATAATGCAAAGCAGGAGCAGGTTGCGACAGTTCTCTCTGCACCGGCCAGAATTACTAACCATTTAGTCGCGTTAATAGAGAAGACGATTTCCGGGCAGGATGCGTCCGCCAATCTGAATGAAGCCCGACAAATTTTTGAAACTCTGCTGCAAGAGTTATCGGCCGCACAGCCGGGGTTAGATGTTGCGGCACTCACACACTTCCTTGAGACTGAATTTACCCGCCTGCAGCACGTTATCCACGGTATCACCTTACTGGGGCAATGCCCTGACAGCGTCAATGCTGCAGTCATCTGTACCGGTGAAAAACTTTCGATTGCTATCATGCAGGCATTATTACAGGCCCGCGGCCACCGTGTGACGGTGATCGATCCGGTTGAGAAATTACTGGCCATTGGCGGTTATCTTGAGTCCACGGTGGATATTACCGAATCAACCCGTCGGATTGCTGCCAGCCAAATCCCTGCGGATCACTTTATTCTGATGGCAGGGTTCACTGCCGGTAATGAGCAGGGTGAACTGGTCGTGTTGGGACGTAATGGTTCTGACTATTCTGCAGCGGTCCTGGCCGCCTGTTTACGGGCGGATTGTTGTGAAATCTGGACAGATGTTGACGGAGTCTATACCTGTGATCCGCGTCAGGTACCCGATGCCAGATTACTGACCTCAATGTCGTACCAGGAAGCGATGGAGCTTTCTTACTTCGGTGCCAAGGTGCTTCACCCCCGTACCATTACGCCAATTGCTCGTTTCCAGATCCCCTGCATCATTAAAAATACCGCCAACCCTGCCGCTCCCGGCACCCTGATTTCGGGAAATGCCGGTGATGACAACACGCCGGTCAAAGGGATCACCAACCTGAATAATATGGCGATGTTTAATGTTTCCGGTCCCGGAATGAAAGGGATGGTTGGCATGGCGGCCCGGGTATTTGCGGTGATGTCACGCAAAGGGATCTCGGTCGTTTTAATTACCCAATCCTCCTCCGAATACAGCATCAGTTTCTGTGTTCCGCAAAATGAGATGCTGGCGGCCCGTCGGGCGCTGGAAGATGAGTTTTATCTGGAACTGAAAGACGGGCTGTTAGAGCCGCTGGACGTGATAGAAAAACTGGCTGTCATCTCGGTCGTCGGCGATGGTATGCGTACACTGCGTGGGATCTCCGCCAAGTTCTTTGCCGCACTGGCGCGGGCTAACATTAATATTGTTGCGATTGCTCAGGGGTCATCAGAACGCTCTATTTCGGCGGTGGTCAGCAATGAAGATGCAACGACCGGCGTCAGAGTCGTCCATCAGATGTTATTTGCGACCGATCAGGTCATTGAAGTGTTTGTCGTCGGTACCGGGGGCGTAGGCAGTGCCTTGCTGGAGCAGTTACATCGTCAGCAGAAATGGCTGAAAAATAAACATATTGACCTGCGTGTCTGTGGTATCGCTAATTCACGGGCCATGCTGACCAATGTTCACGGCATTCCGCTGGACAATTGGCAGGAACAATTATCAGGGGCAAAAGAGGTCTTCTCTCTTGAGCGTCTGACACGACTGGCTAAAGAGTATCACCTGCTGAACCCGGTCATTGTGGACTGTACCTCCAGCCAGTCAATGGCTGATCAGTATGCGGATTTCCTCAGTGAAGGCTTCCATGTGGTCACGCCGAATAAGAAAGCGAATACCTCTTCCCGGGAGTACTATCAGGAAATCCGTACTGCGGCTGAAAAGTCACGCCGTAAGTTCCTGTACGATACCAATGTCGGTGCCGGGTTGCCGGTCATCGAAAACCTGCAGAACCTGCTGAATGCGGGAGATGAGCTGATTAAATTCGACGGGGTTCTGTCCGGCTCGCTTTCCTATATTTTCGGTATGCTCGACGACGGTGTCACGCTTTCAGAAGCCACCCGTCAGGCCTGTGAGCTCGGGTTTACTGAGCCGGACCCGCGTGATGACCTTTCCGGTATGGATGTCGCTCGTAAGTTATTGATCCTGGCCCGTGAAGCCGGAATGTCACTGGAGCTGAGCGATATTGCTATCGAAGCCGTACTGCCGCAGGCATTGACTGACCTGGCAGATACGGAAGAGTTTATGCGTCGTCTGCCGGAACTGGACGCTGCGTTTGCCGCCCGCGTCAGTGAGGCGCGCGAAGAAGGCAAGGTATTACGTTTTGTCGGTGCGATTGACGAGCAGGGGCAATGCAGCGTGAAAATTGCTGCTGTCGATAATAATGACCCGCTCTATAAAGTGAAGAATGGTGAAAATGCGCTGGCTTTCTACAGCCGTTATTATCAACCGATCCCGCTGGTCCTGCGTGGATACGGTGCAGGAAATGATGTGACTGCAGCCGGCGTATTTGCAGATTTATTGAGAACTCTGTCGTGGAAGCTGGGAGTCTGATCATGGTAAAAGTTTACGCACCGGCCTCTATCGGCAATGTCAGTGTCGGCTTCGATGTTCTGGGAGCCGCGGTCTCCCCGGTGGATGGTACCTTACTGGGGGATTGCGTCACCGTTGAAACGGCTGATGTCTTCAGCCTTGAAAACCGGGGGCAGTTTGTGACAAAGCTTCCGGCTGACCCGAAAGAAAATATTGTTTACCAATGCTGGCAACGTTTTTGCCAGGAAATCGGCCGCGAAGTTCCGGTAAAAATGGTACTGGAAAAAAATATGCCTATCGGCTCCGGTCTCGGTTCCAGTGCCTGTTCGGTCGTTGCCGGACTGATGGCAATGAATGAATTTTGCGGAAAGCCTCTGGATGATAACCGCCTGCTGGCGCTGATGGGGGAGCTGGAAGGCCGCGTTTCCGGTAGCGTCCATTTTGACAATGTGGCTCCCTGTTTCCTCGGCGGTTTACAGTTGATGCTGGAGTCTGCAGGGATCACCTGTCAGCCGGTCCCTTGCTTTGAAGAGTGGTACTGGGTCATGGCCTATCCGGGAATTAAGGTCTCGACAGCCGAAGCCCGCGCGATTTTACCGGCGACTTACAGTAAAGCCGACTGTATTACTCATGGCCGTCTGCTGTCCGGGTTCATCCATGCTTGTCATACCCGTCAGCCACAACTGGCAGCGAGCCTGATGAAAGATGTGATGGCTGAACCCTATCGTGCCGGACTGCTGCCCGGGTTTGCAAAAGCACGCCAGGCCGTCACCGGGTTAGGCGCACTGGCCTGTGGTATTTCCGGGTCGGGTCCGACATTGTTCGCCGTCTGTGACACGCAGGAAGTCGCTGAGCAAGCCCGTCAATGGTTACAGCAGAACTACCTGCAGAACGATGAAGGCTTTGTACATATTTGCCGTCTTGATACGACCGGCGCACGTAAACTGGGATAAGCAATGAAATTATATAATCTGAAAGATCACAATGAGCAGGTCAGCTTTACTCAGGCCGTAAAACAGGGTCTTGGCTCACAACAGGGGCTGTTCTTTCCTAACGAACTTCCTGAATTTGAACTGACAGAGATAGACCAGCTGCTGGAGATGGATTTTGTGAGCCGCAGCAGCAAAATCCTGTCAGCGTTTATCGGTGATGAAATCCCTGAACAGGAACTGGCTTCCCGTATCAAAGCGGCCTTTACTTTTCCGGCCCCGGTACAAACGGTTTCTGACGATGTGGCATGCCTGGAACTGTTCCATGGCCCGACGCTGGCGTTTAAAGACTTCGGCGGCCGTTTTATGGCGCAGATGCTGGCGTTAAGCAAAAGCAGTGATGAAAAAATCACGATTCTGACCGCTACCTCCGGGGATACCGGTGCGGCAGTGGCCCATGCGTTTTATGGCATGGAAAATATTAATGTGGTGATCCTCTATCCGCAGGGAAAAATCAGCCCGCTGCAGGAGAAGTTATTCTGTACGCTGGGGGGAAATATCCGGACTATCGCCATTGAAGGTGATTTTGATGACTGTCAGGCACTGGTAAAACAGGCATTTGATGATCAGGAACTGAAACAGGCTATCGGTCTGAACTCCGCAAACTCAATTAATATCAGCCGGTTACTGGCACAGATATGCTACTACTTTGAAGCCGTCGCGCAGTTGCCACAGGAAAAACGTAATCAGCTGGTGATCTCTGTCCCCAGCGGTAACTTCGGGGATCTGACGGCGGGCTTACTGGCGAAGAGTCTGGGGCTGCCGGTGAAGCGTTTTATCGCGGCCACCAATGCCAATGATACGGTTCCGCGTTTTCTGAGCAGTGGCGACTGGACTCCGCACAAAACGGTAGCCACCTTATCGAATGCGATGGATGTCAGCCAGCCGAACAACTGGCCACGCGTTGAAGAGTTGTTCCGCCGTAAATCCTGGCAGCTGAACGCGCTGGGATACGGTGCGCTCAGTGATGAGCAAACCCGTGCGGCGGTACGTGAGCTGGCTGCAGAAGGCTATATTTCTGAACCCCATGCGGCCATCGCCTGGCGGGTTCTGCGTGATCAGTTACAGGACGGTGAGTATGGTCTGTTCCTGGGAACGGCCCATCCGGCGAAATTTAAGGAAAGCGTGGAAGATATCCTGCAACAGACACTGCCACTGCCGGCAGAGCTGGCAGAACGTGCTGACCTGCCGCTGTTATCAGACACTCTGCCTGCTGAGTTTGCAGCGCTGAGAACTTACCTGACCGGCAAAGCCTCTTAATGGGGTGATGCACACTGCGGGTCGCCAGACCCGCGGTGTGCAGCGACAGAAGGGCAGGTCTCGCAGGCTGAATTACTGTTCGTGACGTTTGAAGACCAGTTCATCTGCACTGCTGGCGGCTTCATCATAGAAATACCCGTCAGTATCGAAGGCCTTAAGCTGTTCAACAGAGGTCAGGCGATGGCGGATAATGTAGCGGGTCATCAGTCCGCGGGCCTTTTTAGCGTAGAAGCTGATCACTTTAAACTTGCCATTCTTTTCATCCAGGAAGACCGGCTTCACTATGCGTCCTTTCAGGACCCCGGGCTTCACTGCTTTGAAATATTCATCGGAGGCCAGGTTGACCAGCACGTCGTCACCCTGATCGTCCAGCGCGTCGTTCAGCACTTTTGTCAGACGCTCTCCCCAGAAACTGTACAGGTCCTTGCCATGCGGATTTGAAAGTTTAATTCCCATTTCCAGACGGTAAGGCTGCATCAGGTCGAGCGGTCGTAACACGCCGTATAACCCGGAGAGCATCCGCAGGTGTTGCTGTGCAAATGTGAAATCGTCTTCTTCCAGCGTCCCGGCATCCAGCCCGGTATACACATCGCCTTTGAAGGCCAGAATTGCCTGGCGGGCATTGTCGGGGGTGAAATCTGCCTGCCAGTCATTAAAACGTTCGGCATTCAGGTGAGCCAGTTTATCGCTGATACTCATCAGGGAGGCTATTTGTGCCGGGCTTAGCTGGCGGGCGATATCAATCAGTTGCTGCGATGCGGCGAGCAGTTCAGGCTGTGTATATTTTTCAGTGGCCAACGGGCTTTCATAATCCAGCGTTTTCGCCGGGGATATCACCATTAACATTTACCATTCCTCTTGATTTAAGGCCCGCAGGCGATAACTTACTGCCTGAGTTTAACAAAAAAGTTGCACGGATTGATCAATCGTTACTATTCCTCCGGGCTATGGTTAACAGGCCTGCCGGAATTTCAGCAGACCTGACATGCTACCCGCAGGGCATTATTTCACGGCTGTTTATCCGGGCTGGCCTTGCGCCTCAGCAAGTGCGTGATATTATCCGGAGAGGCTTTTTACACTGACAGTACAACAGAAGAGAAGCAAAACATGACGGACAAACTCTCATCACTGCGCAAGATCACTACCGTTGTAGCCGATACCGGTGATATCGAAGCAATGAAACTCTACCAGCCACAGGATGCAACCACTAACCCTTCACTGATCCTGAATGCGGCACAGATCCCTGAATACCGTAAACTGATCGATGAAGCTATCGACTGGGCGCGTAAACAAAGCAATGATAAAGAGCAGCAGATTGCTTTTGCTTCCGACAAACTGGCGGTAAATATCGGTCTGGAAATTCTGAAATTAATCCCCGGCCGTATTTCAACAGAAGTGGATGCTCGTCTTTCTTATGATACCGAAGCGAGTATTGCTAAGGCCCATAGCCTGATCAAGCTGTACAATGATGCGGGTATCAGCAATGACCGTATCCTTATCAAGCTGGCATCGACCTGGCAGGGCATCCGTGCTGCAGAGCAGCTGGAAAAAGAAGGGATCAACTGTAACCTGACGCTGTTGTTCTCTTTTGCTCAGGCCCGTGCCTGTGCAGAAGCCGGCGTATTCCTGATTTCTCCGTTTGTTGGCCGTATTCTGGACTGGTACAAAGCGAACACCGATAAGAAAGAGTATGCGCCTCAGGAAGATCCGGGTGTTGTTTCTGTGACTGAAATTTATGACTACTACAAGCAGCACGGTTATGAAACTGTGGTCATGGGCGCAAGCTTCCGTAACACCGGTGAGATTATTGAACTGGCCGGGTGCGATCGCCTGACAATTTCTCCGGCACTGCTGAAAGAACTGTCTGAAACTCAGGGTGAAGTTGAGCGTAAACTGAGCTATAGCGGTGAAGTTTCAGCTCGTCCTGAAAAAATGACCGAAGCTGAATTCCTGTGGGAACACAACCAGGATCCGATGGCCATCGACAAACTGGCACAGGGTATCCGCAACTTCGCTCTCGACCAGGGCAAACTGGAAAAAATGATTGCAGACCTGCTGTAATCTTTTCCTCTCTCCCGCAACATGCTGAGTGTTGCGGGTTATTAATGTTCTCCTGCCGCTTTTACTGTTTCGCTACCCTCAATACAAAGTGAATTATCATGAATACTCTACGAATCGGACTGGTTTCGGTCTCTGATCGTGCCTCGCAAGGCCTGTATCAGGATCAGGGCATTCCTGCATTGTCTGACTGGCTCAGCCAGGCGATGGCCACGCCTTTTGAACTGGAAAGCAGGGTTATCCCTGATGAGCAGTCACTGATTGAACAGACCTTGTGTGGACTGGTCGATGAATACCATTGTCATCTGGTATTGACGACCGGCGGGACCGGGCCCGCACTGCGTGATGTCACCCCGGAGGCGACTGTGGCGGTGGGTGATCGTGTGATGCCGGGCTTTGGTGAACAGATGCGCCAGATAAGCCTGAATTTTGTCCCGACCGCTATTTTGTCCCGACAGACGGCCGTCATCCGTAAACAGTCACTGATCCTGAATTTGCCGGGGCAGCCAAAATCGATAAAAGAAACCCTGGAAGGGCTGAAGGATGAATCCGGGCATGTCCGTGTTCCGGGTATTTTTGCAAGTGTACCGTATTGTTTACAGTTACTGGAGGGGCCTTACGTCGAAACACACCCCGCAGTCGTAGCATCTTTCCGCCCTAAAAGTGCAAAACGTGAGATAAACAACTGAGTGTCGTGTTTTTTTGGTATAAAATTCAGGGGTGCTGGTGTATAAAAATATTGACGATATAGTAATGAAAGATTTACGACTATATCGTCACCGGACCCCTGAAAAGATGACTTAACATGGAAAAACACGCTGCAAGACCCCTGAATGCACAGGATTATAAGACCTTGCTGCTGGCCGCCCTGGGCGGAGCGCTGGAGTTTTACGACTTTATTATTTTCGTTTTTTTTGCTGCCGTCATTGGCGAACTCTTCTTCCCCGCCGATATTCCTGAATGGCTGCGGCAGGTACAGACCTTCGGGATCTTTGCCGCCGGTTATCTTGCCAGGCCGTTGGGCGGCATCATCATGGCCCATTTCGGCGATATTCTGGGCCGGAAAAAAATGTTCAGCCTGAGTATTCTGCTGATGGCTCTGCCGACACTGGCGATGGGCCTGTTACCGTCCTACCAGGTGATTGGCCTGGCCGCTCCGTTGTTACTGTTATTGATGCGTCTCCTGCAGGGGGCTGCTATCGGCGGTGAAGTTCCCGGTGCCTGGGTCTTTGTTGCGGAGCATGTTCCGGAAAAACGCACGGGGATTGCCTGCGGAACACTGACAGCCGGCCTCACCGTCGGGATTTTACTGGGGTCACTGGTGGCGGGTGAAATTAACCGGCATATGACTCCTCAGCAGGTGGCCTCCGTCGGGTGGCGTCTGGCATTTCTGCTCGGCGGCGTGTTCGGGTTCGTAGCGCTTTTCCTGCGGCGCTGGCTGCAGGAAACTCCGGTGTTTAAGCAGATGCAACAGCAAAAAGCGCTGGCTGAGTCGCTGCCTTTGCAGACGGTTGTCCGTCATCACCGTAAGAGTCTGGTGATCTCGGTATTACTGACCTGGTTATTGTCGGGCGCGTTGGTGGTATTGATCCTGATGGCTCCGGCGTTGATCCAGAAAATGTACCATATCCCGGCGGTGGTCAGCCTGCAGGCGAACAGTATTGCGACCCTGATGCTTCTCATCGGCTGCCTGCTGGCCGGTCTGCTGGTGGATCGTTATGGGGCAGGGCCTTGCCTGATCGCGGGGTGTGCGTTGCTGGCAGTGACGACCTGGGTGTTTTTCACAGTGACTGCGACGTACCCACAGTATCTGATGCCCGCCTATGGCTTACTGGGGCTGAGTGTCGGAACGGTGGGGATTGTCCCGTTTGTGATGGTGAGGGCATTTCCGCCTGCTGTACGTTTCAGCGGGATTTCACTGGCCTATAACCTTTCCTATGCCGTTTTCGGCGGCCTGACGCCGGTAATTGTGACGATGGCTTTACGTCTGACGCCGATGGCGCCCTGCGGATATATGGTCAGCCTGTGTGTGATGGGGGCAGTGATCGGGGGTTATCTTTGCCGGCGCAGCCTCTGCCGGACGGTACCGCAAACGGTGTAATTCCCTAAAGGCAGGAAAAAAGCAGCGCCCGGCGCTGCTTTTTTTTGATTTTTTTTTAGGGTAACCACTTGATGCGCGATAAAGCAGCCCCATTTACTTTGTCATACCGGAGAATGAACCTGAAAAAAAAGTTTTTTCTGCCGCTTGAAAATAGTTTCGGCGACCACATTTATGGTTCATATCCGAACAAAAACAGAATTTACGTGGGAGATGTGTAGAGATGGGTAAAATTATAGGTATTGACCTGGGTACAACCAATTCATGTGTTGCAATTATGGATGGTGGCAAAGCGCGCGTACTGGAAAATGCTGAGGGTGATCGTACCACACCTTCAATCATCGCCTACACTCAGGATGGCGAGACTCTGGTAGGTCAGCCTGCTAAACGTCAGGCCGTGACCAACCCGCAAAACACCCTGTTCGCTATTAAGCGTCTGATCGGTCGTCGTTTCCAGGACGAAGAAGTCCAGCGTGACCTGAAAATCATGCCTTATAAAATCGTCGGTTCAGACAATGGCGATGCCTGGCTGGAAGTGAAAGGCCAGAAAATGGCACCTCCGCAGATTTCTGCTGAAGTGCTGAAGAAAATGAAAAAAACCGCAGAAGATTACCTGGGTGAGCCGGTTACCGAAGCTGTTATCACCGTACCGGCTTACTTCAACGATGCTCAGCGTCAGGCAACTAAAGATGCCGGTCGTATCGCTGGTCTGGAAGTTAAGCGTATCATCAACGAACCTACCGCAGCGGCATTAGCGTACGGTATGGATAAAGCACAGGGTAACCGTACTATTGCGGTATACGACCTGGGTGGTGGTACTTTCGATATCTCTATTATCGAAATTGATGAAGTTGATGGCGAAAAAACCTTCGAAGTTCTGGCAACCAACGGTGATACCCACCTGGGTGGTGAAGACTTCGATAGCCGTCTGATTAACTATCTGGTTGACGAATTCAAGAAAGAGCAGGGTATTGACCTGCGTAACGACCCGCTGGCAATGCAGCGTCTGAAAGAAGCGGCAGAGAAAGCGAAGATTGAACTGTCTTCTGCACAGCAGACCGACGTTAACCTGCCGTATGTCACCGCAGATGCGACCGGTCCTAAGCACCTGAACATCAAAGTGACGCGTTCAAAACTGGAATCACTGGTTGAAGATCTGGTTACCCGTTCTATCGAGCCACTGAAAGTTGCTCTGAATGATGCCGGTCTGTCAGTGTCTGAAATCCATGACGTTATTCTGGTCGGTGGTCAGACCCGTATGCCTATGGTTCAGACCAAGGTTAAAGAATTCTTCGGTAAAGAGCCGCGTAAAGACGTTAACCCTGATGAAGCTGTTGCTATCGGTGCTGCAGTACAGGGTGGTGTTCTGGCCGGTGATGTGAAAGACGTTCTGCTGCTGGACGTTACCCCGCTGTCCCTGGGTATCGAAACCATGGGTGGTGTCATGACCAGCCTGATCAGCAAGAACACCACTATCCCGACCAAACACAGTCAGGTGTTCTCAACGGCAGAAGACAACCAGTCTGCGGTAACTATCCATGTGCTGCAGGGTGAGCGTAAACGTTCTTCTGACAACAAGTCACTGGGTCAGTTTAACCTGGACGGCATTCAGGCAGCACCACGCGGTATGCCGCAGATCGAAGTGACTTTTGATATCGATGCCGATGGTATCCTGCACGTTTCTGCTAAAGACAAAAACAGCGGTAAAGAGCAGAAAATCACCATCAAGGCCTCTTCCGGTCTGAACGATGATGAAATCGAAAAAATGGTTCGTGATGCAGAACTGAATGCAGAATCTGACCGTAAGTTCGAAGAACTGGTTCAGGCTCGTAACCAGGGTGATCAGGTTGTTCACAGCACCCGTAAGCAGTTAGAAGAAGCCGGTGACAAACTGTCTGCTGATGATAAAGCACCGATTGAAGCTGCACTGGTAGAGCTGGAAACCGCACTGAAAGGCGAAGATAAAGCCGCTATCGATGCGAAAATTCAGGCACTGGCTGAAGTTTCCGGCAAACTGATGGAAATGGCTCAGCAGTCCGCCCAGGCGAATGGCGCGGGTGCAGACGCTTCAGCTCAGAAAGATGACGATGTTGTCGATGCTGAATTTGAAGAAGTTAAAGATAAAAAATAATTGCCCATGAAGGGCCGGGCGATGGGGTAATCCATCGCCTTCAACCAGCACGGGCGTAGGATAATATCCACGCCCGTGCGATCATGTTAAGGGCAATGAAAAAATGGCGAAGAGTGATTACTACGAGGTTTTAGGCGTATCCAAAACAGCGGATGAGCGTGAAATCAAAAAAGCCTATAAACGGCTGGCAATGAAATATCACCCTGACCGCAATCCGGATGATGCAGAGGCGCTTGAAAAATTTAAAGAAGTTAAAGAAGCCTATGAGATCCTGACGGATGAGCAGAAACGCGCAGCTTATGACCAGTATGGTCATGCAGCCTTTGAACAAGGTGGCATGGGCGGCGGCGGATTCGGGGGTGGCTTCGGCGGCGGCGGTGCTGACTTTGGCGATATTTTTGGTGACGTATTTGGCGATATCTTCGGCGGTGGCCGTCGGCAGCGCTCTGCGCGGGGTTCTGACTTACGTTACAATATGGAACTTACGCTGGAAGAAGCCGTACGGGGTGTCAGCAAAGAGATCCGTATCCCGACGTTGCAGGAATGCGATACCTGTGATGGCAGTGGTGCAAAAGCAGGTTCAAAACCTCAGACCTGTTCCACCTGTCAGGGTGCCGGTCAGGTACAGATGCGTCAGGGCTTCTTTGCTGTTCAGCAACCCTGCCCGACCTGCCAGGGGCGCGGGACGATTATCAAAGATCCTTGTAACTCCTGCCACGGTCATGGCCGTGTAGAAACCACCAAAACACTGTCAGTAAAAATTCCTGCCGGTGTGGATACCGGTGACCGTATTCGTCTGTCAGGCGAAGGTGAAGCCGGTGAGCAGGGTGCGCCTGCCGGTGATTTATATGTTCAGGTGTCGGTGAAAAAACACCCGATTTTTGAACGTGAAGATAATAATCTTTATTGCGAAGTGCCTATCAACTTTGCAATGGCTGCACTGGGGGGAGAAATTGAAGTTCCAACCCTGGATGGCCGGGTCAAACTGAAAATTCCTGCCGGTACACAAACGGATAAATTATTCCGTATGCGTGGCAAAGGCGTTAAGTCGGTACGTGGTGGTGCTATCGGTGATCTGCTGTGCCGGGTCGTGGTCGAAACGCCGGTTAACCTGAGTGAGAAGCAGAAAGAACTGCTCAGCGAACTGGGTGAAACCCTCGGCGGGCCTTCAGGTGATCACAATAGCCCGCGTTCAAAAAGCTTTTTTGACGGCGTGAAAAAATTTTTTGATGATCTGACGCGCTAACCGGTCTGTTCCGGTGAACACGGAAGCCAGTACCCGCGGGGTGCTGGCTTTTTTTTGGCTGGAGGAAAGTGCCGGCGGGTAAACGTAATGCGATGTTAAACGCTGTGCTGCTATGTGAAAATAAGCAGACAGAAAGTTCACGACGAGGATAATATCGGGATGTCAGCACTGCAAAAATGGGTAAAAAGTGAAGCCGCCGGGGGCGTGATACTGATTATCGCCGCGGCACTGGCACTGATACTGGCCAATGCCGGCTGGAGCGCTAAAGGTTATCAGCAGTTCCTGCATTTTACGCCGACAGGTGGAAACCGTGGTGAGCATCCGCACGATATTCTTTTCTGGATCAACGATGCCCTGATGGCCTTGTTTTTCCTGCTGGTCGGATTAGAGGTTAAGCGGGAACTGGTGGCCGGAGCGCTGGCCAGTAAACAACAGGCTTTTTTTCCGTTTATTGCCGCCCTTGGGGGGATGATTGCTCCCGCTCTGATTTTCCTGTCCTTTAACGCCTCCCACCCCGGTATCCGCAATGGATGGGCTATCCCGACGGCGACGGATATTGCTTTTGCATTAGGGATCCTTGCCTTACTGGGAAGCCGGGTTCCGCCGGTATTAAAAGTGTTTCTGATGGCGCTGG
This sequence comes from Tatumella sp. UCD-D_suzukii, assembly GCF_000611875.2. Taxonomy (NCBI): domain Bacteria; kingdom Pseudomonadati; phylum Pseudomonadota; class Gammaproteobacteria; order Enterobacterales; family Erwiniaceae; genus Tatumella; species Tatumella sp. UCD-D_suzukii. The sequence continues at coordinate 284,850 of NZ_JFJX01000001.1, forward strand.
CGGTGATTGATGACCTGGGTGCGATAGTGATTATTGCATTATTCTATAGCAGCCATATCGCCTGGGGCGCGATGGCGCTGGTTGTGGCGGCGGTAGCCGTGTTAGCACTGATGAACAGAGCGAAGGTTTCCTCGCCGGTACCTTACCTGCTGGTCGGGGCCGTGTTATGGGTCGCGGTGTTGTTGTCCGGTATTCATGCCACGATTGCCGGGGTGATCCTTGGTCTGATGATGCCTGTAAAGGGGGTACCGGATACCGCGGCTGCACCGCGCTTAACGCATACCCTGGAACCCTGGATCCGCTGGCTGGTATTGCCGTTATTTGCATTCGCCAATGCCGGGGTGGTTGTTGGTGATATTTCGCTTTCTCAGGCCTTTTCTTCACTGCCGTCAGGGATTATTGCCGGTTTGCTGGTGGGTAAGCCATTGGGTATCACGGTGGCGTGCTGGCTGAGTCTCCGGCTCGGCCTGACCCGCTTGCCGGAAAATACCGGTATCAGGGATATTGCTGCGATAGGCGTGCTTTGCGGGATAGGCTTCACGATGTCTATCTTTATCGCTTCTCTGGCCTACGGTCAGGAAGCGGCTTCACTGGTCAATGAAGCAAAACTGGGCATTCTGGGAGGGTCAGTGCTCTCTGCGGTTTCCGGTTATCTGCTACTGCGCCGTCGGTATGCCTTGCCGTAAACGCAGAGGCACTCCCGGTGGAACTGCCGGTTGTTGCTGGCGGAGTGTAAAACGGTCTGCGTTCCGGAGTGAAGATGCAGGTGAGCGGTTCTCTGTCGTTCCCTGCCGTGTTCACGGTGATGTCCCGGGGTAAGTGACTCCTGAATGCAGCGCGCCGTTCAGCAGCGATTTATGCAAGCTTAAAGGCCGGTGTGGCAGGTTATGCGGATGGTGACAGGAAGCAGAGGCAGAAAGAACAGGCAGGGGGAAGGGATAGCGGACATAAAAAAACCGGCCTGAGGCCGGTTCTTTTCAAAGCAACAACAAATCAGCGATTAAGCCAGTTTGTTGATTTGTGCAGTCAGGTTTGCTTTATGACGTGCAGCTTTGTTTTTGTGGATCAGACCTTTAGCAGCCTGACGGTCCACGATTGGTTGCATTTCGTTAAATGCGTTCTGCGCAGCAGCTTTATCGCCAGTAGCGATTGCAGCGTATACTTTTTTGATGAAAGTACGCAGCATTGAGCGACGGCTTGCATTGTGCTTGCGACGTTTCTCAGATGTTACAGCGCGTTTCTTAGCTGATTTGATATTAGCCAAGGTCCAACTCCCAAATATGTTCTATATGGACAAATCAAAGGCCGAGGACTATGCCTTTTGCGCCTTCTCTTGTCAATGGATTTGTGCAAATAAGCGTCGTTTAAAAAACAACACCCGGTTACGTAATTGATGGCGCAAGATTCTACCAGCTTCCTTGTGTTGAATACAGCTTTTCGCAACAAAATTGTCGGGATTTTGCCCGGCAGGGAAGAAACATGAGGAAAAGCAGCAAAGAAGCGACGAAAGGCTTCGCTAACGGGTTAATTTTGTACGCTGTAAAGGGTATAATCCGGCGATTTCCAGCGATTTGAGTCGGCCATGAAGTTTATCCGCGGTTTACATAATCTCACTAAGCAGCATCGTGGCTGCGTTTTGACTATTGGTAATTTTGACGGTGTGCATCGCGGGCATCAGGCGTTGCTGAAACAACTTTGTGATGAAGGCAAAGAGCGACAATTGCCGGTGGTGGTGATGTTATTTGAACCACAACCTCGCGAGTTTTTTACCGGCGGAGAAGTGCCACCCCGCCTGACCCGTCTGCGGGAAAAAGTGAAATATCTGACAGAGGCCGGGGTAGATACCGTTCTCTGCGTGCGCTTCGATAGGGACTTCGCCGCACTGAATGCCAGCAGTTTTATCCATGATGTTCTGGTGGATAAGCTGGATGTCCGTTTTCTGGCGGTCGGTGATGACTTCCGGTTCGGTGCTGGCCGTGAAGGGGATTTCCTGTTATTACAGAATGCCGGTCGTCAGTATCACTTCGATGTGGTGAATACCCGGACCTTCTGTGAGCAGGGGACCCGAATCAGTAGTACCCGGGTCCGCCAGGCGCTGGCAGACGATGACCTCACCGGGGCAGAACGGTTGCTGGGACGGCCTTATGCCATCAGCGGGCGGGTGGTTCATGGTGATGCGTTAGGCAGAACGCTGGGATTCCCGACGGCCAATATTCCCCTGCGACGAGCGGTTTCACCGGTGACCGGTGTTTATGCCGTCGAGGTTCTGGGGATTGCAGAAAAACCGTACTTCGGTGTGGCTAATATCGGCACACGACCAACGGTGAAAGGCATACGACAGCAGCTTGAAGTCAACCTGCTGGACGTCAGTATTAATTTATATGGCCGCCATATCTCTGTGGTATTGCGGCATAAAATACGCAATGAGCAACGATTTGCCTCTCTTGATGAATTAAAAGCGCAAATTGCCAAAGATGTGGTGACGGCCCGCGAATTTTTTGGGCTTAAAGCAACGGTGTAATAACCGAAATATGGAACCGAGAATCTGATGAGTGACTATAAATCTACCCTGAACTTGCCGGAAACAGGCTTCCCGATGCGTGGCGATTTAGCCAAACGGGAACCTGCGATGTTGCAGCGCTGGACTACCGATAACCTGTACGGTGCGATCCGCGCGGCTAAAAAAGGCAAAAAAACATTTATCCTGCATGATGGCCCTCCGTACGCCAACGGCAACATTCATATCGGTCACTCAGTTAACAAGATTCTGAAAGATATTATTGTTAAATCTAAAGGACTGTCCGGATTTGACGCGCCTTATATCCCCGGCTGGGACTGCCACGGATTACCGATTGAGCATAAAGTCGAACAAATGATCGGTAAGCCTGGTGAAAAAGTGTCGGCTGCTGAGTTCCGTGCTGCCTGCCGTCAGTATGCTGCGGAGCAGGTGGAAGGGCAGAAAAAAGACTTTATTCGCCTGGGGGTACTGGGTGACTGGGATCGCCCGTATCTGACGATGGACTTCAGGACCGAGGCGAACATTATCCGTGCCTTAGGTCGCATCATCGGCAATGGTCATTTGCATAAAGGGGCCAAGCCTGTTCACTGGTGTCTGGATTGTCGTTCTGCACTGGCGGAAGCCGAAGTGGAATATTATGACAAGACATCACTGTCTATCGATGTCATGTTCAACGCCACGCAGCCGGAAACTGTCGCTGCCGCGTTCTCTGCAGCAACGCCGGCAACGCCGGTCTCGCTGGTGATCTGGACGACTACCCCCTGGACGATGCCATCAAACCGGGCCATCTCGGTCAACCCGGAGTTTGATTATCAGCTCATCCAGACGGAAGAGAGAGCACTGATCCTGGCGAAAGATCTGGTCGACAGTGTGATGAAGCGTGCCGGTATTACCGAATGGCAGGTACTGGGTGAATGCAAAGGCAGCGCGCTTGAAATGTTACGTTTCGCGCATCCGTTCCTGGCCTTTGATGTGCCTGTTTTACTGGGCGACCATGTCACCCTGGATGCCGGTACCGGTGCCGTGCATACCGCCCCTGGCCACGGTCCGGATGACTATGTCATCGGGCAGAAATATGGCATTGAAGCGGCAAACCCTGTCGGCCCGGATGGATGCTATTTACCGGGCACTTACCCGGGGCTGGACGGCGTGAATGTCTTTAAAGCTAACGAAATGATCGCCGATCTGCTGCGTGAAAAAGGCGCATTACTGCACCTGGAAAAACTGCACCACAGTTATCCGCACTGCTGGCGCCATAAAACGCCTATCATTTTCCGTGCGACTCCGCAGTGGTTTATCAGCATGGATCAGAAAGGACTGCGTGCGCAGTCGCTGAAAGAAATTAAAGGCGTACAGTGGATCCCGGACTGGGGCCAGGCACGTATTGAATCGATGGTAGCTAATCGTCCGGACTGGTGTATCTCGCGTCAGCGTACCTGGGGCGTACCGATGGCACTGTTCGTTCATAATCAGACCGAAGAGCTGCATCCGGATACGCTTAACCTGATGGAGCAGGTTGCTCTGCGGGTTGAGCAGGACGGTATTCAGGCCTGGTGGGATCTGGACGCGAAAGAACTGCTGGGTGCAGATGCGGACAACTACACCAAGGTACCGGACACGCTGGATGTCTGGTTTGACTCCGGGTCAACCAGCAGTTCGGTTGTCGATGTACGTCCTGAATTTAACGGACATAGCGCAGATATCTATCTGGAAGGCTCCGATCAGCACCGTGGCTGGTTTATGTCATCACTGATGATTTCGACGGCGATTAAAAACAAAGCCCCTTACCGTCAGGTACTGACCCACGGATTTACCGTCGATGGTCAGGGCCGTAAGATGTCGAAGTCTATCGGTAATACCGTCAGTCCTCAGGACGTGATGAACAAACTGGGCGCCGACATTTTACGTCTGTGGGTGGCTTCAACCGACTATTCCGGGGAAATGGCGGTCTCTGATGAGATCCTGAAACGTTCGGCGGATGCCTATCGTCGTATCCGTAATACTGCCCGTTTCCTGCTGGCTAACCTGAATGGCTTTAATCCGGAAACGGATCAGGTGGCCCCGGAAGAGATGGTCGTGGTTGACCGCTGGGCGGTGGGCCGTGCGCTGGCTGCACAGCAGGATATTGTGGCCTCTTACGAAAATTATGACTTCCATGAAGTGGTTCAGCGTCTGATGCAGTTCTGCTCTGTGGAAATGGGGTCGTTCTACCTGGATGTCATTAAAGATCGTCAGTACACCGCGAAAGCTGACAGTGTGGCTCGTCGCAGTTGTCAGACCGCGCTCTGGCATATTGCTGAGGCTCTGGTTCGCTGGATGGCACCGATTATGTCGTTCACTGCCGATGAAATCTGGGGTCATTTATCAGGGCAACGTGATCAGTACGTGTTCACCGGTGAATGGTATCAGGGGCTGTTTGGCCTGCCTGAGAACGAAGCACTGAATGATTCGTACTGGGAACAACTGCTTAAAGTTCGTGGTGAAGTTAACAAGGTCATTGAGCAGGCGCGTTCCGATAAGCGTGTCGGTGGGGCGCTGGAAGCCTCCGTCACTCTGTATGCTGATGCGGCACTGTCAGAAAAACTGACAGCGTTAGGTGATGAACTGCGTTTCGTGTTACTGACCTCGGCCGTTAAGGTTGCACCGCTGGATACCGCACCGACAGATGCGGTACAGAGCGAGCACCTGAAAGGTCTGAAAATTACTCTGGCTAAAGCCGATGGTGAGAAATGTCCGCGTTGCTGGCATTACACTACGGATGTGGGTCAGAACCCTGAACATGCTGAAATCTGTGGACGCTGCTACACCAACGTCTCCGGTGAAGGTGAAGAGCGTAAGTTTGCCTGATGAGTAAATCGTTATGTTCAACCGGCCTGCGCTGGTTGTGGGTTATGGTGCTGGTGATAGTCGCAGACTTCGCCAGTAAACAGTGGATTATGGCCCACATGCAATTGCATGAAACCCGGGCCCTGTTCCCCTCTCTTAATCTTTTTTATGCCCATAATTATGGGGCGGCCTTCAGTTTTCTGGCCGACAAGGGCGGATGGCAGCGCTGGTTCTTTGCCGGTATCGCCATAGCCATAGCCATCGCGCTGGTTGTGATGATGTACCGTAATCGCGCCAGTCAGCGCCTGACGAATATCGCCTATGCGCTGATCATCGGTGGTGCGCTGGGTAATTTGCTGGATCGCTTCTGGCATGGCTTTGTGGTCGATTTTATCGACTTCTATGTCGGTAACTGGCATTTCGCGACCTTTAATATTGCCGATTGCGGTATCTGTATCGGGGCCGCGCTGGTGATCCTGGAAGGATTTATCACGTCCTCCCGCAAAACGGACAAAGGGTAAGCCATGAGTCATCAGGTACAGCACGACAGCTCATTGTTAGTGCATTTTACCCTTACTCTGGAAGATGGCTCGGTAGCAGAGTCCACCCGGGCTAATGGCAAACCTGCCTTGTTTCGCTTAGGCGATGGCAGTTTGTCTCCGGCTTTCGGTCAGGCTCTTTTCGGTATGGCTGCCGGGGAAACCCGGCAGTTTACGCTGACGCCGGAGGATGCTTTTGGCACGGCCAGCCCTGACCTGATCCAGTACTTCTCGCGCCGGGATTTCGCCGGTGCGGCTGAACCGGAGGCGGGAACCATTATGTTGTTCACCGCCATTGATGGCAGTGAAATGCCTGGTATTATCCGTGACGTTTCCGGTGATTCGGTGACGGTAGATTTTAATCATCCGCTGGCAGGGCAGACGGTGACGTTTGCTGTGGAAGTGCTGGAGGTTGATCCGGTCCTGGAGAATGAAAATGCAGATTCTGCTCGCTAACCCCCGAGGTTTTTGTGCCGGTGTAGACCGCGCTATCAGTATAGTGGAGCGGGCGCTGGAAATGTACGGCGCACCTATCTATGTCCGCCATGAGGTCGTGCATAACCGTTACGTGGTCGATAGTTTACGTAACCGTGGCGCTATTTTTATTGAAGAAATCAGTGAAGTCCCTGACGGGGCTATTCTGATCTTTTCAGCGCATGGGGTTTCACAGGCGGTCAGGGCTGAAGCCCGTGCCCGCTCACTGACCATGCTTTTCGATGCTACCTGTCCACTGGTCACCAAGGTGCATATGGAAGTGGCCCGGGCCAGCCGTAAGGGCGTGGAAGCGATCCTTATCGGTCACGCCGGCCACCCGGAAGTGGAAGGCACCATGGGGCAGTATAACAATCCTGAGGGTGGCATGTATCTGGTGGAATGTCCGGAAGATGTGTTCAGACTGAAGATTAAAGATGAGTCCAATCTGAGCTTTATGACTCAGACCACGCTGTCGGTGGATGACACTTCTGAGATCATCGATGCACTGCGTCAGCGTTTTCCGGCGATTATCGGCCCCCGTAAAGATGATATCTGCTATGCGACCACCAATCGTCAGGAAGCGGTTCGTACGCTGTCTGAACAGGCGGATGTCATTCTGGTTGTTGGTTCCCGGAACTCTTCAAACTCGAATCGTCTGGCTGAACTTGCCCGCCGGGCCGGTAAGCAGGCGTGGCTGATTGACTCTGCGGAAGATATCAGTGAGAGCTGGCTGAAGGGGGCCGCCTGTATCGGTGTGACCGCAGGGGCATCGGCACCGGATATTCTGGTACAGCAAGTGATTGCCCGCCTGCGTGAGCTGGGCGGTGAGGCCGCTATCGAATTGATCGGCCGTGAAGAAAATATCGTTTTCGAGGTTCCTAAAGAGCTTCGTGTGGAAGTAAAAGAAGTCGAGTGATCTGCTTTATCCCGTAGCGGCCTCCTGCGGCCGGCTACGGGACCCTCGTTCCTGCTCCGTTTTTTACCGGTATTCTGCCGGGCTACACTATTCACGTCCTATTGATTTTACTGATAAGATTATCGGTGAAGCCTGAAATTCTAATGATATTTTTTTTTGCTGGTACTGGCTCTGGTGGCTGGTTACCCTGACTCCGCATGCATATGTACAGGAATGAATAGTTATGAGTAATATCCGAATAGGTGTTGTCGGAGCTTCCGGAAGAATGGGTCGTCAATTAATTGAAGCGACGATGCTGGCTGAAGGGGCTACCCTGGGTGCCGCAGTCGTGCGTCAGGGATCATCTCTGGTGGGCTGTGATGCCGGTGAATTAGCCGGAGGTGCCAAAACCGGTGTGCTGATCAGTGACAGCCTGGAAGCGGTGAAAGATGACTTCGATGTGCTGATCGATTTTACACGTCCTGAAGCGACTTCTGACTACCTGAAGTTCTGTCAGGCGCATCATAAAGCTATCGTGATAGGCACGACCGGATTTGATGAGGCCGGTAAACAGGCTATCCGGGCTACCGCAGAGTCTGTCCCGGTCGTTTTTGCTGCAAATTTCAGTGTCGGTGTAAACCTGGTTCTGAAACTGCTGGAGAAAGCGGCTAAAGTTATGGGCGAGTACAGCGATATTGAAATTACTGAGGCCCACCATCGTCATAAAGTCGATGCTCCGTCAGGTACAGCTTTGGCGATGGGGGAATCCATTGCTGATGCCATGAACTGGACACTCTCTGAACATGCTGTTTATAGTCGTGAAGGGCATACCGGTGAGCGTAAACCGCAGACTATCGGTTTTGCGACAGTCCGTGCCGGCGATATTGTCGGAGAACATACTGCAATGTTTGCCGATATCGGAGAGCGGGTAGAGATTACCCATAAGGCCTCCAGTCGTATGACTTTTGCAAATGGCGCAGTAAAGGCTGCTTTATGGCTAAGTCATCATAAAAATGGCTTTTATGATATGCGGGATGTGCTTTCATTGAACGATATCTGATTTTCCAGGTTAGTGTCTTTGTTGTAATGCCTTAATTTTAAAGGGGGATTCTATATCTCTCTTTTATTTTGAGGTCTTGGGTGTGTTTTTTAATTTAGCCCGGTGTTATCCTTTCTTATCGCTCTTTTCTTCTTCTTATTCTCCCTGTTAAAAGTGTTTATGCTCATATATTGCACAGCAATCTCCGTCGGAGGACACATTTCTTCAGGCAATCGTTTTATTCACCCTCCATATATGCCTTTTTATGGCTATTTTATGGTTTTTACTCCCAGTGGCGTAAAAAAAACAACTTTATCCGCTTTCAGACTGGACATCAGTTACGCTGCTCATTAGAATGCGCCCAATTTGCCGAAAATCGAGTATTCAGCGTTTTTTGGATTGATTCAGGCGATGCTTATGAATTAATATGCAGGTATAGTGACTATTTATTCCCCGGAGGAAGTTTTGATTAAGTCAGCAATCCTGGTTCTGGAAGACGGAACCGAGTTCCATGGCCGGTCCATAGGCGCAAGCGGGTCGGCAGTCGGAGAAGTCGTTTTCAACACATCAATGACCGGCTATCAAGAAATTCTTACTGATCCTTCCTATTCCCGCCAGATTGTCACTCTTACTTATCCCCATATTGGTAATGTTGGTACTAACCCGGCTGACGAAGAGTCATCCCATGTTCATGCTCAGGGCCTCGTTATCCGCGATCTGCCACTGATCACCAGCAATTACCGTAGTAAAGAAGACCTTTCTGCTTATCTTTCCCGTCACAACATCGTCGCTATCGCCGATATTGATACCCGTAAACTGACCCGCCTGCTGCGCGAAAAAGGGGCTCAGAACGGCTGTATCATTGCAGGTGATGCACCGGATGTGGCTGCGGCCTTAGCCCGGGCGAAAGCCTTCCCGGGACTGAAAGGGATGGACTTAGCGAAAGAAGTGACCACGCAGAAAAGCTATTCCTGGACACAGGGGAGCTGGACGCTGAGTGATGAACTGCCTGCGCCGAAAGACGAAAGTGAACTGCCGTATCACGTGGTGGCTTATGATTTCGGTGCGAAGAGCAACATCCTGCGTATGCTGACCGACCGTGGATGCCGCCTGACCGTGGTTCCGGCACAGACTTCTGCTGAAGAAGTCCTGAAAATGGCACCGGACGGGATTTTCCTGTCTAACGGACCGGGGGACCCGGAGCCTTGTGATTATGCCATCAGCGCGATTAAAGAATTCCTGACCACAGAAATTCCGGTGTTTGGTATCTGTCTCGGTCACCAGTTGCTCGCTCTGGCGAGCGGTGCGTCAACCGTAAAAATGAAACTGGGACACCACGGCGGAAACCATCCGGTCAAAGATCTGGACCGTAATGTCGTGATGATCACTGCGCAGAACCATGGCTTCGCCGTCGATAAAGAAGACCTGCCGGAGTGCTTACGCGTCACTCATACGTCACTGTTTGACCATACCGTGCAAGGGATCCATCGTACGGATAAGCCTGCATTCAGCTTCCAGGGACACCCGGAAGCGAGCCCGGGGCCGCATGATGCCGCGCCATTGTTCGACCATTTTATCGAGTTAATCAATACCTACCGTTCAGCAACCCGGTAATCAGGAGCTAATCAATGCCAAAACGTACAGACATAAAATCCATCCTGATCCTGGGTGCCGGTCCGATTGTTATTGGTCAGGCTTGTGAATTTGACTATTCCGGTGCACAGGCGTGTAAAGCCCTGCGTGAAGAGGGTTACCGCGTTATTCTGGTGAACTCAAACCCGGCAACCATCATGACCGACCCGGAAATGGCCGATGCGACCTACATTGAGCCGATTAACTGGGAAGTTGTGCGCAAAATCATCGAAAAAGAGCGTCCGGATGCTGTCCTGCCGACCATGGGTGGGCAGACGGCACTGAACTGCGCCCTGGAACTGGAAAGACAAGGCGTACTGGAAGAGTTCGGTGTCACTATGATTGGTGCAACTGCTGATGCGATTGATAAAGCAGAAGATCGCCGTCGTTTTGATAAAGCGATGAAAAGCATTGGCCTGGACACTGCGCGTTCAGGTATCGCACATACGATGGAAGAAGCATTTCAGGTAGCTGATGATGTTGGCTTCCCTTGTATCATCCGCCCATCCTTTACTATGGGTGGCACCGGGGGCGGAATTGCTTATAACCGCGAAGAATTTGAAGAAATTTGTACCCGCGGGCTGGATCTTTCCCCGACCAATGAGCTGCTGATTGATGAATCACTGATTGGCTGGAAAGAGTATGAAATGGAAGTGGTCCGTGACAAAAATGATAACTGTATCATTGTTTGTTCCATCGAGAACTTCGATGCCATGGGGATCCATACCGGTGACTCCATCACGGTTGCGCCAGCGCAGACGCTGACCGACAAAGAATACCAGATCATGCGTAATGCCTCGATGGCAGTATTACGTGAAATCGGTGTGGAAACCGGCGGCTCTAACGTTCAGTTCTCCGTGAATCCGGAAAACGGTCGTCTGATTGTTATCGAAATGAACCCAAGGGTATCTCGTTCGTCAGCCCTGGCCTCTAAAGCAACGGGCTTCCCGATTGCGAAAATCGCCGCAAAACTGGCCGTAGGTTATACGCTGGATGAGCTGATGAATGATATTACCGGTGGACTGACACCGGCCTCATTCGAACCCTCCATCGATTACGTTGTGACCAAAATCCCGCGTTTTAACTTCGAAAAATTCGCCGGCAGTAACGATCGCCTGACCACCCAGATGAAATCTGTGGGTGAGGTTATGGCTATCGGACGTACGTTCCAGGAATCGGTACAGAAAGCACTGCGTGGCCTGGAAGTGGGTGCCAGCGGATTTGACCCGAAAGTTGAGGCTGAAGATCCGGAAGCGCTGACCCGCATCCGCCGCGAACTGAAAGATGCCGGCAGCGACCGTATCTGGTATATCGCTGATGCTTTCCGTCTGGGAATGTCAGTGGATGGCGTTTTCAACCTGACCAATATTGACCGTTGGTTCCTGGTGCAGATTGAAGAGCTGGTCCGTCTGGAAGAGCAGGTTGCCCGCCAGGGAGTTAATGGCCTGAGCCACGATTTCCTGCGTCAACTGAAGCGTAAAGGCTTCTCTGACCTGCGTCTGGCTAAACTGGCCGGCGTTGCAGAAAACGAAATCCGTAAACTGCGTCAGCAATACAACCTGAACCCGGTATATAAGCGTGTGGATACCTGTGCGGCGGAATTTGCGACCGATACCGCGTATATGTATTCAACCTATGAAGAAGAGTGTGAAGCTAACCCATCCACCGATCGCGCCAAAATCATGATCCTGGGTGGCGGTCCTAACCGCATCGGACAGGGAATTGAGTTTGACTACTGCTGTGTTCATGCGGCACTGGCCTTACGTGAAGACGGTTATGAAACCATTATGGTTAACTGTAACCCGGAAACCGTATCCACCGATTATGATACCTCTGACCGTCTCTACTTCGAGCCGGTGACGCTGGAAGATGTGCTGGAAATTGTCCGCATCGAAAAGCCTGAAGGGGTGATTGTACAGTACGGCGGTCAGACGCCACTGAAACTGGCCCGTGAGCTGGAAGCTGCCGGTGTCCCGGTGATCGGTACCAGCCCGGATGCCATTGACCGCGCAGAAGACCGTGAACGTTTCCAGCAGGCAGTTGATCGTCTGGCACTGAAGCAACCGGCGAATGCCACTGTGACCGCGCTGGAACAGGCTGTCGAAAAAGCAGCGACCATTGGCTATCCATTAGTGGTACGTCCTTCCTATGTACTGGGCGGCCGGGCGATGGAAATCGTCTATGATGAACAGGATTTGAAACGTTACTTTATGACGGCGGTATCGGTCTCGAATGATGCGCCGGTTCTGCTGGACCGTTTCCTGGATGATGCGGTCGAGGTGGATGTTGATGCCATTTGTGACGGTGAACGGGTACTGATTGGCGGGATCATGGAGCATATCGAACAGGCCGGTGTTCACTCCGGTGACTCGGCATGTTCTTTACCGGCTTACACGCTGAACCAGGAAATTCAGGATGTCATGCGCGATCAGGTCACTAAACTGGCCTTTGAGCTGAATGTTCGTGGTCTGATGAACGTACAGTTTGCGGTTAAAGATAACGAAGTGTATCTGATTGAAGTGAACCCGCGCGCTGCCCGTACGGTACCTTTTGTGTCGAAAGCGACCGGTGTACCTCTGGCGAAAGTCGCTGCCCGTGTGATGGCAGGTAAAACGCTGGCGGCTCAGGGGGTCACTGAGGAAGTCATTCCGCCTTACTATTCAGTGAAAGAAGTGGTGCTGCCGTTTAACAAGTTCCAGGGGGTTGACCCGATCCTTGGCCCGGAAATGCGGTCCACCGGTGAGGTCATGGGCGTAGGCCGGACTTTTGCCGAAGCCTTCTCCAAAGCGATGCTGGGCGCGCAGGCGACGATGAAAAAATCAGGCCGTGCGTTATTATCGGTCCGTGAAGGCGATAAGAAACGTGTGGTTGACCTGGCCGCTAAATTGCTGAAATTTGGTTACGAGCTGGATGCAACACACGGTACTGCGGTTGTTCTGGGTGAAGCCGGGATTAATCCACGTCTGGTGAATAAAGTTCATGAAGGTCGTCCGCATATTCAGGACCGTCTGAAAAATGGTGAATACAGCTATATCGTAAACACTACCGCCGGACGCCAGGCTATTGAAGATTCACGCCTGATCAGACGCAGCGCACTGCATTATAAGGTGCACTACGACACCACGCTGAACGGTGGTTTTGCGACCGCGATGGCACTGAATGCTGACCCTACCGATCGTGTGATTTCGGTCCAGGAAATGCATGCTGAAATAAAAGGCTAAGGCCTTATCCGAATAAGCAACCCTGTTTCAGGGTTGCTTATCTCTTTCCGTCACGACCTCCTTATACCTCACTGTTGTTCCTTTATCTCTGCTGACTCCGAACTTCGGGTTTAAAAATGAGTTTCGTCCTGTTCTTTTTTTTTCCGGAAAAAGACCTGCTCCCTGATGCTATGTTCATGACGGATATCCGGCCCTGACATATTTTGGTGACCAGGCTGTCTGCACCCTCGGCAGATATTTATCTACCGGGATGTCTGTCATAGAACAGAAACAGCCATGACTTTCTGCTTATTTTAATTAACTTCGTCAGTTCGTTTGCTCGCGGATAGGCTAAAAATATTTTCATTTTTGAAATGATTATAAAAACCCGATGTGAGTCACATGTCTGATTAATGAATAAGAAGAAATATAAACATTTTTATATTTATCAGGGGTGTTTATCTTCCCTGCGGATGTCCAGGGATCAAATTTGTGCCACTGCTCAACGCGTTTATGTCCATCATAACGTCGCCAGGGGGCGGAGATCATTTCATCCTGACGGTGCACATCCGGAGCCCCGGAGGTCGGCACATACCGGGACCGCTTGTCATGGCGTGACTATGTGCGGGGACAGGGTTTAGTGAAATAATGAACAATCCCTATCGACGAAGTCGATCCCTTTCCGTATGATGGCGCCAATTTTTCCAGCGGGTTAATGTAATGATTAGTTTGATTGCTGCAATGGCGGCAGATCGGGTGATTGGTATGGATAATGCGATGCCATGGAGTTTGCCAGCCGATCTGGCCTGGTTTAAAAAACAGACCCTGAATAAACCCGTGATCATGGGGCGGCGAACGTTTGAGTCCATCGGCCGACCCTTACCGGGACGACTGAATATCGTGATCAGCCGTACCGCAGGCACCTCTGAAGGTGTTAGCTGGGTAACGTCACCCGACGAGGCGCTGGCATTGGCCGGTGATGTGCCGGAAATTATGGTGATCGGTGGCGGGAAAATCTATGCTCAGATGCTGGAAAAAGCTGACCGGCTCTATCTGACACATATCGATGCAGAAGTCGAAGGAGATACACTGTTCCCGGATTATGATCCCGATCAGTGGCAGTCAGTATTCAGTGAGTTTCATGATGCTGACAGTAATAACACGCACAGTTTTTGCTTTGAGATCCTGGAGCGCCGGGTCTGAAGTAGCTGACTCAGGGTATTGAGCGGCGGTACATGATAATACCCTCCCACAGGGGCGTCGGCACGTGTGGGAGGTTGCCATTATAAAATATCCAGCGTGATTAATACGTTAAATACGTTCTTTTATTCTAAAATAGACCTTCCTCACAGTTTTACTTACCCATTAAAATTAATCTGTATTCCGTTGTCGATGGAATAACACTCCCGGCTGGTTATATCAAATCTTTTAATAAAGGTTTATTAATATATGCTGGTTGGCGCGGGTATATTCCTTCCGGGCGTAAGAACACCCTGTAAGTTATGCTTTATATGAAAATTAATATCTATTCTTTGGTTCGGGAATAAGTATTCATCCGAAGGGGTAAGATTTTTACCCGCTGAAAAAAGGCTGAAGGTTTTTTACGGGGAATGGGTAGGTTTTCATTTTTCTTTAAACTTCATCAGTTATGACGAACATCATGTATCCCGTATATCGGGAGTTAATACTCTGTTGTTAAGAAAAGTGCTCAATAAGGATCCTCCGGGCACAATAAACTGCGGAAGAATAATCATCCGGTAAAGGAATGGCGCTGTAAATTAAGGAGATTAGGATGACCCGATATTTGCAATTAGCTGAACAGATTATCGAGGGCGTCGGGGGAAAGAAAAATATCCGGACACTTGTCCACTGTGCAACCCGACTACGTTTTAAACTACAGCATACGCCGACAGGGGCCGCGGATCAGATAAAATCCCTTGACGGGGTTATGACGGTCGTCGAAAGCGGGGGACAGTTTCAGGTAGTTATCGGCAACCATGTGAGTGAAGTGTTTCGTGCCATTGAAAGCTCCCTGGCCGGAACGGCTGCTGTTTCTGATGAATCCGGCCCCGGGGCTGAAAGCGGGGACGAAACTTCCTCCTCAGCTTCTCTGCTGGCACGCTTTATCGATCTGGTCTCCGGAATTTTTACTCCGGTATTGAGTGTGATGGCCGCTTCGGGGATCCTGAAAGGTTTTCTTGCCTTATTTGTCGCGCTCAATCTGCTTGATCCGCAAAGTTCCACGTATCAGGTCTGGTTTGCCGCCAGTGATGCGTTGTTCTATTTCTTCCCGATGGTGCTCGGTTATACCGCCGGTAAGAAGTTCGGCGGATCACCTTTCCTGACGATGGCCATCGGTGGTGCACTGGTACATCCGACGATATTATCGCTGTCGGAACCGGCGACATTCTTTGGTATTCCGCTGACCCTGATCAATTACAGCTCGTCGGTGATCCCGATTATTTTCTCCGCATGGCTGAGCTGCTGGCTGGAGAAAAAACTTTATCCGCGCTTACCTGAATCGGTACGAAATTTTACCGCCCCACTGATTTGCCTGATTATTATTGTCCCGCTGACTTTCCTGGTGATCGGGCCTCTCTTTACGTTCCTCAGTCATTTACTGGCCAGTGGTTATCAATGGATTTATGACATCGCCCCCTGGCTTGCCGGGATTTTCCTCGGTGCCGTCTGGCAGGTCTGTGTCATTTTCGGCCTGCATTGGGGGCTGGTACCTATCGCAATTAACAATCTCAGTGTGCTGGGGTACGACACCATCATACCGTTGCTGCTTCCTGCAGTGATGGGGCAGGCCGGCGCAGCGTTAGGGGTCTTTCTGGCAACCCGTGACGCCAGACTGAAAATGCTGGCCGGCACATCAGTGACGGCAGGTATCTTCGGCATTACAGAACCCGCTATCTATGGCGTGACATTACCGCTGAAGCGACCTTTCCTGTTCGGATGCATTGCCGGGGGATTGGGGGGAGGCATTGTGGGGCTTTTCCAGGTGAAAGTCTGGTCTTTCGGCCTGGTGAGTATTTTTTCTGTGACACAAATCATCCCGCCGGGCGGGATAGACTTTACCGTCTGGGCCGCAATCTGCGGGACAATACTGGCACTGGTCTTGTCCTGTCTGCTGACGTTTCTGTTTGGGGTACCCCGTAACGGACAGACGCAGGAAACAGTGAAAAACGGATAACGTGAACCGCCTGTATCTGCTTTTACAGGCGGTGAACGGTATGTTTAAGTCATCATCATCAGGGAGAGAGTCATGAAATTATTTCCGGAAAGTTTTCTGTGGGGCGGGGCGATTGCAGCCAATCAGGTAGAAGGCGCATGGCGTGAAGGGGGGAAAGGATTATCGACATCTGATGTGTTACCTGAAGGTATTTTTGGCGGCCTTGATGAGCGCGGGTCTGAGAAAGAATATCTGAAGGATGTGGCTATCGATTTTTATCATCGTTATCCGCAAGATATCGCTTTATTTGCTGAAATGGGCTTTACCTGCCTGCGACTATCGATCGCCTGGAGCCGCATTTTTCCCCGCGGGGATGAAGAAACCCCGAATGAAGCCGGGCTTGCATATTATGATGCGATTTTTGCTGAACTGGAAAAACACAATATTCAGCCAGTGGTGACACTTTCTCATTACGAGATGCCCTGGGCATTAGTGAAAGAGTATGGCGGCTGGGGGGATCGTCAGGTCATCACTTTCTTCCTGCGCTACGCCAGAACGGTGTTTCAGCGTTACCGGCACCAGGTACGTTTATGGCTGACCTTCAATGAAATTAATATGTCTCTGCACGCGCCGCTGACAGGTGTGGGTATTCCGATGGAAAGTTCGCTGGGTGAAATTTACCAGGCCATCCATCATCAACTGGTTGCCAGTAGCCTGACGGTCAAAACCTGCCACGAAATGATCCCGGGGGCGAAAATAGGGAATATGCTGTTAGGCGGGTTACAGTATCCGTTAAGCAGTAAACCGGCCGATGTGATGGCGGCTATGCAGGGAAACCGGCATTGGTTATTTTTCGGGGATGTCCAGGTGAGGGGAGAGTACCCTGGCTATATGCAACGCTATTTCCGTGATAATAATATTGAACTGCACATTACGGATGAAGACCGGGAAGCTCTCAGACACGGGGTGGATTTTGTCTCGTTCAGTTATTACATGTCCGGGTGTGCCAGTGCCGAGCCGGAAAAATATCTGCAGGAGCGCGGAAATATCCTGAACATGATCCCAAACCCTCACCTGAGTGCATCGGAATGGGGCTGGCAAATCGATCCGCAGGGGTTACGGGTACTGCTGAATCTGCTATGGGATCGTTATCAAAAACCGCTGTTTATTGTTGAAAATGGTCTGGGAGCGCGGGATCAGCTCACTGCGGATGGCCAGGTGAACGATGATTATCGTATCAGCTATCTGAATGATCATCTGCAGCAAGTCCGGGAAGCTCTGGAAGATGGCGTGGATATTATGGGGTATACCAGCTGGGGGCCTATCGATTTAGTCAGTGCTTCTAAAGGTGAACTTTCCAAACGCTATGGCTTTATTTACGTCGATCGTCATGACGATGGTACCGGGACGCTACAGCGTTACCGTAAGAAAAGTTTCGGCTGGTATCAGTCAGTGATTGCCAGCCGGGGAGCCGTACTGAAATAAAGTTTATTCCGGGGCGGGCCACTGACGGACGGCCCCGGAAGGTTAACTCTTTTTCTTTTGCAGGGAAGGCTGGTGGAAATATTGCTGGTCTTCCCAGCGCAGTAAGGTAAGGGTTCCGCCCCAGCAGCATCCGGTGTCCAGTCCCAGTATACCTTCCGGAGTACCTTTACCCTCCAGCGATGCCCAGTGTCCGAATGCAATGGTATAGCCTTCACGTACCGGGCCTTCCAGCATAAACCAGGGTTTCAGCGGCGGAGTGGCTTTTTCCGGAACATCTTTACATATCATGTCCAGTTGTCCGTTCGGAAAGCAATAGCGCATCCGCGTCAGTGCATTAGCGCTGAAACGCAGCCTGGCCAGTCCGCTGAGTTCAGGTGTCCAGTTGTTAGGCATATCGCCGTACATGGCATCCAGGAAGAGTGGATAGCTGTCACTGGAAAGTATGACTTCCAGTTCTCTGGCACAGGCTTTAGCCGTGTCGATATCCCATTGCGGGGTGATCCCGGCATGGGCCATGACCAGCTTTTTCTCTTCATCGACCTGTAATAAGGGTTGGCGACGTAGCCAGTTGATCAGCTCATCACAGTCCCCGGCAGCCAGCAGTGCCGCCAGGTTATCTTTAGGTTTGTTGCGACTGATCCCGGCATAGACAGCCAGAATATGGAGATCATGGTTCCCCAGCACCAGTCGGACAGAGTCACCCAGTGACTTCACCTTTCTTAATACCGCAAGGGAGTCCGGGCCACGAGCGACTAAATCACCGGTCAGCCAGAGTTCATCCCGGGTCGGGTCAAAACTGACCTGATCCAGTAATGCACAAAATTCTGTATAACAACCGTGAATATCGCCTATCAGATAAGTACTCATGTAAATCCTGTCAGCATAAACATCAGGCCTGCAGACACAGGCCGGAGGGGGGCTTAATGAAGCTGAGTAGAGACTGCAAGGCGAAACACCGGGATCGGTGTCGTAAAGCGCTCACCATTTTCATCTTCCATGACATAGTGTCCCTGCATGGTTCCGATCGGCGTTTCGAGGACGGCACCACTGGTGTACTGGTATTCGTCCCCGGGCTTTATTCGCGGTTGTTCACCGACGACGCCTTCACCCTGAACCTCAGTCTCTTTCCCGTTACCATTCGTGATTAACCAGTAGCGTTCACGTAATTGCACTTCAGAGTGCCCTAAATTACGGATGGTGATTGTATAGGCAAAAACATAACGTTCTTCCTCAGGCAGCGATTGCGAGGCGACATAAAATGTTTGTACATGTACGTAAACGCGTCTGGATCCACTCATGATTAACTCTCCCGGGGTTGTTCCGGATGCTCTGTCAGCCAGTGTGCCAGCTGGCAGTATTGGGCAATCGAAATGTTCTCGGCTCGCAGGGTATCATCAATACCCAGATCAGAAAGCACCTGTGCGGAGAACAGATGGCCGAGGCTGTTGCGTAGTGTCTTACGACGTTTACCAAAGGCCTCTGTCGTGATCCTGCTGAGGACTTTGACATCCACTGCAGGGTACGGAGAACAGGTATGTGGCACCAGGCGCACGACGGCAGAATCTACTTTCGGTGGCGGAGTAAAGGAGTGCGGCGGAACTTCCAGTACCGGAATGACCTGACAGTAGTACTGAGCCATGACCGTCAGGCGGCCATAAGCTTTACTGCCGGGGCCTGCCACCAGGCGATTGACGACCTCTTTTTGCAGCATAAAGTGCATATCTTTAATCGCACCCGGATAGCTGAACAGATGGAACATCAATGGCGTTGAGATATTGTAAGGCAGGTTACCGAAAACACGTAACGGCTGCCCGCGCTCAGCGGCCAGTTCAGCAAAATTGAATGTCATCGCATCCTGCTGAAAAATAGTCAGTTTCGGGCCCAGGAACGGGTGAGTCTGCAGGCGGGCAGCCAGATCTCTGTCGAGTTCGACCACTGTCAGCGCATCGACTTTTTCACCGACCGGTTCGGTCAGCGCTCCGAGGCCGGGACCAATTTCAACCAAAGCATCACTCTTAAGCGGATGGATGGCTGAGACAATGCTATCAATAATATATTGATCGTTCAGGAAGTTCTGCCCGAAACGTTTACGGGCATAGTGCCCCTGATGGACGCGATTATTCATTACTGCTCTTAATCATATTGATGGCGAGTTTAATCGCCGTAATAAAGCTGCCCGGATCGGCCTGCCCACGACCTGCCAGTTCAAGTGCAGTTCCATGGTCGACTGAAGTCCGGATAAATGGGAGGCCCAGGGTAATATTTACCGCCCGGCCAAATCCCTGATATTTTAATACCGGCAATCCCTGGTCATGATACATCGCCAGTACGGCATCGGCATGTTCAAGATACTTTGGCTGAAACAGGGTATCGGCAGGCAGCGGCCCGATGAGCGAAATGCCCTGCTGGCGTAACTCTTCCAGTGCCGGTTCGATAATATCAATTTCTTCTCGTCCCATATGCCCGCTTTCGCCGGCATGAGGATTTAATCCGCAAACCAGAATTTTCGGTTCAGGAAGATGAAATTTCTGCTGTAAATCCCGATGAAGAATAGTGATCACTTCGTGCAGGTTTTCCCGCGTGATCGCGGCAGAGACATCTTTCAGTGGAAGATGTGTGGTCGCCAGAGCCACCCGCAGTTCGGTGGTTGCCAGCATCATCACGACTTTATGACAGCCGGCACGATCTGCAAAAAACTCGGTATGCCCGGTAAAAGGAATACCGGCTTCATTAATCACGCCCTTATGAACCGGGCCTGTGACCAGTGCTGAAAATTCTCCGGAAAGACAGCCATCACAGGCGGTCCTGAGAGATTCGACAACATATTCACTGTGACTGACGGATAACTGACCTGCTGTCACGGGGGCATTCAGTGCCACCGGCAGCAAGGTCAGAGTTCCTGCTTGCTGGGCAGTGGCAGGGAGATCCGGCTGATAATCGGTCAGCGTGACGGAAACCCCCAGCGCTGCGGCTCTGTCCAGTAACAGTTGTCTGTCGGCACAGACCACTAACTGAACTGGCCAGTCAACACTGGCCAGTTGCAACGTCAGGTCCGGACCAATCCCGGCGGGTTCGCCGGGAGTGATGACTATACGGGGTATATCAGTCATTATTATCCAGAATCTTCACATAAGCAGATGCGCGTTCTTCCTGCATCCAGGTCTGAGCTTCTTCCGCAAATTTACGATTGAACAGGATATTATAGGCACGATCTTTCGCGACTTCATCTGTTCTGTCTACCTGACGGGTATCCAGCAACTGGATCAGGTGCCATCCGAAGGAAGAGCGAACTGGCTGACTGAGCTGACCTTTTTTCAGTTGCATCACTGCATCGCGGAACGCCGGGTCATAAATGTTCGGAGAGGCCCAGCCTAAATCGCCCCCCAGGTTGGCAGAACCCGGATCATCAGAATATTTATTAGCGGCATCAGCAAAGGTAATTTTTCCCGCGCGGATCTCGGCCGCGATCTGCTCAATTTTGGCGTGAGCCTGCTGATCACTCATTATAGGGGTAATTTTGATCAGAATATGGCGTGCATGAACTTCCGTTACCGAAACGTTCTGAGATTCACCGCGCATATCATTCACTTTCAGAATATGGAAACCCACACCTGAACGGATAGGCCCGACAATATCGCCTTTATGGGCAGCGCTTAAGGCCTGGCTGAACAGACCTGGCAGCTCTTCAATTTTGCCCCAGCCCATATTACCGCCTTTCAGCGCCTGTGGGTCGGCGGAATAGGTGACGGCCATTTTTCCGAAGTCGGCACCGTTTTTCAGCTCACCCACCAGTTTTTTCGCCAGGGCCTCTTCTTCATCAACCTGTTGCTGTGTCGGGTTTTCCGGCAACGGCAGCAGGATCATGCTGAGGTTAACTTCTGTGCCCGGCACGTTCTGGGATGAAATCTGTTTAGCCAGGTTATTCACCTCTTCAGGGAGGATAGTAATACGGCTTCTGACTTCATTATTGCGAACCTCAGCAATCAGCATCTCTTTGCGGATCTGGTTACGGTAATCGTTGTAATTCACCCCGTCGTACGTCAGACGGCTACGTAACTGATCCATGCTCAGGTGGTTCTGAGCCGCGATGTTCTGAATCGCCTGATCCAGCTGCTGGTCACTGATCTGCAGGCCGGCACGCTGGCCCATCTGTGTGATGATACTATCCATAATTTCGCGTTCGAGGATCTGATGACGTAAAGTCTGATCATCGGGCAATTGCTGGCCGGCCTCCTTTGCCTGAGTTTTAACCGTGCTCATCAGGTTATCAACATCGCTTTCGAGAACGACACCGTTGTTGACTATCGCTGCGACTTTATCAATCATCTGTGGCGCAGCCAGAGCAGTCGTTGCTTTAAGCGCGACACACAGAATCAGCATTCTCCAGTTCTTCATACTATTTCCATCGTTGTTACCGCTATGCGGAATTTACCGGCCATACATTACAACATCAAAATGCGGACTGATAAGGGATGATCCCCTGGCTCAGCATTTGACGGGTTCCCAGGCCATAGTCAGAACTCAGGCCCCGGAACTCAATGTTGAATGAAATCTGGTTGTCATAATTACTTGTATCGTTTTCCCAGCCATTGATCTTACGCTCATAGCCTAAACGGATGGCATAACAGCAAGAACTGTATTGGACACCTAACAATTGCTCAGCAGGTTTACGGTTACGGGTATCGTAATAGTAAGCTCCGACCACTGACCATGCATCTGCAATCGGCCAGCTGGCGGTGGCACCTGCCTGTGATATTCCGTTTTTGTAAATCGGGCTGCTCAGCAAGGATTCATCGTTCAGTGCCGCAGCAACATACTGAGGACTGCTATAACGATAGCTCAACTGCACTAAGCGGTCAGCATCACGACGATATTCCAGGACAGCATTCCCCTGAGAGACATTGTCCAGTTTGGTGTCATATTGCAGACCGCCACGAACCCCCCAGCGATCACTGATCTTCCAGTAAGTATCTCCGGCCCAGGTCAGGCTCCCTGTACTGTCTTGATCGTCAATTGACGAAATTCCGGTACGTGCAGGGGTAAACGAATATATCTGACCCACAGAAATGTTAAATCGTTCAACCAGATTGCTATCATAAATGCGGGAAGTGACCCCGGTGGCCACCTGATCCGCAGAAGCGATACGATCCAGGCCACTGTAGCTACGGTCACGGAACAGTCCGGTATAGTCCGTTTGCAGTAACGTTGAATCGTAAGGGTAGATATTGCTCTGATTACGATAAGGGACATACAGATACTGAACCCGGGGTTCCAGAGTCTGAGTGTAGCCCGGAGACCAGGTCATATCCCGGTCAAAGACCATACGGCCATCGACTTTGAATTGCGGCATCGTCCGGTTGACGGAATTTGCCAGATTATAGCGTGAACCGCTTTCTGTCAGCGCACCACTGTTGTAATCATCCAGATTATCCTGCTGATAATGTGTCGCCAGCAGTTTGGCTTCGGTATTCAGACTTGCCCAGCCGTTGGATAACGGTAAGTCCAGGGTCGGCTCGATATGTAAACGGGTCGCCTGCGGATAACGCGGGTTGGTGTTGGTAAAACGCGCTATCTGACCAAAGACATGGCCATCAAACGGTCCGATATCATTCTGATACAGGTTAACATCCAGCTGCGGCAGGGTGCGGTAAATATTACTGTTGGTGCGTGAGAACGTCTGGAAATCACGTGTCGATAAGGTGGCATCCCAGTGCGTATCGGCATAGCCAATGCTGAATTTCTGCGATGCATAACCATCTGTCGAGCTGTAGTATTTGGAATCCAGATCGTTAAAGTAGTAAGTATCACTGACCTTGGTGTAGTCAGCATTGATACGCCAATGCTGATCATAAACACCGGAATGACGCCAGTAAAATAACCAGCGGTCAGAGCTGGCGCTGTCTGCGATCCCCCTGGCGGATTTTTCATTGTTATATTGCTGATCCGAAGGCAGGTAATCCAGCTCCATGAGTCCGCCACCTAACCCTGAAAGATAGCGGAATTCGTTCTGCAGCTGCATACCCCGCTTACTCATATAATGAGGCGTGATGGTGGCATCCATCTGCGGCGAAATATTCCAGTAATAAGGCAACAAAAATTCGAAGCCATTATTATTACCGTATCTTGCATTCGGGATCAGGAAGCCTGAACGGCGGCGATCGCCGATCGGCAGTTGCAGATAAGGGCTGTAAAAAACAGGTACCGAGCCGATTTTGAAGCGGGCATTCCAGATTTCTGCCACTTCTTCCTGCCGGTCCTGAATAATTTCAGAACCCACAACACTCCAGCTGTTACTGCCTGGCAGACAGGACGTAAAACTGCCGTTTTCCAGGATAGTGTATCGGTTATTATCGCGCAGTTTCATCTCGGTCGCAGTGCCACGGCCCTGACGTCCGACCATCTGATAATCGCCATTCCAGACGTTGGTATTTTTATTATTCAGATTGCTCCAGGCTTTTGAGCCCTTCAGAATAACCTGATTATCGTCATAATGAACGTTGCCCAGTGCATCGACAGTCCGGGTGGGTGTACTCTGCCCGGGTTGCTCATTCTGATGAAGTTGTATTTCATCGGCCTGAAGCTGACCATTTCCCTGATTGACACTGACTTTACCGGAAAAAACGGAATTATTCGGATACGTCCCTTTTGCCGAGTCAGAATTTATGGTTACGGGCTGCTCATTAGGCGTTCCGCTGGTCAGCGGGCGATTATATGAGGGAACGCCCAGCATACATTGCGACATCAGGTCATCGGCAAGGGTGTGCTGACTGTAGAGCGCTGCACCAATCATCGTGGCAAGCAGGGTAGGTATACGTTTATTCATACGCAGTATCTGGGATTCCGTTAAAACTGGCATCATGCCGACAATTGGGCGAAGACTAACTTACCGCATTATGAAGCTGGTGTTAATCCTGATCTATCCGGTTTGCCGATAGGCGGTTGAGCAAATGACGGGTATGATAATGCAAATTTCGACCTGAAGCATGGCGAATTGAGGAGTTTATGCGCTATTGGGGTAAAGTAATTGGATTTATGGCAGGTCTTCTCTCCGGCGCCGGTTTTTGGGGCGTGGTTCTGGGGATGATGATTGGCCATGCTATCGATAAAGTGATGAGCAGTAAGGGGCAGGGATATTTTTCTGACAACCAGTCACGTCAGAACCTGTTTTTTCGCACGACCTTCCAGGTGATGGGACATCTGACCAAATCGAAAGGACGGGTCACCGAAGCTGATATTCAGATGGCCACAGCGTTTATGGATCGTTTGCAATTGCATGGCGAGTCCCGTCGCTCAGCTCAACAGGCCTTTCGCGAAGGTAAGGACAGTCAGTACCCGTTACGCGAGAAGTTGCGTGAATTTCGCAGCGCCTGTTTCGGTCGTTTTGACCTGATTCGGATGTTTCTGGAAATTCAGGTTCAGGCGGCTTTTGCCGACGGCATTCTGCATCCCAGTGAACGACAGGTCTTATATGTCATTGCCGAAGAACTGGGCATTTCCCGCGGACAGTTTGATCAGTTTCTGCGGATGATGGCGGGAGGTGAGCAGTTCACCGGGGGGAGTTATTCCCGGCAGGAACAGTATCAGCAAGCGCAACGCGGACCGACACTGGAAGATGCCTGCAGTGTGCTGGGCGTCAAGCCGGGCGATGAGCCGACAACCATTAAGCGGGCTTACCGGAAACTGATGAGTGAGCACCATCCGGATAAACTGGTGGCGAAAGGGTTACCGCCGGAAATGATGGAAATGGCGAAACAGAAGACACAAAAAATCCAGTCTGCTTATGACCTGATCCGTAAAGAGAAAGGTTTTAAGTAGTCAGACGGAAGGGCCATTACCCGCGAGGGAAGTGGCCCTTTTTCATGATAGCCGTTCAGAAGCCGGCAGGCTGGCGAAATGTCATCGGCGTACCGTACGCCGGATGCGTGATGGTCAGTGATTCTGCATGCAGTAACAAACGATCTGCCATCGCTAAGGCCTCAGGATGTGCATAGAACCGGTCTCCCAGAATGGGATGGCCCAGCGCCAGCATATGCACCCTGAGCTGATGTGAACGCCCGGTGATGGGTTTTAGTTCGACCCGGCAACTGGCTTCATCACAATAGTCCGTCACCCGCCATTCGGTCTGCGCCGCTTTTCCTGTCTCGAAGCACACTTTCTGCATCGGACGGTTTGGCCAGTCACAGATTAACGGCAGGTCGACCATTCCCTTTTCTGCCTCCGGATGGCCCCAGATGCGGGCAACATAGGTCTTCTGAGGTTCGCGCTCACGGAACTGACGCTTCAGTTCACGTTCAGCCGCTTTGGTCAGGGCGACCACAATTACACCGCTGGTGGCCATATCCAGACGGTGAACCGACTGTGCCGTCGGATAATCACGCTGGACCCTGAGCATGATACTGTCATGGTGTTCCGGCAAACGTCCCGGAACGGACAGCAGCCCGCTCGGTTTATTCACCACCATGATATGGCTATCCTGATAAAGGATATGCAGCCAGGGTTCGCTGGGAGGATTATAGGGTTCCATTCACGTTTCCATCGGGGACCGAAGCCCCCGTAACCGGTTACTGGTGAGTGACAACGATCAGCCGTAAAGCATCCAGTCGCCAGTTTGCCTGAGCCAGACTTTCCATCACTTCCTGACGGTTGGTTTCCAGTGCTTCGACTTCATCGTCACGGATATTCGGGTTAACTGCCTGCAGGGCACGTAACCTGTCCAGCTCAGCCGTCAGCGTTTCGTCCGCCTGACGGCGGGCTTCTTCAATGACGGCCTGAGCATCGGTTACCACGAGTTCTTCACCCCGGGTCAGGATTTGATAAACATCCTGCTGAACCGCATTCACCAGTTTACTACCGGTATGGCGATTAACGGCACTCAGCTGACGGTTAAAGCTTTCAAACTCGACTTTCGCCGCCAGGTTATTACCGGCTTTATCCAGCATCAGACGCAATGGCGTCGGTGGCAGGAATCGGGTCAGTTGCAGGTGCTTAGGTGCCTGAGCTTCAACCACATAGACCAGTTCAACCAGCAAGGTGCCGACCGGCAGTGCTTTATTTTTCAGTAAAGAAATGGCGCTGCTGCCGGTATCACCGGACAGGATCAGGTCCAGACCATTACGGATCAGCGGGTGTTCCCAGGTAATAAATTGGGTATCTTCCCGGGAGAGTGCCTGATCACGGTCAAAGGTGATGGTACAGCCTTCTTCCGGGAGCCCCGGAAAGTCCGGCACCAGCATGTGGTCAGACGGCGTCAGCACAATCAGGTTATCACTGCGGTCATCCTGATTAATACCGACAATATCGAACAGGTTCAGTGCAAAGTTAACCAGTTCGGTATCGTTATCCTGCGCGGCGATAGCTTCAGCTAAACCGACGGCGGCCTCACCGCCGTTAGAGTTCAGCTCCAGCAGACGGTCACGGCCCTGTTCCAGCTGTGATTTCAGAGCATCGTGTTGCTGACGGCAGTCGGCAATAAACTCATCCAGCCCTTCGGTTTTTTCCGGGGCCGCCAGGTATGACAGTAACTGCGGATGCACCTTGTCATAAACTGTTCGTCCGGTCGGGCAGGTATGCTCAAAGGCATCCAGCCCTTCGTGGAACCAGCGCAGTAATACGGCCTGAGCAGTATTCTCCAGCCAGGGAACCAGGATCTGAATATCGTTCTGTTGTCCGATACGATCCAGACGCCCGATACGCTGTTCCAGCAGATCCGGGTTGAAAGGCAGATCAAACATGACCAGACGGCTGGCGAACTGGAAGTTACGTCCTTCTGAACCGATTTCGGAACACAGCAGGACCTGTGCGCCTTCTTCCTGTGAAGCAAAGAACGCCGAAGCCCTGTCACGTTCAATAATAGACAACCCTTCGTGGAAAACGGCGGCACGGATACCTTCCCGCTCACGCAGGTATTGTTCCAGTTGCAGTGCCGTGGCTGCCTTGGCACAAATCACCAGCACTTTCTCTTTACGGTTTTCCAGCAAATAGTCGGTCAGCCATTCGACACGCGGGTCAAAGGCCCACCAGGTACCGGAGTCGCCTTCAAACTCCTGGTAAATCTGCTCAGGGTAGAGCATATCGCGGGCGCGCTCTTCGGCACTTTTACGGCTCCCCATAATTCCGGAGACCTTGATGGCCGTCTGGTATTGCGAGGGCAGCGGCAGACGAAATTGCTGCAGTTGACGTGAAGGAAAGCCTTTCACACCCTGACGGGTATTACGGAACAGAACGCGGCTGGTACCGTGGCGATCCATCAGCAGAGAAACCAGTTTTTTACGGGCTTCGAGGCGTAGTTCATCGCCGCTGTTTGCCCGTGCGATCAGATCTGAAATGTCCTGGTCACTGATCAGGTCATTGATCATCGCTTCTTCACTGGTCGCGATCGGGGTATCCGCCAGCAGGGAAGTCACGGCATCCGCGACCGGCTGGTATTGCTCCTGCTCTTCAACAAATAACTGATAATCGTGGAAACGGTCCGGATCCAGCAGGCGCAGACGGGCGAAATGGCTTTCCATACCCAGCTGCTCCGGGGTGGCGGTCAGCAGTAACACACCGGGAATATTTTCAGCCAGCTTCTCGACGACCAGGTATTCACGCCCTGGTTTTCCTTCAGACCATGACAGGTGGTGGGCTTCATCGACCACCAGCAGATCCCATTCAGCCTCAGACATCGCTTCCAGGCGCTGCCGGTTCTTACAGGCAAAATCAAGCGAGCAGATGACCAGTTGTTCGGTAAAGAACGGGTTACTGGTATCAAACTGCGCTTCGTTGTAACGGTCATCATCAAACAGCGCAAAGCGCAGATTGAAACGACGCAGCATTTCAACCAGCCACTGATGTTGTAATGTTTCAGGGACTACGATCAGCACACGCTCAGCACGGCCCGCCAGTAGCTGTTGCTGAATGATCATCCCGGCTTCAATGGTTTTTCCGAGGCCCACTTCATCGGCCAGTAACACGCGGGGTGCATGGCGACGACCCACATCGTGGGCGATATGCAGCTGGTGCGGGATCAGGTTAGTCCGCATGCCACGCATACCACTGACGGGCAGGCGATATTGTGCACTCTGATATTTACGGGCGCGGAAACGCAAGGCAAAACGATCCATCCGATCGAGCTGGCCGGCAAATAACCGATCCTGAGGCTTGCTGAATACCAGTTTACTGTCGAGCATGACTTCACGCAGGCTGACATCACTTTCCTGAGTATCCGTACGTGTGCCGGTGTAGGTCATGACGCCGTCATTATCCCGGACACTTTCTACGGTTAACTGCCAGCCTTCATGGCTGGTGATGGTATCGCCCGGGTTAAAAATGACCCGGGTAATAGGAGAATCATTACGGGCATACAGTCTGTTTTCGCCAGTAGCCGGAAAAAGTAAAGTGACCATACGTGCATCGATAGCGACGACCGTCCCCAGTCCAAGTTCACTTTCTGTATCACTAATCCAGCGCTGACCAAGTGTAAAAGGCATAAATAATTAGCTCGATTCTCTTAACGTGTAAAAAGATATTCATGCGCTGCAGGCAATAGCATGGCGACCAGACAAAAGGTCTGGTAAATAAAATGCAGAGCAATGAGATTCAGGGAGGCCGCTATGGTACTGGAAGGCGAGCCATTCGTCACCTATCAAAACAGTCCCAGCTGCCCGGTAATTAGTGTGGTGAAGTCACCGCCGACAAACCCGAGTATTCCGTCCGCCACCGGTTCAAGCTGACGTGTCAGATAATGATCGTAATCCAGCGGGGCGCTCCGTGCATTCAGGGGTTCCGGCCCGCGGGTGGTCATCACATAACGTATTGTCCCGCCTTTCTGATACCGTAAAGGATGTCCGGCCTTACGGGCATAGTCATCTGACAGCCTGGCGGCCCGCGCATGGGGCGGGACATTTCTCTGGTATTCTTCCAGCGGACGTCGTAACCGCTTGCTGTAAATTAATTTATCATCCAGTTCACCCGCCATCAGTTTAGCCACCGTGTCCCGGACGTATTGCTGCCAGGACTGACGGCGGAAAATCAGAGAATAGAGTGTTTGCTGAAACTCTTTGGCCAGCGGGGTCCAGTCAGTTCGGACGGTTTCCAGTCCTTTAAAAATAATCTGGTCCCGGCCATGATGATTCACCCAGCCGGCGTAACGTTTTTTACTGCCCTGTTCGGCCCCCCGGATGGTGGGCATCAGAAAACGGCAATAGTGGGTTTCATATTCGAGCTCAAGGGCGCTGTCCAGCTGAAACTGTTGTGCGAGCTGCTGCTTCCACCAGTCATTAACGCTGGCTGCCAGCTGACGACCAATCTCCTCCGCCCGGGCTTCGCTGTGGGCGGTTTTCAGCCAGACGAAGGTCGAGTCGGTGTCCCCGTAAATCACGCGATACCCCTGTTGTTCAATAAAATCACGGGTCTTCTGCATAATTTCGTGACCGCGCAGGGTAATGGACGAGGCCAGCCGGGGGTCAAAAAACCGGCAGGATGGGGTCCCCAGTACGCCGTAAAACGCGTTCATAATGATTTTCAGCGCCTGCGACAGTGGCTGATTATTCTGCTGTTTTGCCTGCTCACGGTTTTGCCAGATTTGCCCGACAATCTCCGGCAGGCAGAATGTCTGCCGGGAAAAGCGGGCATCCAGAAAGCCGGTGACGGAAGTTTCATCCTCCGGGTGCGCCATCCCTTCCACCAGACCGACCGGGTCGATCAGAAAGGTTTTGATGATGGAGGGGTACAGACTTTTATAATCCAGCACCAGCACGGAGTCATATAATCCGGGACTGGAGTCCATCACATATCCCCCGGGGCTGGCGACCGGGGCCACTTCACCGGTATTCGGTGCCACATAACCCGCCCGATGCATCCGCGGAATATAAAGGTGGCTGAAAGAGGCAACGGAGCCGCCGTGACGATCGGCCTGCAGTCCGTTCACACTGCTGCGCTCCAGCAGGAAGGGCATCAGGCGGGTATGGCGGAAGATCCGCGTCACCAGCTCGCAGTCCCGCAGGTTATAACGTGCCAGGGCGGGTTTGTCTGTCGCAAAGCGTTGATTGATCTCCGCCATCCGGTTGCCCGGCTCATCGATAAACTTCCCTTCGCCGAACAGTGCTTGTGAGACATTTTCCAGACTGAAGGAATCAAAATTCATAAAGGCCGATTTAAGTGCTTCAATACCGTCAATGATCAGCCTGCCTGCCGCCTGAGCCATATAGGTCCCGGGCTTGAAGCCATGTTCCCGCCACTCGAGGGGAACACCGCCGCGTCCTGCCAGCAGAGGTATCTGATACCGGTCTGCCTGTTTTTGTAAAACGCGTAAATCGAACTGGATCACATTCCAGCCGATAATGACATCAGGATCGTGTTCGGTGAACCACTGGTTCAGCATTTCCAGCAGTTCCCTGCGGGTACGGGCATACTCCAGGGTGAAATCCACCGCCTTTCCGCCGGGCGTCGGTGGTCCGAGCATCATTACCCGCCGCTCACCGCAGCCCTCAATACCAATGCAGTACAGTTCGCCATGCTCATTTGTTTCAATATCGAGTGACATCCACGTCAGGGACGGACGATAGTCCGGGTGAGGCTTGAGCCGTGCTTCGTCGATCATACCGTCACGGGCCACGCCGCTGAACCAGACCGGCGCCGTGATAAAGCGTTCCATCAGGTAGCGGTCCGGTGGGCGGATATCGGCTTCGGCTACCGGAATGGCATTTTCCCGTAACAATTTCTCAAGCCGTTGCAGTTGACGATATTGCGGACAATACAGGCCGGCCTGGGGCTGCCGATGAAAATCCAGCAATTGCAGCGGACTCAGCCGGACCTCTTTTTCCCGTGACAGTAACGCCCGGGCTTTTTCGGTGTCGGACTGCGGGATAAAAGCCACCGCCTGCTGCGCGGGCACGCGCACTTTCACCGGCCCGGAATCTGTGGCCAGCCAGAAAGAAAGTTCGATTCCCCGGGGGGTATCCCGCCAGTGACGGGTTAATAAAAAGCCAGCTTGAGGGTTGTTCACAAAGACTCCGGAGCCGCAGAGTCATCAGTATAGCACAGGGGGCAGAGAGCCCGGTGAGGGGAGAGGTGCCGGGATGTTTTGTATCTGTTTGTATTTAACCGAACACTTAGCTTGACGTTCCGGGGCTTGCTCAGGACAATCCAGGCTCAGTTTATTCGAGGAATCTTTATGGAAGTCTGGATCCAACATCTGCTTACCCAATCGCTGGAGTGGGCTCTGTTTGCGGTCGCGGTGGTGACATTTTTTGAGTCACTCGCCCTGGTCGGGTTAGTTCTGCCCGGCACCGTAATGATGGCGAGCCTGGGAGCGTTGATCGGCAGTGGTAAGATCGGGCTGTATCCTGCCTGGGGAGCCGGATTTATCGGGTGCCTGCTGGGAGACTGGATTTCTTTTTATATCGGCTGGCGTTTTAAAGGTCCGCTGCATCGCTGGAAGTATCTGCAAAAGTATCGGAAACTGCTGGATAAAACCGAGCATGCCCTCAACGAACACAGTATTGCGACCATTCTGATCGGCCGTTTTGTCGGCCCGACCCGCCCGCTGATCCCGATGCTGGCGGGAATGCTGGAACTGCCGGTGAAGAAGTTCCTGCCACCGAATATTGCCGGCTGCCTGTTATGGCCTCCGGTGTACCTGTTACCGGGGATACTGGCCGGCGTCGCGATTGATGCACCGCATACCGCTCAGAGCAGCGATTTTAAATGGCTGTTGCTGGCGGAAGCCGTGGTGATTTGGCTGGCGGCATGGACGGGCTGGCGATGGGGCCGCGCTATCAAAAGTAAAAAACCGGCGACCGGATTTTTATCTACGGAACGTTTGCGCTGGCTGGCCCCGTTACTGATTATTCTGGCGATTGGCGGATTTGTCGCACTTCAGTTCCATCCGATGATGCCGGGCTTCCGTCATCTGTTATGGCGGGTCTTCATTGCCTGATCCCGGGACAGTAAAGCCCGGGATCTCTGCGTCGCCAGGGGCATTGACCTCCCGGACGACATGTCCGTCACGGATAACAATGGCCCGGTCCGCGATCCGGCGGATGTCCTCCTGATGGTGGGAGACCATTAACAGGGTGATGTGATGCTCACGGCAGAGCTGATCCGTCAGGGTGATCATTTCCTCTCGCAGGTGCGGGTCTAAGGCCGAAAAGGGTTCGTCCAGCAGCAATAGGGGGCGCTGGCGTAACAAACAACGGGCCAGAGCTACCCGCTGACGCTGTCCGCCGGATAACTGTCCGGGTAAGCGGTCAGCTAAGCCTTCCAGTCCCGTTTGCCGGAGAATATCACTGACCTGTTGTTTCTGACGTGAATTCAGCCGCAGACCCGGGTGCAGACCTAACCCCAGGTTCTGCTGCACGTTCAGATGCGCGAACAGATTATTTTCCTGAAAAAGCATCGAGACCGGACGTTCTGCCGGCGGCAGGCCGGTGCAGTCTTTCCCGTCAATCCATAACTCTCCCCCGGTGACCGGCAAAAAACCCGCGATCAGGCTGAGCAGCGTACTTTTACCGGCGCCGCTTGGGCCGAGGATGGCAAGCCGTTCCCCTTTCGCGGCCTGCAAAGTAAAGCTTAGTGTCCGGGACTGATAACGGTAGCTCAGGTCATTCAGTGTCAGCATGGGTTCCTGCTATTTTTTCGATCAGTGTGAAAAGGATAAAACAGACCAGTAACAGTAAAAAGGCGGTGATGGCACCCTGCTGCTGCCGGTAGGCGCCGATCTGCTGATACAGATAAAACGGCAGGGTCCGGAAATCATCATTGCCGAACAGAGAAATAACGCCGAAATCACCCACCGACAGGACACTGGCAAAGGCCAGTGCCTGGGCCAGGGGACGTTTTAACGCCGGATACTCGATTAACCGCAGTCGCCGCCAGCCGGTAACATCCAGAGACAGGCATAACCGGCTATAGTCGCGGGCGATATCCCGCATCGGGTTATCCAGGATCTTCATAGCGTAAGGCATCGCCATCAGGGCATTGGTGACAATAATGATCAGTGCGGGCGAGTCAGGGATCCCTGTCGTGGCATTAAAAAACATAAAGAAGCCGCTGGCCAGCACAATGCCGGGCATGGCCAGGATCAGCATACCACTGGTTTCCAGCACTCTGGCGGGAAACAGGTGTTCGCGTAAACGCAGCTCACGGCTGCTCCATAGCAACATAACGGTCAGGCCGGTGGCGAGTAAACCCGCCCGCAAGGCAATGCTTACGGAGGTCAGCGTAGCCTGCCAGAGGGCTGGCTGCTGCAGTGAGGGCAGAATATTGCCGTTAATTCCGTTAATGATCACCGCCAGCACCGGGGGGATCAGCAATAGGAGGGCCAGCAGGATCCACACACTGTCAGACAACCGTGCCAGCCAGCGTTGCTCCGGGGCGCGCCAGGGTGACATCAGTGAGGTGTTACCGGTCAGGACGGTATTCAGCCGCAGACTGAGGACGACCAGTGTCAGACAAAAACCTAACTGAACCAGTGCCAGCATGGCGGCTTTGGCCGGGTCAAAGTCATAGCTCAGGGCCTGATAGATCGCCAGTTCAAGCGTGGTGGCACGGGGGCCGCCCCCCAGCGCAAGGACGATGGCGAAGCTTGAAAAGCAGAGCATAAAAATCAGTGCAGCCACCGGCAGCAACTGGCGTTTAAGCCAGGGCCACTCCAGCCAGCGGAACAGATTCAGTCCCTGCATATTAAGCTGGGCGGCCAGCTGGCGCTGTTCGGCGGGTATTTGTTCAAAGGTCTGTAACAGAAGACGGGCCGCCAGAGGAAGATTAAAAAAGACATGGGCCAGTAAGATGCCATGCAGCCCGTAAAGCGAGAAGGTATAGGGCAGGCCCAGCCAGGCGCAAGCCTGTGCCAGCCAGCCCTCACGGCCATAGACACTGATAATGCCAAACACTGCCACCAGTACCGGCAATACCAGCGTCATGGCACACAGGCGAAGTAACCATCGTCGTCCCGGGAAGCGACGACGATAGAGTGCTCTGGCCACGGGTATGGCCAGCAGTACAGAGAGGGCAGTGGAAAGCGTCGCCTGTTCAAACGAGAAGCGGACGACGTGCCACAGGTAGGGATCGGAAAGCAGACTCAGCCAGTGCACCTGCGGCGCGTTGCAGAACAGGCTGAGCAGTGCCAGCAGTGCGACACTGCAACTTAACAGGGCTGCAAGCAGCCCGGGAATAAGCCAGCGAGGCATTACTGACTCACTGCATTTTGCCAGGCATCCACCCAGGCTTCACGGTGTTCAGCGACCTGTTCAGGGGAATATTGCAGGGCTGTTTTCGGAGTGACCAGTTGCTGATAGCCGGCAGGCAGTGGCATTTTTATGACCGGGTACATCCAGTTGCCTTCCGGCAATGTTTTCTGGAAGTCCGGACTCGTGACAAATTGCATAAACGCTTTTGCCAGTGCGGGCTGCGGGCTGTTTTTCAGGCGCGCGGCAACTTCGACTTCCATATAATGGCCTTCACTGAAATCCGCGGCGGCATAATTATTATTATGCTCTTCAATGATATGGTACGCCGGTGACGTGGTGTAGCTAAGTACCAGATCACTTTCACCTTTCAGGAACAGGCTGTAGGCCTCACTCCAGCCACGGGTCACGGTCACTGTTTTCGCCGCCAGTTTCTTCCAGGCGGCCGGGGCGTGATCACCATAGACTTTCTGCATCCATAACAGCAGGCCCAGTCCCGGTGTACTGGTACGGGGATCTTCATAAATGACGCGCCATTTTTCAGGGCTCTCAACCAGTTGTTTCAGGCTGGTGGGTGGGTTCTTCAGCGTTTTCTTATTGTAGACAAACGCGAAGTAGCCATAGTCATAAGGTACAAACGTTTTGCTGGTCCAGCCGCCCGGTACGGTAAGCTGGCCGGTGCTGACGTCTGACGGGGCGAACAGTCCGGTTTTTTCTGCAGAATCCAGCAGGTTATTATCCAGTCCGACGACCACATCGGCTTTGCTGTGGCGGCCTTCCATGCGCAGGCGGTTGAGCAGAGCCACACCATCGCCCAGAGCGACATACTTCAGCTCGCAGCCACAATGAGCTTCAAAGGCTTTTTTTACCGCCGGGCCGGGGCCCCAGTCTGACGAAAAAGAGTCATAGGTATAGACAGTTAACACAGGTTTGGCGGCCAGTGCCGGGGTGCAGACAACCAGTAAAACGGGCAGAATTTTTTTTAACACTTTGCGCTCCTTGAGGCGTGATTTAGCAAGGCGCAAAGGATCTGAGGGGGCTGACTCTCAAATCCCTACGCCGGTATTAACCGGATCAGGTTCGACGGGTATCTCTCAGCATTCACATGCACCCCGTTGAGAACGGCTTATTCTATGCAATTCTGCCCGGGCGGGGAAGCCCGGAGTGATGTGCGGGCGGCGCTGTTACGATGAAAATACGGGTTCCGGGAGGGCGGGCAGTCATATGTGCATTTACCGGCTGACCGCGGACTGCGGATTTTTGTTATGACCTCCGGTTCTCCGCAGATATTCTGCGGTAAATGTGGCCGTTCCGGTGTAGATTATCCACCGGGCCTGCATTCACGCGAGCAGGAGCCTTAACGCCACTGTTGTCTCACCTCATACGGATGTTTTTATGGAAACCCCTGAAAGGATGCCTGCGAAAGGCAATACCGTATTTATCTTTTTTATGCTGGTCACCTTTTTTGTCAGTATTGCCGGGGCATTGCAGGCTCCCACGCTGAGCTTGTTTCTTAGTCACGAACTGCATGCAAAACCGTTTATGGTCGGCGCATTTTTTACTGTTAATGCAGTGACGGGAATTATTGTCAGCTTCCTGCTGGCCCGACGGTCAGATAAACAGGGAGACAGACGAAATTTACTGATGCTTTGCTGCCTGATGGCGCTCGGCAACGCGATTGTCTTCGCCTTTACCCGCAGTTACTGGGTGCTGATCACACTCGGACTGATACTGTCGGCCTTTTCCACTGTCGTGATGCCTCAGATTTTTGCCCTCGCCCGGGAATATGCGGATCACACTTCCCGTGAAGTGGTGATGTTCAGTTCGCTGATGCGTGCCCAGATGTCACTGGCGTGGGTCATTGGCCCGCCCATTTCTTTTGCGCTGGCCCTGAATTATGGCTTTATTGCGCTCTATCTGGTGGCGGCCTGTTTATTCTTACTGGCGCTCGGGTTTATACGTTTTACTCTGCCTTCCGTACCGAAAGTTTTCCCCCCGACGGATATTGCCCGTAGTGCGGTGACCGGCTGGAAAAACAGCCATGTCCGTCGCCTGTTTATCGCCTCTGTCCTGATGTGGACCTGTAATCTGATGTATATCATCGACATGCCGCTCTATATCAGTCAAACCCTCGGGATGCCGGAGAAAATGGCCGGTGTCTTTATGGGAACGGCCGCGGGGCTGGAAATACCGATCATGCTGCTGGCCGGATTACTGGCTAAACGGATCGGCAAACGTCCACTGGTACTGCTGGCGGTGATGGCCGGGGCACTGTTTTACCCGGGCATGCTGATTTTCCCTACCCGCGGAGCGATGCTGGCTTTACAGCTATTAAATGCTGTTTTTATCGGCATCGTTGCCGGTCTGGTCATGCTCTGGTTCCAGGATCTGATGCCGGGTAAAGCGGGCGCTGCGACGACGATGTTTACCAATTCCGTATCGACCGGGATGATTTTTGCCGGATTATTACAGGGGAGTCTCAGTGACTGGCTGGGGCATCGGGCCATTTACTGGCTGGCCTCGGGGCTGATCCTGCTGGCATTGGTACTGATATGGCGGGTGAAAGAGCCTGTTGAGGGCTGATTTACCCCCTCCGGAGGGGAGGGGGAAGTGCTAAAACTGTGGCTCAGTGCGACTTAACGCAGGAAAGCAGGCTGTGCAGACTCGTACGAGGAAATAGCATCTTCATGCTGCAAGGTCAGACCGATGCTATCCAGTCCATTGATCATGCAATGGCGGCGGAAGCTGTCCAGAGTAAACGGATAGACTTTGTCACCGGCAGTGATCACCAGTTTCTCCAGGTCTACGACAAATTCGATGCCCGGTTCGGCTTTCACCAGACGGAACAGCTCGTCCACTTCAGCGTCGGTCAGCGTGACCGGCAAAAGCTGGTTGTTGAAGCTGTTTCCGTAAAAAATATCGGCGAAAGAAGGCGCGATCACCACACGGAATCCAAAGTCAGTCAGCGCCCAGGGGGCATGTTCGCGTGATGATCCGCAGCCAAAGTTTTCACGAGCCAGCAGAATGCTGGCACCTTTAAACTCAGGCTTATTCAGCACAAATTCCGGGTTAGGCACCTGACCGGCATCATCCAGAAAACGCCAGTCATTAAACAGATGTTGCCCGAAACCGGTACGGGTCACTTTCTGTAAAAATTGCTTAGGAATAATGGCATCGGTATCGACGTTAGCCGCATCCAGCGGGGCAACAATGCCGGTATGTTGTGTAAATTTACTGGCCATAAAATATTCCTTAATTCAGTTCACGAATGTCGGCGAAGCGACCGGTGACGGCGGCAGCGGCAGCCATTGCCGGGCTGACCAGGTGAGTACGTCCGCCACGACCCTGACGACCTTCGAAGTTACGGTTGCTGGTCGAGGCACAACGCTCACCGGCGTTCAGGCGGTCATTATTCATCGCCAGACACATGGAACATCCGGGCAAACGCCATTCAAACCCGGCATCGATAAATATTTTGTCCAGGCCTTCTTCTTCCGCCTGTGCTTTGACGGGACCGGAGCCCGGGACGACCATGGCAACGATCCCCGGAGCGACCTTACGTCCCTTCGCAATCGCGGCCGCTGCCCGTAAATCTTCGATACGTGAGTTAGTACAGGAACCGATAAAGACTTTATCGATGGCAACGTCGGTCAGTTTGACTCCCGCATCCAGCCCCATATAAGCCAGTGCTTTCTCCGCTGAAGCGCGTTCGACCGGATCGCTGAAGGATTCCGGTGCCGGAATCGGCTGGTTAATCGCAATCACCTGGCCCGGGTTAGTCCCCCAGGTGACCTGTGGGGCAATGTCGGCGGCATCCAGGGTGACGACAGAGTCAAAAACGGCATCACTGTCTGATTTCAGGCCCTGCCAGTAGGCCACAGCCTGTTCCCATTTCTCTCCTGTCGGCGAGAACTGACGCCCTTTCAGGTAATTAAAGGTAGTTTCATCCGGCGCGACCAGGCCTGCTTTGGCTCCCATTTCGATAGCCATGTTGCACAGGGTCATCCGGCCTTCCATGCTCAGTGCTTCGATTGCCGGACCACAGAACTCGACGACATGACCGGTACCGCCAGCGCTGCCGGTTTTACCGATCACGGCCAGCACGATATCTTTTGCAGTGATACCCGG
This sequence comes from Tatumella sp. UCD-D_suzukii, assembly GCF_000611875.2. Taxonomy (NCBI): domain Bacteria; kingdom Pseudomonadati; phylum Pseudomonadota; class Gammaproteobacteria; order Enterobacterales; family Erwiniaceae; genus Tatumella; species Tatumella sp. UCD-D_suzukii. Next base: position 323,926 of record NZ_JFJX01000001.1, read on the forward strand.
AGCGGCATCTCCGGTGACTTCAATTTTCATGGTCTTAGCACGACCCTGTTTCAGGGTCTGGGTGGCCATGACATGTTCGACTTCTGAGGTACCGATACCAAAGGCCAGCGAACCGAACGCGCCGTGGGTCGCCGTATGGGAGTCACCACAGACAATGGTCATTCCCGGCAGCGTCATACCCTGCTCAGGGCCAATGACATGCACAATGCCCTGGAAGGGATGATTCAGGTCATATAACTGTACGCCGAACTCTTCGCAGTTTTTAATTAATTCCTGCATCTGAATACGTGCCATCTCACCGGAGGCATTAATGTCACGGGTCTCTGTAGAGACGTTGTGATCCATGGTGGCGAACGTTTTTGAAGGCTGACGCAACTGGCGTCCCTGTGCCCGCAGGCCATCAAATGCCTGCGGAGAGGTCACTTCATGGACCAGGTGACGGTCGATATACAGTAACGGTGTTTCATTAGGGGCTTCATAAACGACATGTGCATCAAATAACTTCTGGTATAAGGTCTTGCTCATTTTTATTTTTCTCCGGTGATAAAGCGGGCAATGATGTCGCCCATTTCATCGGTGCTGACAGAAGGACCCTGACCGGCCAGATCACGTGTCCGGTAGCCTGCTTCCAGCGCCTGGTTAACGGCTTGCTCAATACTGTCTGCGGCTTCGCCGGCATTCAGGCTGTAACGTAACAGCAGTGCCAGTGATAAAATCTGTGCCACCGGGTTGGCGATATTTTGTCCCGCGATATCCGGTGCGGAACCGCCTGCCGGTTCGTACAGACCAAAGCCTTGTTCATTCAGGCTGGCGGAGGGCAGCATACCCATCGAACCGGTGATCATGGCACATTCATCTGACAGGATGTCACCGAACAGGTTTGAACATAACAGGACATCAAACTGCGACGGGTCTTTAATCAGCTGCATTGTCGCGTTATCGATGTAGATATGTTCCAGCTCAATTTCCGGGTACTCTTTGGCGATTTCCGTCACAGTCTCACGCCACAGGATGGACGATTGCAGTACGTTTGATTTATCCACCGACGTGACTTTTTTACGGCGTTTCGCCGCAGACTCGAAAGCCAGCCGGGCAATACGCTCAATTTCATAGCGGTAGTAGACTTCCGTATCAAAAGCCCGCAGTTCGTCACCGCTGCCTTCACGGCCTTTGGGTTGTCCGAAATAGATGCCCCCGGTTAATTCGCGGACGCATAAAATATCGAACCCGCGGGCGGCAATATCACTGCGCAGAGGACAGAAGGCTTCCAGCCCGTGATAAAGCGCAGCAGGACGCAGGTTGCTGAACAGTTTGAAATGCTTACGCAGGGGTAACAGCGCGCCACGCTCAGGCTGCGCATCCGGGGCCAGGTGTTGCCATTTCGGGCCGCCTACCGAACCAAACAGGACCGCATCGGCCTGCTCACAGCCGGCTAACGTTTCCGGCGGCAGAGGCTGACCATGATTATCAATGGCAATACCGCCTACATCATACTGACGGGTGGTGATATCGAGAGAAAAGCGTTCACGGATAGCCTTCACTACTTTCAGGGCCTGTGCCATGACTTCCGGACCGATGCCGTCACCTGGCAATACTGCAATGTGAAATGATGTAGACATAATTACACGGTTTCCTTAGCTTCATTCTTAAATTTACGCTGCAATTCGATTTCAACCTGCTTCGCCTGCCAGATATTATTCAGGGCATTCACCATCGCGGTCGCCGACGACTCCACGATATCTGTAGCCAGTCCGACACCATGGAATTTACGGTTGTTGTAGCTGATAACGATATCTACCTGACCCAGAGCATTTTCTCCGTGGCCTTTCGCGGATAACTGGTATTTGACCAGTTCAGCCTGATACCCGGTAATGCGGTTAATGGCCTGATAAACGGCATCGACAGGGCCGTTGCCGGTCGCGGCTTCTTCTTTGATTTCATCACCACAGGCCAGCTTCACGGATGCGGTGGCAGAGATGCTGGAACCTGACTGAACGTTGAAATCCTGCAGACGGAAATGGTCGTGCTCTTCATTCTGTTTGTTAATAAAGGCCAGTGCTTCCAGGTCGTAATCAAAAATCTGACCTTTTTTATCAGCCAGTTTCAGGAAGGCATCGTATAGTGCCTCCGCATTGTAGTCGGTCTCTTTATAGCCCATCTCTTCCATGCGGTGCTTAACCGCGGCACGGCCTGAACGGGAGGTCAGGTTCAGCTGGACCTGATGCAGACCGATAGATTCCGGGGTCATGATTTCGTAGTTTTCACGGTTCTTCAGTACGCCATCCTGGTGAATACCTGAAGAGTGAGCAAATGCGTTGGAACCCACAACCGCTTTGTTCGCCGGAATCGGCATGTTACAAATCTGGCTGACGATCTGGCTGGTGCGGTAAATCTCCTGATGATTAATACCGGTTGTGACATTCAGGATCTGCTGACGGGTTTTAATCGCCATAATCACTTCTTCCAGCGCACAGTTACCGGCACGTTCACCCAGACCGTTCAGTGTGCCTTCCACCTGACGGGCGCCGGCCTGCACTGCGGCAACAGCATTCCCGGTCGCCATTCCCAGGTCGTCATGGGTATGTACAGACAGGATGGCTTTATCGATATTCGGGACGCGTTGGGTTAACTGAGAGATGATATTGGCATATTCATGAGGCAGGGTATAACCGACGGTATCAGGGATATTGATAGTGCGGGCGCCGGCATTGATCGCGGCTTCAACGACGCGACACAAATCGTCTATCGGCGTCCGTCCGCCATCTTCACACGAGAATTCCACATCATCGGTATAGCGGCGGGCGTGCCTGATCATATGCACCGCACGCTCAATCACCTCCGGCAGCGTACTGCGTAATTTTGTGGCGATATGCATCGGTGAGGTGGCGATAAAGGTGTGGATACGGAAGGCTTCTGCCACACGTAAGGCTTCACCGGCAGCATCAATATCTTTCTCTACACAGCGGGCCAGCGCACAAACACGGCTGTTTTTAATGGTTCTGGCAATGGTTTGTACGGATTCAAAATCGCCCGGTGACGAGACCGGAAAACCGACCTCCATCACATCGACTTTCATACGTTCCAGTGCCATTGCAATTTGCAGTTTTTCTTTAACACTCAGGCTTGCCTGTAACGCTTGTTCACCATCACGCAATGTTGTATCAAAAATAATGACTTGCTGGCTCATATTCGTAGATTCCTTAAGTGTTTTTGGCACCGGCCAGCGGGTATAAAAAAACCCGCGCTGCGGCGCGGGTTTTTCTGTTTTCAGGCCCGAATCATTTATTAATTCCGCCCGCAACACTACCGCGCATATTTAATGCGAGAAGTAGTAGTCCTGCGAGGCGGATAAAACGAATCATTAGCTCAGACCCAATAAATAAAGTATGCCTATATTGGTACTGTAAACGCTGCCTGATGTCAACCTTATTGGGGCAGGAATAAATTCCGGGAGAAAGACGAATATTCTGCATTTTTACCGGCAGAGAGAGCTCTGTCATGTACAGACGGGACTTTCCACAAGTCACCGGCTGGAAGGCGTGGCGCCTCTAACGATGATAACCGCATAATACATTGATATTTATTGTTTTTATTTTACCTTTACCCTGGCATAAAAGGTGGGGTTTTTATGGGTAGCTAGTGAAATATATCGGAATATTAAGTTTTTTCAGTAAATGACTTCGCTTGTTGGCAATTATTCCGAACAGGGCGCTGACATTCACGAGAATATAAAAAAGCTAAATTTAATAACTCTCTGCGATTAAATAAAAATACAGGATATTTAACTAATAACTTTGCCTCATCCGCTATTATTCTGAGCCCTGAGTTACAGATAGCAGGAGCTTTTATTAACTCTTCCGCTGGCTTCTCCCGGCAGAGGTTTGCCTGAGGTCGTTTCTGCGGTTATGTTAACCACAACAAAAACCGATAATAAAATGCCCGCTATGCTGTTTAAACGTAATAAAGCAACCCTTTCCCTGTTCTGAGGGGCGGTTTTGCGCGTTACGTCGTTGACGGAAGGTTGTGCTGGTGAATTATAGGTATCCGTGAGTTCAGTGTTTACCTGGAGGAAAGAATGGAGATGTTGTCAGGGGCCGAGATGGTCATCCGATCGTTGATCGATCAGGGCGTAAAACAGGTATTTGGTTATCCCGGAGGGGCAGTGCTGGATATTTATGATGCACTACAAACCGTTGGTGGTGTTGACCATATCCTTGTGCGTCATGAGCAGGCAGCGGTACATATGGCGGATGCACTGGCCCGTGCCACCGGTGAAACGGGGGTTGTACTGGTAACCTCCGGCCCTGGCGCGACCAATGCGATCACCGGTATTGCGACGGCGTATATGGATTCGATTCCGATGGTGGTGCTTTCCGGACAGGTTGCCTCTTCACTGATCGGCAGTGATGCCTTCCAGGAGTGCGATATGGTCGGAATTTCACGGCCTATCGTCAAACACAGCTTTCTGGTCAATAAAGCCGAAGAGATTCCGGCCGTGATCAAAAAAGCCTTCTGGCTGGCATCGTCGGGCCGCCCGGGGCCGGTAGTGATTGATTTGCCGAAAGATATCCTGAACCCTGCGGCGAAATATTCGTATCAGTGGCCTGAACAGGTGTCTATGCGCTCTTACAATCCGACGACGCAGGGGCACCGCGGGCAGATTAAACGAGCTTTACAGCAGCTATTAGCTGCCAGAAAGCCGGTTATCTATGCCGGGGGCGGCGTCATCACCGCGGGCGCTGAAAAAGCGCTGATTCAGTTAGCCGAAGTGCTTAATATTCCGGTGACGACCACGCTGATGGGGTTGGGAGCCTTTCCCGGAACTCACCGCCAGAGTGTCGGTATGCTGGGCATGCACGGTACCTATGAAGCGAACATGACCATGCATAACGCAGATGTCATTTTTGCTATCGGTGTTCGTTTTGATGATCGTACGACAAATAATCTGGAAAAATATTGTCCGGATGCCACGGTGATCCATATCGATATTGACCCGACCTCTATTTCTAAAACTGTGATGGCGGATATTCCTGTCGTCGGTGATGCTGCCCTGGTGCTTCAGCAGATGCTGGAATTGCTGCCGGCGGAAGGGGCGGATAACGCAGAAAACGCTGACTGGTGGGCACAGATTGAAACGTGGCGCGCACGCCACTGCCTGGCGTTTGACAAACATTCCCCGACCATCAAACCGCAGGCTGCCATTGATGCGCTGTGGCGTCTGACCGGCGGCGAGGCTTATGTGGCGTCTGATGTCGGCCAGCATCAGATGTTTGCAGCGCTGCATTACCGCTTTAATAAACCACGACGCTGGATCAACTCCGGAGGTCTGGGCACTATGGGGTTCGGCCTGCCGGCGGCTTTGGGCGTGAAAATGGCACTGCCGGAAGCCACCGTCGTCTGTGTGACAGGCGATGGCAGTATTCAGATGAATATTCAGGAGTTGTCGACGGCCTCACAATACAATCTGCCGGTGCTGATACTGAATCTCAACAATGGCTATCTGGGGATGGTCAAGCAGTGGCAGGATATGATCTATTCCGGTCGCCACTCGCAATCCTATATGGAATCATTACCTGATTTTGTGCGTCTGGCAGAGGCCTATGGCCATGTGGGGATGGTCATTGATAAACCGGAAGAGCTGGATGAAAAAATGGCAGAGGCCCTGGCGATTGTGGCCAGTGGCCGGCTGGTGTTTCTGGATGTCCGTGTCGATGGCAGTGAGCATGTCTACCCGATGCTGGTACGCGGGGGAGCGATGAAGGATATGTGGTTAAGCAAAACGGAGAGGACAGAATAATGCGCCGTATTTTATCGGTATTACTTGAGAACGAATCAGGGGCATTATCCCGCGTGGTTGGCCTGTTTTCCCAGCGGGGCTATAACATTGAGAGCCTGACCGTCGCTCCAACCGAAGACCCGACGCTGTCACGGATGACTATCCAGACGGTGGGTGATGAAAAGGTTCTGGAGCAGATCGAGAAACAACTGCATAAGCTGGTTGATGTTTTACGTGTCAGTGAACTCGGCCAGGGGCCGCATGTTGAGCGTGAAATTATGCTGGTGAAGGTGAAAGCTGAAGGTGCGCAGCGTGAAGAGGTCAAACGTTGTGCCGATATCTTCCGCGGCCAAATCATTGATGTGACAGCGACTTTGTATACGTTACAGCTGACAGGGACCAGCGAAAAGCTGGATGCCTGTCTGAGCGCATTACGCGCGGTAACGGAAATTGCCGAAGTTGTGCGTTCCGGTGTTGTGGGCGTTTCCCGCGGCGAACGCACTATTGGCTAACGCCAGGCGTCACTCTCTGCCATGATGATCCTCAGGCCCGGGCGACCCGGGCCTTTTTTATGGTCACGGTTTACAATAAAAAAGTTGCCGGTGGCGGTTATCTGCGCTTAGATACGGAAGATAAAGGAATATCCCGCTGAGAGTGCTTATCCTGGCGGGACAACGTGTGCAATGGGGTGAGAGTGAAACTGGATGAAATTGCTCGTCTTGCGGGAGTGTCGCGAACGACCGCGAGTTATGTCATCAATGGCAAAGCCAGACAATACCGGGTCAGTGAAAAAACGGTAGAGAAGGTGATGGCTATTGTCCGGGAATATAACTATCAGCCGAATGCCGTTGCCGCAGGATTACGCGCAGGCCGGACCCGCTCTATCGGGCTGGTGATCCCTGATCTGGAAAATACAAGCTATACGCGTATTGCTAACTATCTGGAACGTCAGGCCAGACAACGCGGTTATCAGTTACTGATAGCCTGCTCAGAAGATCAGCCGGATAACGAAATTCGCTGCATCGAACATTTGCTGCAACGTCAGATAGATGCCCTGATAGTCTCAACGTCACTGCCCCCGGAACATCCTTTTTATCAACACTGGGTGGGGAAATCATTGCCGATTATCGCTCTTGACCGCGCCCTCGACCGTGAGAATTTCACCAGCGTCGTCGGTGCTGACCAGGACGATGCCTTCTCCCTGGCCCGGGAATTACGTAAACAACCGATCAGTGATGTCCTTTTCCTGGGGGCATTACCTGAGCTATCTGTCAGCTACCTGCGTGAACAGGGGTTTCGTCAGGCCTGGGAAGGGGATGAACGGCGGGTTCAGTTTATCTACAGTAATAGTTTTGAACGGAGTATTGCCGCAGATACGTTTGTCCGCTTTTTAAGTGAAAATGATATGCCGGCGGCAGTATTTACGACCTCTTTCGGATTATTACAGGGGATGATGGACGCCTGCCTTCGCGTGCACGGCCATTTGCCCGCGCATGTCTCAATTGCGACATTCGGAGATAATGAATTACTGGATTTTCTGGAATGCCCGGTTTTGTCGGCAGGTCAGCGCCATCGTGATGTAGCGGAACGGGTACTGGAATTAGTGCTGGCAAGTCTTGATGAGCCTTGTAAACCGAAGCCCGGGCTGACACGTATTCGCCGCAATCTTTATCAGCGTGGCCGTCTCGGACGTCGTCCTCAGTAATACGGCTGGCGGCGGAAGATCTTAGAATAATGCCAGGTTTTCTGCCGCATCCTTCATTTTACAAATATCGTGCCGATCACGCTGTGCTTCCCCTAAGAAATTCCTTAAAATAACATTTATGAGGGTGCCGTACGAAGTTCACCCTTTTGTTGCTTTTTGCCGCTGTTTTTGAAGCCTTCCTCGCCATTTTCTCAAATTTCTTCAATTATTCATCAGGTTAATACTATCTGTACTGTTTTTTGTTCGTTTTACCTCTGGATTTCAGCGAATTCACGGCAGGAAATAATGTTATTAAGCGACCGTTGTCGCTTGACAAGGATTTCGTCCGCTCCGTACACTCAATCAGTGGTAAAATGTGGGATAAAGTGGTGAAACAGGTTAACTGAGGGCAACGACAGTTATGTTTCGTGGGGCAACGCAGGTTAATCTTGACGGTAAAGGCCGTATAGCTGTCCCTACACGCTATCGGGAAATACTGATTGGAGAATCTCAGGGACAAATGGTGTGCACCATTGACCTCCATCAGCCCTGCCTGCTGCTTTATACCTTGCCCGAATGGGAAGTCATTGAACGAAAGCTCTCACGCCTTTCTACCATGAACCCGGCAGAACGTCGTGTTCAGCGGTTGTTATTGGGGCATGCCAGTGAATGTCAGATGGATAATGCCGGACGACTCTTACTCGCCAGTACTCTGAGACAACACGCCGGTTTACAGAAAGAAATTATGCTGGTCGGTCAGTTCAACAAGTTTGAGCTGTGGGATAAACCGGCCTGGTATCAACAAATCAGGGAAGATATCGAATCAGAATCGGCTCAGGGGGAACTCTCTGAGCGATTGCAGGATTTATCGTTATAGCCTATGTCGGAAAATTTTAAACATACGACCGTCCTCTTAGATGAAGCGGTTAACGGACTCAACCTTCAGCCGGAAGGCATCTATATTGATGGAACCTTTGGCCGGGGAGGTCACTCGCGCCTGATCCTTTCACAATTAGGTGAAAAGGGCCGGTTAATCGCCATCGACAGAGACCCGCAGGCTATTGCAGCAGCCGCCGAAATTACTGACCCCCGTTTTTCGATTATTCATGGGCCTTTTTCCGGGCTACAGGAATACGTTGAATCGCTCGGATTGAGCGGGAAAATCAACGGGATTTTGCTGGATTTAGGGGTCTCTTCACCTCAGCTCGATGATGCCGAACGCGGATTTTCCTTTATGCGGGACGGGCCACTGGATATGCGTATGGACCCGACGCGCGGACAGTCCGCCGCAGACTGGTTACTACAGGCCGAAGAGCAGGATATTGCTTTTGTTCTTAAAGCGTACGGTGAAGAACGTTTTGCGAAACGAATTGCCAGAGCCATTGTCGAACGTAACCGCGAGCAGCCAATGACCCGCACAAAGGAACTGGCGGATGTGATTTATCATGCCACTCCGGTGAAGGACAAATTTAAACATCCGGCGACCCGCAGTTTCCAGGCTATCCGTATCTGGGTGAACAGTGAACTTGAGGAAATTACTCAGGCACTGAAAGGGTCACTGAGCGTACTGGCCCCGGAAGGACGGTTATCAATTATCAGTTTCCACTCCCTTGAAGACAGACTGGTAAAGCGTTTTATGCGGGATCAGAGTCGGGGTGTTCAGGTGCCTTCCGGCCTGCCATTGACTGAAGCTCAGTTAAAATCGCTGGGGGGACGTGAACTGAAAACGCTCGGGAAACTGATCCCGGGAGAACGTGAAGTGAAAGAAAACCCGCGTGCGCGTAGCTCAGTGTTACGCATTGCGCAGAGGACGGCTGAATGACAGGGAACGAGCGCCATAGTCTGCCCGGTATTATCGGCGGAGATCTGCTGCGTCACGGAAAGCTGCCGTTATTACTGCTTATTGCGGTACTGGTCAGTGCGATAATGGTGGTTATCACTACGCATAAGACCCGGCTGCTGACGGCACAACGTGAGCAAATGGTGCTGGAGCAGGATTCGCTGGATATCGAATGGCGAAACCTGATCCTGGAGGAGAATGCATTAGGGGATCATAGCCGGGTTGAGCGGTTGGCTATCGAAAAGCTTCATATGCAACATGTTGATCCTTCACAGGAAAATATAGTGGTTCAACCATAGGGAATCCATGACTGAATGAGCAGCGCGAAGAAAACGCTGAAATCCGAAAAACAGGAAAATAAGGCCAGCTTTATAAGCTGGCGTTTTGCGTTGCTCTGTGTGGGGATTCTGGCGGCTTTGGTCGGCCTGATATCCCGTATCGGATACCTGCAGGTTGTTAACCCCGGAAAACTGGTCAGGGAAGGGGATTTGCGCTCGTTACGTGTGCAGTCCATTCCGTCTTCCCGGGGAATGATAAGCGATCGCGCTGGCCGGCCTTTAGCCGTCAGTGTGCCGGTCAATGCCGTCTGGATAGACCCGAAAGTCGTGATTGAGAAAGGCGGGGTCACACCCGATAACCGCTGGAAAGCCCTTGCGGAAACCTTATCGATGACGACGGATCAGTTGTCTGCCCGTGTTACTGCTAATCCGAATAGCCGCTTTATCTATCTTGCCCGTCAGATAACCCCGTCCGTGGGTGAATACATTAAAAAGCTGAAACTGCCTGGTGTAAACCTGCGGGAAGAATCGCGCCGTTATTATCCGGCAGGGCAGGTAACGGCACACTTAATCGGTTTTACAAATATTGATGGCGTCGGAATTGAGGGCATCGAAAAGAGTTTCAATCGGTGGTTAACCGGTCAGCCGGGGGCTCGTACGGTCCGTAAAGATCGTCAGGGCCGTGTGATTGAGGGCATATCCTCTACGGATAGCCAGGCCGCACATAACCTGACGCTGAGTATTGATGAGCGATTACAAGCCCAGGTCTATCGTGAACTTAACAATGCCGTGGCTTTTAATAAAGCAGAATCCGGGTCTGCGGTGCTGGTGGATGTGAATACCGGCGAAGTGCTGGCGATGGCCAACAGCCCGGCGTATAACCCTAATAACCTGGGGAATACCTCCAAGGATGCGATGAGAAACCGGGCCATTACCGATATTTTTGAGCCCGGTTCTACGGTGAAGCCGATGGTGGTGATGACGGCTTTACAACGTGGTGTTGTGCGGGAAGGTAGCGTGATTAATACCGTACCTTACCGGGTTAATGGCCATGAAATCAAAGATGTTTCCCGTTATAACGAACTGACACTGACCGGGGTATTGCAGAAATCGAGTAACGTCGGTGTGTCCCGACTGGCGTTAGCGATGCCATCTTCGGCGCTGGTCGACACCTATTCCCGGTTTGGCCTCGGAAAACCGACCAATCTCGGGTTAGTCGGTGAAAGCAGTGGCATATATCCCAAAAAACAACGGTGGTCTGACATTGAACGGGCGACCTTCTCATTCGGTTACGGTTTGATGGTTACACCGCTACAGTTAGCCCGTGTTTACGCCACCATCGGCAGCTATGGCATCGCCAGGCCCCTTTCCATTACGAAAGTCGATCCTCCGGTCGCGGGTGAACGGGTCTTCCCGGAAGCCACTGTCAAAACGGTTCTCCATATGATGGAAAGTGTAGCTCTGCCTGGCGGCGGCGGGGTAAAAGCAGCCATTAAAGGCTACCGCATTGCCATTAAGACCGGCACCGCGAAGAAGGTCGGCCCTGACGGACGCTATATCAATAAATATATCGCTTACACCGCAGGTGTCGCGCCGGCAAGCCACCCACGTTTTGCGTTGGTGGTTGTTATCAATGATCCGCAGGCCGGTAAATATTACGGAGGTGCGGTATCTGCACCGGTATTCGGCGCCATTATGGGCGGCGTGCTACGCACGATGAATATCGAGCCGGATGCCTTACCTGCCAGTAACAAAAATGATTCAGTAACTAATAACAATGGGGATTCAAGTGACAGATCGTAACTTGCGTTACCTGCTGGCCCCCTGGGTGCCGGGTGCGCCGGAACGTCAGCTGAGGGAAATGACACTGGATAGCCGCGTTGCGGCATCCGGCGATCTGTTTGTGGCTGTCTCGGGGCATCAGGTTGATGGCCGCCAATATATTCCGCAGGCGATTGCCGGGGGCGTGGCGGCAGTGATTGCTGAGGCTGAAGGTGAAGCTGCCGATGGTGATATTAAAGAATTTCAGGGTGTGCCGGTTATCTATCTGAAGCAACTGTCGCAACGCCTTTCTGCGCTGGCCGGACGTTTCTATGGGCAGCCGGCAGAAAAGCAGAAGGTTATCGGTATTACCGGGACTAACGGTAAAACCACTACCAGTCAGTTGCTGGCGCAGTGGGCTAATCTGCTGGGAGAAACCGGCGCAGTCATGGGAACCGTCGGCAACGGTCTTTTCGGCCAACTGGTGCCCAGCGAAAATACCACCGGTTCAGCGGTAGATATTCAGCATGTACTGTCAGATCTGCAGGCCAAAGGGGCCACGCTGACGGCGATGGAAGTATCGTCTCATGGCCTGGTACAGCATCGTGTTGCCGCCATTCCCTTTGCCGCCGCAGTATTCACCAATCTGAGCCGTGACCATCTGGATTATCACGGCGATATGCAAAGCTATGAAGCTGCAAAATGGTCATTATTCTCCGAGCATCAGGTCGGGCAAGCCATTATTAATGCGGATGATGCGACCGGGCGTCTGTGGCTGAAAAAACTGACAGACGGAGTGGCTGTCAGTATGGAAGGCAATATTGCCGCTGAACATAGTGGCCGCGCTATCGAGGCCACCGGGATCGTCTATCTGGAAAAAGGCGCCAGGGTCACCTTCCGTTCTGACTGGGGGGAAGGGGAGTTCACCAGCCAGCTGATGGGCGCGTTCAATGTCAGCAACATGCTGATGGCAATGGCAACCTTGCTCTCACTGGGGTATCCGCTGGCGCGCCTGTGTGAAACGGCACAACAGCTGCAACCGGTCTGCGGACGTATGGAGGTTTTCCATACTGAAGGCCGCCCGGCAGTGGTGGTTGATTACGCACATACCCCGGATGCACTGGAAAAAGCGTTAACCGCTGCCCGTTTACACTGCCGTGGGAAACTGTGGTGCCTGTTTGGCTGTGGCGGTGACCGGGATAAAGGTAAACGTCCGCTGATGGGGGCAATCGCTGAAGAGCTGGCCGATCAGGTTGTGATCACTGACGATAATCCGCGTACCGAAGATCCCGCCGCCATCGTCAAAGATATTCTCAGTGGTCTGCTGGATCCGGGGAAAGCGATGGTGATCCCCGGCCGGGCCCGTGCCGTTGAACAGGCACTGTCACAGGCTGGCCCGGACGATATTGTATTAGTCGCCGGTAAAGGTCATGAAGATTATCAGATTATCGGGCAACGACGTTTTGATTACTCGGACAGAACGACTGTCGCGGGGCTGCTGGGGGTAATGGCATGATTTCGGTAAGTTTACAGCAACTGGCAGAGGTTACCGGCGGGCAGCTTTCCGGGGAACCGGCATTTGAATTTACTGCCGTCACCACAGATACCCGTAAAGTAACCCCGGGCTGCCTGTTTGTTGCACTGATCGGCGAGCGCTTTGATGCTCATGATTTTATTGCTGATGCGATAAACGCCGGTGCCGGTGCTTTACTGGTGAGTAAACCCCTGCCAACAAACATTCCGCAGGTCGTGGTTAAAGATACCCGCATTGCTTTCGGGGAACTGGCTGCCTGCGTTCGGCGACAGGTCCCTGCCCGGGTTGTGGCTCTGACCGGCTCTTCGGGTAAAACCTCTGTGAAAGAGATGACCGCCGCTATCCTGAAGCAATGCGGAAATACGCTCTATACCGCAGGTAACCTGAATAACGACATCGGTGTGCCGATGACGTTATTACGTCTGACCCGCGAGCATGAGTTTGCTGTCATCGAGCTGGGGGCAAACCACCAGGGTGAAATCGCGTATACCACGGCGATGGTCCGGCCTGAAGCGGCGCTGGTCAATAACCTGGCAGCGGCACACCTGGAAGGTTTTGGCTCCCTGGCCGGAGTGGCGAAAGCCAAAGGTGAAATTTTCGAAGGGCTCCCTGCGGGGGGCATCGCTATTCTGAACAATGACAGTAATGATCAGGCGAACTGGCAGCCTCGTCTGGCCGATAAAATCGTCTGGCGTTTCTCGCCGAATGCGGAAGCCGGTGTCGGCTTCTATGCCAGCCACGTTGTGATCCACGGCGGAGGGACCGCATTTACGTTGCATTCTCCGCAGGGAGAGGTGGACGTGACTCTGCCATTGCCTGGCCGCCACAATATTGCGAATGCCCTGGCGGCGGCGGCGCTGTCTCAGGCGGTCGGCGCACCACTCAGCGCTATCCGTCACGGACTCAGCACCCTGCAACCGGTCCCCGGGCGTCTCTATCCTGTCCGGCTGTCAGAGACACACCGCTTACTTGATGACAGCTATAACGCGAATGTGGGATCCATGACCGCAGCGGCACAAGTGCTGGGTGAAATGCCGGGCTACCGGATCATGGTGGTCGGAGATATGGGCGAACTGGGCGATGAAGCGGAACAATGCCATCGTGCGGTGGGTCAGGCCACCCGGGAAGCAGGGATCGATAAAGTATTAAGTACCGGTCATCTGAGCCGGTTTATCTCAGAAGAAAGCCCTGACGGGGAACATTTCACCACTAAACCGGCGCTGGTTGACCGGTTAAAGACATTATTATCTGAACATCAGGAAGTCACTATTTTGATTAAGGGTTCGCGAAGTGCAGCTATGGAAGAAGTGGTTCAGCAATTACAGGAGAAGGGCACATGTTAGTCTGGCTGGCTGAACATCTGGTTTCATTTTACTCCGGATTTAATATTTTTTCTTACCTGACATTTCGCGCGATTGTCAGTCTGCTGACATCGTTATTTATCAGCCTGTGGATGGGGCCTCGCCTGATCAGCTGGCTGCAAAAATTACAGATTGGCCAGGTTGTCCGTAACGACGGCCCTGAATCACACTTCAGTAAACGAGGAACCCCGACGATGGGGGGCCTGATGATCCTCGCCTCTATCACTATTTCGGTACTGATGTGGGCTTATCCGTCAAACCCGTATGTCTGGTGTGTGCTGTTCGTATTGATTGGCTACGGGATTGTCGGGTTTGTTGATGATTACCGCAAAGTTGTACGTAAAGATACCAAGGGCCTGATTGCCCGCTGGAAATACTTCTGGCAGTCCGTGATCGCACTGGCGGTTGCCTTTGCATTGTATGCGACAGGCAAAGGAACGCCGGCCACAGAACTGGTGGTGCCGTTCTTCAAAGATGTGATGCCTCAGCTGGGGCTGAGTTACCTGTTACTGACCTACTTTGTCATTGTGGGAACCAGTAATGCGGTGAATCTGACCGATGGCCTGGATGGTCTGGCGATTATGCCTACCGTGTTTGTGGCTGCCGGGTTCGGGCTGGTGGCCTGGGCGACCGGTAACGTTAATTTTGCCGAGTATCTGCATATTCCTTACCTGCGTTATGCCGGCGAACTGGTGATCGTTTGTACCGCTATTGTCGGGGCCGGACTGGGCTTTCTCTGGTTCAACACCTATCCGGCTCAGGTCTTTATGGGCGATGTGGGTTCCCTGGCCCTGGGCGGTGCGTTAGGAACCATTGCCGTGTTACTGCGTGAAGAGTTCCTGCTGGTGATCATGGGTGGTGTGTTTGTCGTAGAGACCTTGTCGGTCATTCTGCAGGTCGGGTCGTTCAAGTTACGCGGGCAGCGCATTTTCCGTATGGCGCCGATCCACCACCATTATGAACTGAAAGGCTGGCCGGAACCGCGTGTCATCGTACGCTTCTGGATTATCTCATTAATGCTGGTTCTGATCGGGCTGGCAACCCTTAAGGTACGTTAATTATGTCTGACTATCGGGGTAAAAAAGTCGTCATTATCGGGCTGGGGCTGACCGGCCTCTCCTGTGTTGATTTCTTTCTGGCGCGGGGGGTAACCCCGCGTGTCACAGATACCCGGATATCGCCGGCGGGACTCGAAAAACTCCCTGAAACGGTAGAACGTTTTCTGGGGGGGATTAATGAAGACTGGCTGCTGGACGCGGATTTAATCGTCGCAAGCCCGGGCATCGCACTTTCTCACCCGGCACTTTCCCGTGCTGAAGAGGCGGGCGTCGAGATTGTCGGGGACGTTGAACTGTTTTGTCGCGAGGCCCGGGCACCGATAGTGGCTATCACCGGGTCGAACGGTAAAAGCACCGTGACGATGATGGTCGGCGAAATGGCGAAAGCTGCAGGTTGTCATGTGGCCGTCGGCGGAAATATCGGCCTGCCGGTACTCTCACTGCTCAGTGAGACCATTGAGCTCTATGTGCTGGAATTATCAAGCTTTCAGTTGGAAACCACCCATAGCCTGAAAGCGGCAGCCGCGACGATCCTGAATGTCAGCGAAGACCATATGGATCGGTATCCGCTGGGAATGCAGCAATACCGTGCCGCCAAATTACGTATTTACGAACATGCAACGACCTGTGTCGTCAACGCTGATGACGGATTAACGATGCCGGTGCGCGGCGTCGATAGCCGGTGTATCAGTTTCGGTGTGAATGTCGGTGATTATCACCTGAATACTCAGCAGGGGAGTACCTGGTTACGGGTGAAAGGGGAGAAAGTGCTGGATACCGGGGAAATGAAACTGACCGGGCAGCATAACTACACCAATGCCCTGGCCGCCCTGGCACTGGCCGATGCCGCCGGATTACCACGAGCGACCAGCCTGAAAGCGCTGACCACCTTCACAGGGCTTAGCCACCGGTATTGTCTTGCTCACCGGAGTCATGGAGTCGACTGGATTAATGATTCGAAAGCGACCAATGTGGGGAGCACGGAGGCAGCGCTGAAAGGGCTGATCGTGAAAGGTCAGTTGTGGTTGCTGCTGGGCGGTGACGGTAAATCGGCAGACTTTACACCGTTGTTACCGTACCTGCAGAGAGATAACCTGAAAATTTACTGCTTTGGTCGTGATGGCGATGAGCTGGCGGCGCTGCGTCCGGAGGTTTCCGTGCGTACCGATACCCTGCAGCAGGCAATGGCAGCGATTGCTCCACAGACTGCGCCCGGTGATCTGGTCTTATTATCCCCGGCTTGTGCCAGCCTCGATCAGTTTAAAAATTTTGAGCAACGGGGCGATGAATTTACCCGTCTTGCTAAGGAGTTAGGTTAATGCGTATCCCGGGCCTGAGATACCCTGTCGCACTGATACTTGCCATCTCCGGTCGCCTGAGGGACTGGGTGATGGGGGCGAAAGAAAGCGATGATACAGCCATTATTCTGTATGACCGTACGTTGTTATGGCTAACGTTTGGCTTAGCCATCGTCGGCTTTGTGATGGTGACCTCTGCGTCGGTACCGGTCGGGCAGAGAATGGATGATGATCCGTTCTATTTTGCGAAACGTGATGCGTTCTACCTGGGGCTGGGGTTTGCCATATCCCTGGTCACGCTGCGCTTACCGATGTCGTTCTGGCAGAAGTACAGTAACGTAATGCTGCTGATTTCTATCGTCATGCTGCTGGTCGTGCTGGTGGTTGGGAGCTCGGTCAACGGTGCTTCCCGCTGGATAGCCCTGGGCCCGTTGCGTATTCAGCCGGCAGAATTTTCTAAATTATCCCTGTTTTGTTATCTCGCCAGTTATCTGGTGCGAAAGGTAGACGAGGTCCGGAGTAACTTCTGGGGATTCTGTAAACCGATGGGGGTCATGGTGGTGCTCGCGGTCCTGCTGCTGGCGCAGCCTGACCTGGGGACGGTGATCGTATTGTTTGTAACAACGCTGGCGATGTTGTTTCTGGCGGGGGCTAAACTCTGGCAGTTCCTCGCGATCATCGGGTCGGGACTTTTTGCTGTGGTACTGCTGATCCTTGCAGAACCCTATCGTATGCGCCGCGTGACTTCTTTCTGGAATCCCTGGGCGGATCCTTTCGGCAGTGGCTACCAGCTGACGCAGTCTCTGATGGCCTTTGGGCGTGGTGAGTTCTGGGGACAGGGGTTGGGAAACTCGGTTCAGAAGCTGGAATATCTGCCTGAAGCCCATACCGACTTTATTTTCTCTATTATCGGCGAAGAACTCGGCTTTTTCGGTGTGTCACTCGCACTTTTGATGGTATTCTTCGTCGCTTTTCGGGCGATGTCGATTGGCCGCAGAGCATTGGAACTGGATCAGCGTTTTTCCGGTTTTCTGGCCTGTGCTATCGGGGTCTGGTTCAGTTTCCAGGCGTTGGTGAACGTAGGTGCCGCCGCGGGGATGCTCCCGACCAAAGGTCTGACCCTGCCGTTAATCAGTTACGGTGGTTCCAGCCTGATTATTATGTCGACAGCTATCGTGCTGTTATTACGAATAGATTATGAAACACGCCTGACAAAAGCGCAGGCGTTTACCCGGGGTAGCCGATGAGCGGCAAGCGATTAATGGTCATGGCCGGGGGCACCGGCGGACATGTTTTTCCGGGCCTTGCAGTGGCCCATCACCTGATGGCTCAGGGCTGGCAGGTTCGCTGGCTGGGGACCGCTGACCGTATGGAAGCGGACCTGGTCCCGAAGCATGGTATCGATATTGATTTTATCCGCATCAGCGGATTACGGGGTAAAGGCATAAAAGCTCAGTTGCTGGCTCCCTGGCGTATCTTTACGGCATGGCGTCAGGCCAGAGCGATTATGAAGCGCTGGAAACCGGATGTGGTGCTGGGTATGGGCGGCTATGTTTCCGGCCCCGGCGGACTGGCGGCGTGGAGTTGCGGTATTCCTGTGGTACTGCATGAGCAGAACGGGATCGCCGGTCTGACAAATAAAGGGTTGTCCCGGATTGCGCGTAAAGTGTTACAGGCTTTCCCGGGCGCTTTTGCGAACGCCGATGTTGTCGGAAATCCGGTTCGTACGGATGTACTGGCATTACCGGCTCCTGAACAACGTTTTGCCGGGCGTGAAGGGCCGATTCGGGTGCTGGTCGTCGGGGGCAGTCAGGGGGCCAGAGTGTTAAACCAGACGATGCCTTACGTGGCTGAAAAATGTGGTGACCGTATCACCCTCTGGCACCAGACCGGAAAAGGTGCGCTGGAGGCTGTTGAAGCGGAGTATGCCAGTGTCGGGCAGACCGGCCACCGCATCAATGAGTTTATTGATGATATGGCGCAAGCGTATGCCTGGGCTGATGTGGTGGTTTGCCGTTCCGGTGCATTAACGGTCAGTGAAGTCGCTGCCGCCGGACTGGCGGCGATTTTTGTGCCTTTTCAGCACAAAGATCGGCAGCAGTACTGGAATGCACTGCCGCTGGAAAATGCCGGGGCGGCCAGAATTTTTGAACAACCCGCCTTTACGGCTTCTGTCATCGCAGAAACCTTAAATGGCTGGGACCGTCAGCAATTGCTGACGATGGCATTAAAAGCCCGCGCAGTCGCCGTTCCGGACGCGACTGAACGCGTAGCAAATGAAGTGGCGAAAGTCGTTAAATGAATATAGCTCCGGGTGAGCGGCTTTTTCCGGGCAGAATGTCCCGGGGAAAGTATGAACAGGTAGTGTAACGAGATGAATACTCAACAATTAGCAAAACTGCGCTCTGTTGTGCCTGAAATGCGTCGGGTCAGGCATATCCATTTTGTCGGCATTGGTGGTGCAGGGATGGGCGGTATTGCTGAAGTGTTGGCGAATGAAGGGTATCAGATCAGTGGTTCTGATCTGGCACCGAACCCGGTCACTCAGCATCTGAGTGCGCTGGGGGCTATCATTTATTTTAACCACCGGCCAGAGAACGTGATTGATGCCAGTGTGGTTGTGGTTTCCAGTGCCATCTCTGCGGATAACCCGGAATTGATCGCCGCCCGTGAGGCCAGGATCCCGGTGATCCGTCGGGCAGAAATGCTGGCGGAACTGATGCGTTTCCGCCACGGGATTGCGATTGCAGGCACGCACGGTAAAACGACGACCACCGCGATGGTGTCCAGCATTTATGCAGAAGGCGGGTTAGACCCGACTTTCGTTAATGGCGGACTGGTTAAAGCCGCCGGAACGCACGCCCGTCTGGGAAGCAGTCGTTACCTGATTGCCGAAGCAGATGAGAGTGATGCATCGTTTTTGCATCTGCAGCCGATGGTTGCAGTGGTGACAAATATTGAAGCTGATCACATGGATACGTATCAGGGAAATTTTGACAACCTGAAACAGACCTTTGTGAATTTTTTACATAATCTTCCGTTTTATGGCCGCGCCGTATTATGTGTCGACGACCCTGTTATCCGTGAGCTTATTCCGCAGGTTGGTCGTCAGATAACGACTTATGGTTTCAGTGACGATGCCGATATCAGAATTGAAGATTACCGGCAAAAAGGTGCTCAGGGGCATTTTACCCTGGTCCATCATGATAAGCCGGTCATGGAAGTCACTCTGAATGCACCGGG
Source organism: Tatumella sp. UCD-D_suzukii (assembly GCF_000611875.2). Classification (NCBI taxonomy): domain Bacteria; kingdom Pseudomonadati; phylum Pseudomonadota; class Gammaproteobacteria; order Enterobacterales; family Erwiniaceae; genus Tatumella; species Tatumella sp. UCD-D_suzukii. The sequence continues at coordinate 343,759 of NZ_JFJX01000001.1, forward strand.
GCGCCATAATGCGCTGAATGCCGCCGCGGCGGTGGCTGTGGCGACAGAAGAAGGGATCGAAGATAGCGATATCCTTACCGCGCTGGAAAATTTCCAGGGGACAGGACGCCGCTTTGATCTGCTGGGTGAATACCCCACCGAACCTGTGAATGGTCAGCCAGGAACGGCGATGCTGGTGGATGATTATGGTCACCATCCGACAGAAGTGGATGCCACTATAAAAGCAGCCCGTGCCGGCTGGCCGGATAAAAAGCTGGTGATGATTTTTCAGCCTCACCGTTATACGCGCACCCGTGATTTGTTCGATGATTTTGCGAACGTGCTTTCTCAGGTGGATGTCCTGCTGATGCTGGAAGTCTATTCTGCGGGAGAAGCTCCGATAGCCGGGGCAGATAGCCGGGCACTTTGCCGCTCAGTCAGAAGCCGCGGGAAAGTTGAACCGATATTGGTCTCTGATAATGAGATGCTGGCCGATGCGCTGGCACCGGCACTGAGCGGAAACGATCTTGTCCTGGCGCAGGGCGCCGGCACGGTGGGGCGAATTGCGCGGACTCTGGCTGACCGGAAACTGCAGCCGGTGACGCGGACAGAAGAACTGCCTGGCTGATAAAAGACGACCGGGAAAGCCTTGGTTTACAGCACCGGGGAGAGGACGTTACATTCTGCGGACTTATGGCGAAATGGTCATCGCCCGGAAAGCGTTTTCAGCGCCGTGTTTTCAAGGGGATAGTGATATCTTCGTAATGAACGGACAGAATGACACGGAATATGTTGCCGATGCAGAAGATGAAAAATCACTGCGTTCGGCGCGTATTAAGGTTAAAAATGAATTTTGCGACTACAATGCTAAGTATCTTGCTGATGAGACACAGTATTTCTTCCTCTCAGACGTTAAAAAATGAGCACAGTGCGCGCAGAATCAAACTGTCCTGCAGAGGTTAAAGGATCACAGAAGGGAGGTATCGATGTGCAATGGGTTGATAAGCATTATTTTCAGCCATTCTTCGTCGGTTTCTCGTCAGAGACGGTTCGCCGGAATCCGGGTACTTTAACAGTAAGGCAGGCGGCTATGAATTTTTCGGAATTATTGAGCAATAGGCTGGAGTTAACAAACTGATATGTCTCAGGCGGCTTTAAATACGCGGAACCGGGAGCCCCAGGGGCACCAGGGATCCGGACGGAGTCCCGGACGGAGTAATGGTACGCGCCTGTTCGGATTGATCTTTTTGTTACTGGTCATTGGTACTATGGTGTTGGGGAGTGTCATGGTCCTGAAATGGATGGATGATGCCTCCCGCTTACCGTTATCGAAACTGGTGGTCACAGGACAAACGCGCTATACCACCCACGATGATATCCGGCAGGCGATTTTATCACTCGGGCCTCCCGGAACGTTTATGTCACAGAATGTGGATGTGATACAGCAGCAGATTGAACGACTTCCCTGGATTAAGCAGGTAAGTGTCCGGAAACAATGGCCGGATGAATTAAAGATTCATCTGGTTGAATATGTGCCGGTTGCACGGTGGAATGATCAGAATGTCGTTGATGCTGACGGTGTCTCTTTCCGGTTGCCTTTAAGTCTCCCGGTTCAGCAGACTATGCCAATGCTTTACGGACCGGAAGGCAGCGAAAAAGAGGTGATGGCCGGTTTTTATCAGATGAGTGATGCCTTAAAGCCTTCGAAAATTACGCTAAAGGCGGCTTCGATGACAGCAAGGCGGTCATGGCAGTTGGTCACCAGCGATGACATGAAAATTGAGTTGGGGCGTGATGACACAATGAAACGTCTGCAGCGTTTTATTGACCTCTATCCGGTTCTGCTTCGTCAGGCGCAGACAGATAATAAACGGATAGGTTATGTAGATTTACGTTATGACTCCGGTGCGGCTGTGGGATGGCTTGCCGCCCCCGTCGACCCTAAGAACAGTAACCAGCAACAAAAGCAGGCACAGGCTAAACAATGATCAAGTCAACGGACAGAAAACTTGTAGTAGGACTAGAAATCGGCACCGCTAAGGTTGCTGCCCTTGTAGGGGAGATTCTGCCCGATGGTATGGTCAACATTATCGGCGTCGGTAGTTGTCCTTCCCGCGGTATGGATAAAGGCGGCGTTAATGACCTGGAATCGGTGGTCAAATGTGTACAGCGCGCGATTGATCAGGCTGAATTAATGGCCGATTGTCAGATTTCTTCTGTATATCTGGCGCTTTCTGGTAAACATATAAGTTGTCAGAACGAAATCGGGATGGTTCCGATTTCCGAAGAAGAAGTAACCCAGGATGATGTAGAAAATGTCGTGCATACAGCGAAATCTGTGCGTGTTCGTGATGAGCACCGTATTCTGCATGTGATCCCTCAGGAATATGCCATTGATTATCAGGAAGGTATCAAGAACCCTGTCGGTTTATCCGGGGTCAGGATGCATGCCAAGGTCCACCTGATCACCTGCCATAATGATATGGCAAAGAATATCGTGAAGGCCGTTGAGCGATGTGGCCTGAAAGTGGATCAGCTGATTTTTGCCGGGCTGGCATCCAGTTATGCCGTGTTAACTGAAGACGAACGCGAATTAGGCGTCTGTGTGGTTGATATCGGTGGTGGTACAATGGATATGGCAGTGTATACCGGGGGCGCATTACGGCACACGAAAGTGATCCCTTACGCGGGTAATGTGGTGACCAGTGATATCGCTTATGCCTTCGGAACACCACCGACCGATGCGGAAGCCATTAAAGTCCGTCACGGGTGTGCATTAGGCTCGATTGTCGGTAAAGACGAAAATGTCGAAGTGCCAAGTGTGGGCGGACGACCGCCACGCAGTCTGCAACGTCAGACCCTGGCTGAAGTCATCGAACCGCGTTATACCGAATTACTGAACCTGGTGAATGATGAAATTCTGGAATTACAGGAACAACTCCGTCAGCAGGGTGTAAAACATCATCTGGCCGCGGGTATCGTGTTAACCGGTGGGGCAGGGCAGATTGAAGGGTTAGCCGCGTGCGCTCAGAAAGTGTTCCATACCCAGGTCCGAATCGGACAGCCGTTAAATATTACCGGCCTGACCGATTATGCTCAGGAACCTTATTATTCGACGGCTGTAGGGTTGTTGCACTATGGCAAAGAATCACACCTGGGTGGCGAAGGCGATAGCGAAACAAGAGCATCAGTAGGCGGTTGGTTTAAACGAATTAACAGCTGGCTGAAAAAAGAGTTTTAATTTTTTACTAAAAGGAGGCCATGCTGTTAGCATTTATGGTCTCCAGGCGACAGGCACATAACGGAGAGAAATCATGTTTGAACCTATGGAATTAACCAATGATGCGGTGATAAAAGTCATCGGCGTTGGTGGCGGCGGCGGTAACGCCGTAGAACACATGGTACGCGAACGTATCGAAGGTGTTGAATTCTTTGCAGTGAATACCGATGCTCAGGCACTGCGTAAAACCGCAGTGGGTCAGACAATTCAGATTGGTAATGACATTACTAAAGGTCTGGGAGCCGGTGCGAACCCGGAAGTCGGACGTAACTCAGCAGAAGAAGACCGTGAAGCTCTGCGCGCAGCGCTGGATGGTGCGGATATGGTCTTTATTGCCGCAGGTATGGGTGGCGGTACCGGTACCGGTGCTGCGCCGGTTGTGGCTGAAGTCGCGAAGGACCTGGGGATCCTGACCGTTGCTGTGGTAACTAAACCCTTTAACTTTGAAGGCAAAAAGCGTATGGCTTTTGCCGAGCAAGGTATTGCTGAGCTTTCCAAGCATGTCGATTCACTGATCACTATCCCGAATGACAAGCTGCTGAAAGTTCTGGGCCGTGGTATTTCATTATTGGATGCTTTCGGTGCAGCCAATGATGTACTGAAAGGTGCGGTACAAGGTATCGCTGAGCTGATCACCCGTCCGGGCCTGATGAATGTCGACTTCGCGGATGTGCGCACAGTGATGTCTGAAATGGGCTATGCGATGATGGGCTCCGGTGTTGCCTGTGGTGAAGACCGTGCTGAAGAAGCGGCTGAAATGGCTATTTCCAGCCCGTTACTGGAAGATATCGATCTCTCCGGTGCCCGTGGTGTGCTGGTCAACATTACTGCTGGCTTCGATCTGCGTCTGGACGAGTTTGAAACCGTGGGTAATACCATCCGTGCATTTGCCTCCGACAATGCAACCGTCGTTATCGGTACCTCTCTGGATCCGGAAATGAACGACGAACTGCGCGTGACTGTCGTTGCTACCGGTATTGGTATGGATAAGCGTCCTGAAATCACCCTGGTCACGAATAAAACAACCAGCCAGCCAGTGATGGATCACCGTTATCAGCAGCATGGTCTGACTCCGTTACCTCAGGAACAGAAACCTGCCGCGAAAGTTGTGAATGATCCTGCCGGTCAGGCGAATAAAGAACCTGATTATCTGGATATTCCTGCGTTCCTGCGTAAGCAAGCGGACTAAGAATATACCGATATTTGGTCTGGTTCGCTCTTTGTGCTAAACTGGCGGTCAGTCAGTCATGTATAGTGACGAACGAAGAGTAATATTGCGAGATTAATACGATGATCAAACAAAGGACACTAAAACGTATTGTTCAGGCGACAGGTATCGGTTTACATACCGGTAAAAAAGTCAGCCTGACACTGCGCCCTGCGCCAGCCAATACTGGGGTCATCTATCGTCGCACTGACTTGAATCCACCGGTAGATTTCCCGGCTGATGCAAAATACGTGCGCGATACCATGCTCAGTACTTGCCTGGTAAACGACGAAGGCGTGCGTATTTCAACGGTTGAGCACCTTAACTCAGCCCTGGCCGGTTTAGGTATCGACAACATTATTGTTGAAGTCGATGCGCCTGAAATCCCGATTATGGATGGTAGTGCTGCGCCTTTCGTTTATCTGCTGCTGGATGCAGGGATCGACGAGCTGAACAGCGCTAAGAAATTCGTTCGAATTAAAGAAACCGTACGTGTTGAAGAGGGTGATAAGTGGGCAGAGTTGACGCCTTATAATGGTTTTTCTCTCGACTTTACCATCGACTTCAAGCATCCGGCGATCGATTCAAGCTCACAGCGTTATCAGCTGAACTTCTCAGCAGATGCGTTTGTTCGCCAGATCAGTCGTGCGCGTACCTTCGGTTTTATGCGTGAAATTGAGTATTTACAGTCTCGTGGCCTGTGCCTGGGCGGTAGTCTTGACTGTGCCATCGGCTTAGATGATTTCCGTGTATTAAACGAGGAAGGCCTGCGTTTTGACGATGAGTTTGTTCGTCACAAAATGCTGGATGCTATCGGTGATTTGTTTATGTGTGGTCACAATGTTATCGGTGCGTTCAGTGCCTTTAAATCAGGGCATGCATTGAATAACAAATTGCTGCAAGCCGTACTGGCTAAACAGGAAGCCTGGGAATGGGCAACCTTTGAAGATGATGCTGAACTGCCACAGGCATTCAAAGCACCGAATCTGGTACTGGCATAAAATTGCTTAATGCAGCAGGTGTTACTGATACTCTCTCCGGTCAGTAACCCTGCTGTTTTTTTATGCTCCTCGTGCTCTGTCTAAAAATCCCCCAAAAACACCGAATTTATTCACTGCTTCCTTATTCTCTGATGTTGAAATCCGGCATTAGTGATACTATCTCACTCATACTATATTGGCGTATCCGGCCAGCGGACGCAGGGATTGCTGAGAGTCTCCCGGAACGCATACATCAGTTTTCAATGGATAGAATGTGATCGGAATTTTTTCGCGTTGGCGACAACTTGGCAGACGGTACTTCTGGCCGCATCTCCTTTTGGGGATGGTCGCGGCCAGTCTGGGCTTGCCTGTCGCTAATGCGCAACCCCCGGAGTCTGGTTCTGTCTCCGGTAAATCGGCCAATACCCTCTTTGTCGGTAATGCGGTTCGCTTTGAAAATCTTATCCGCTTGCGTGATACGGCCCGCAGGCCGGGGCTGAGTGCTGATTACTGGCATCAGCATGCTATCAGGGTGGTGATCCGCCATCTCTCATTCTCCTTACCGCAACTGCAAGCGCAGGTTCAGCATCCGCTTCTTCCTCTGACGGCACAGAAAATTGCTGTTTTACAGTCACTGCATGCCTTGCTGACGACACATAACCCTGTCTGCCCGCATCCCCCGGTCGGGAGTGCATTATCTTCCGTTCAGCAACCCGGCTTTAACAGTGGCTTGTGGCTTTCCGGGGTTCAGGGTATCCGGGCCGGGCCCGTGCTCTCTGAGATCTGATAGTCCAGGACGTAAACCCACCCCGAATTTTGCAGCCAGTGAGCTGAACTGAGATTATAAAAACTATGGTCATGAAATTATTAACTAAAATTTTTGGCAGCAGCAATGATCGTACCTTACGTCGTATGCGTAAGACGGTTGATATTATTAATAAAATGGAACCGGAATTTACGGCGCTGACCGATGAACAACTGAAAGCGAAAACCGTCGAATTCCGTGCCCGTCTGGAAAAAGGTGAAACATTAGAAAGCCTAATCCCGGAAGCCTTCGCCACGGTACGTGAAGCCAGTCGCCGTATCTTCAATATGCGCCACTTTGACGTTCAGTTGATGGGCGGTATGGTGCTGAATGAGCGCTGCATCGCAGAGATGCGTACCGGTGAAGGTAAAACGCTGACCGCAACATTACCGGCCTATCTGAACGCGCTGAGTGGCAAAGGTGTACACGTCGTTACCGTCAACGATTACCTGGCGCAGCGTGATGCCGAAAATAACCGCCCGTTGTTTGAGTTCCTGGGCCTGACTGTCGGTATCAACCTGCCAGGGATGCCGGCACCGGCTAAGCGTGAAGCTTACAATGCTGATATCACCTACGGTACTAATAACGAATACGGCTTTGACTATCTGCGCGATAACATGGCTTTCAGCCCGGAAGAGCGTGTGCAGCGTAAACTGAACTATGCGCTGGTAGATGAAGTCGACTCCATCCTGATCGATGAAGCCCGTACTCCTCTGATAATCTCAGGTCCGGCGGAAGACAGCTCTGAGCTTTATATTAAAGTTAATAAGGTTATTCCTCATCTGGTTCGTCAGGACAAAGAAGATTCTGATACGTTCCAGGGGGAAGGTGATTTCTCGGTGGACGAAAAGTCTCGCCAGGTTCACCTCACCGAACGCGGTCTGGTAAAAATTGAACAACTGCTGGTCAGCCAGGGCATTATGGAAGAAGGCGAGTCCCTCTATTCTCCGGCGAATATCATGCTGATGCACCACGTCACAGCAGCTTTGCGTGCTCATGCCCTGTTCACCCGTGATGTTGATTACATCGTCAAAGATGGCGAAGTTGTTATTGTCGATGAGCATACCGGTCGTACCATGCAGGGACGTCGCTGGTCAGATGGCCTCCATCAGGCAGTAGAAGCGAAAGAAGGTGTTGAAATCCAGAATGAGAACCAGACGCTGGCATCGATCACCTTCCAGAACTATTTCCGCTTATATGACAAACTGGCGGGGATGACCGGTACTGCGGATACTGAAGCCTTTGAGTTCAGCTCTATTTACAAGCTGGATACCATTGTGCTGCCGACTAACCGTCCGATGGTCCGTAAGGATATGCCGGATCTGGTGTATATGACCGAGCAGGAAAAGATTGCGGCTATTATCGAAGACATCCGTGAACGTACTGCCAATGGTCAGCCTATTCTGGTCGGGACCATTTCTATCGAAAAATCTGAAGTTGTCTCTCATGAGCTGACAAAAGCCGGTATCAAACACAATGTTCTGAATGCTAAATTCCATGCCAGCGAAGCAGATATTATCGCACAGGCAGGGCAGCCGGGTGCGGTCACCATAGCGACCAACATGGCGGGGCGCGGTACCGATATCATGCTGGGCGGTAGCTGGCATGCGGAAGTTGAAGCGAGAGAAAATCCGACGCAGGAAGAGATCGAGGCTATCAAAGCCGAATGGCAGAAACGTCATGATGCGGTTCTGGAATCCGGCGGTCTGCACATTATCGGTACTGAACGACATGAATCCCGTCGTATCGATAACCAGTTACGTGGTCGTGCCGGTCGTCAGGGGGATAAAGGGTCTTCACGCTTCTACCTGTCAATGGAAGATGCCCTGATGCGTATTTTCGCTTCTGACCGTGTCTCTGGCATGATGCGGAAACTGGGTATGAAGCCAGGTGAAGCCATTGAGCACCCGTGGGTGACTAAAGCGATTGCGAATGCACAGCGTAAAGTGGAAAGCCGTAACTTCGATATCCGTAAGCAGTTGCTGGAATATGATGATGTTGCCAGTGATCAGCGTCGGGCGATCTACACTCAGCGTAACGAGTTGCTGGATGTTTCCGATGTGAGCGAGACCATCAACGGTATTCGCGGTGATGTGCTGACCGCCATTATCGATAACTATATTCCGCGGCAATCTCTGGAAGAAATGTGGGATGTTCCGGGGCTGGAAGAGCGTTTACGTACTGACTTCGACCTTAGCCTGCCGATTGCTGAATGGCTGGATAAAGAACCTGAACTTCATGAAGAAACACTGCGCGAACGTATTATGGAACGTGCCGATGAAAGCTATAAAGAGAAAGAGGCTGTCGTCGGTGCTGAAATGATGCGTAACTTCGAAAAAGGTGTGATGTTACAGACTCTGGATACCTTGTGGAAAGAGCACCTGGCGTCGATGGATTACCTTCGTCAGGGCATCCACTTACGCGGTTATGCACAGAAAGATCCTAAGCAGGAATACAAACGTGAGTCTTTCGCCATGTTCTCTGCGATGCTGGAGTCACTGAAATATGAAGTGGTCAGCACCTTGAGCAAAGTTCAGGTAAGTATGCCTGAGGAAGTTGAAGCCATGGAGCAGCAGCGCCGTGAAGAAGCCGAGCGTCTGGCGGCTCAGCAACAACTTAGCCACGTCGATTCAGAAACTGAAGCCGCTGCCGAGCTGGCCGCGCAGGGAGGGGAACGTAAAGTCGGACGTAATGACCCTTGCCCGTGTGGTTCCGGTAAAAAATACAAACAGTGTCACGGGCGTATTGCATAATCTCCCGTCCCTGGCCTCTGGCCAGGGTTCTGTATGATTGTCTCAGGTCCATGGTGACATGGACCTTTTTATCGTCTGTCATAAAGTAAACCGCTGACAGATCGGCTGTGTGCTTTATATATAAGGGTAACTCATGAAACATCTGCAAGTCGCGGTCGGGATTATCCGGGACCCGCAACGGGGTATTTTTCTGGCCCGTCGTTCATCCTCTTCCCATATGGCAAATAAATGGGAGTTCCCTGGCGGTAAAATTGAAAAAGATGAAACCGCTGAACAGGCACTGAAACGTGAACTGATGGAAGAGACGGGTATTGAGGTGATGAGTGCACAGGCTATCGGACAGGCTGATCATACTTACGAGGATGTTCACGTCACACTGCACTTTTTCCTGGTTGAGCAGTGGAAAGGGGAACCCTGGGGGAAAGAGGGGCAGCCACAACGCTGGGTCAGGCAGGAGGCATTAATTGCGGAAGAATTTCCGCCGGCAAATCATCAACTGGTGGGCAGACTGGTGGCCGGTGAGCTGTAAGGATAACAAAGGGCACAACCTGGTGGTCTGTGCCCTCTGCTTTGCGGAAAACGCTATTCTCCGCTCCATTCATCTTCATCAGAAAGTTTGTCATCCACCGGGATACGCTTTTCTTCAGCCGCCCATTCGCCTAAATCAATCAGCTGGCAGCGTTTAGAACAAAACGGGCGCCAGGGACTGAGACTATCCCAGATCACATCAGCCTGGCATTGAGGGCATTTCACTGTGACAACTTCTTCCTGCATAGTACCTTCTTAACAACATGCGATTTCAAACTGCAGACGAGCGGGTATTTCACCGTATTCACTGTCCATTGGCATAAAGCGGATAGCATAGCGATTTTTATGCCCGGAGATCTGCGGGTAGAGCTGGTCTTCTGCTGTGAGTTGCAGACGGATCAGATCGGCGTCTTCCGCGTTATCCTGAAAAAAGCCATTGAGACTGGTTTCTGCATGGAAATTACCAGACTGACGGATGAGATCCAACACCAGACGTAAACTTTCTCTGAGGGGTTGCAGAGTAGAGCACCATTCGTCGACCCGGGTCTGACGTTCAGCCGCAGCACTATTGAGCCATATATGAAGGGCAGGCAGGTCAAAGCTGCAACATCCACCGGGTATTCCCAGTCGCTGACGAACCTGACTAATAAATCTGTCTTCTCTGAGTTGTTGACCCATACGCGGAACCGTCATCATCAGGGTACCCTGCTTTTTGAGTTCCTGCTGCAGCTCACTGACTCTGGTAGCATCTACGCCACTGACGGATAACCAGCTGTAAAGTTTTTGTTGCTGGCGATCCAGTTCCTTAACCAGGTCAGCACGGATATCTCCGCGGTCAAAAATATCTAATAAGTCACCGATCCCGCGGAAGAAACTCAATGCACTGGCAGGATCATCCACAGGCTGACTGCTACTGAGGTTGTTCAGAATATATTCAACCCGGAGCCAGGTACGCATTTTTTCGTTGAGCGGGTACTCAAACAGGATAACGGTGCTCATGATACAGATCCTTTTTTCACTGACGCCAGCCTCTGATAGAGGCGAAACAACGTATTGATATCCTGCTCTTGTTCGGCAGGTGTCCCGGTGTTGTCGATAATATCATCGGCAACCGCTAAACGTGATTGCCTGCTCGCTTGTGCAATCAGTATAGCTTCAGCCTGCTGGCGGCTGATCTGATCTCTTGCCATGGTACGATTGATTTGGGTTTCTTCATCCACATCGATCACCAGCACACGATCCGCTTTCAGGTGCAAATTATTTTCCACCAGCAAGGGAACCACCCACAGACACCAGTCAGCCGTGACAGCTTTTATCATGTCCTGAGTCCGTTGCTGGATCAACGGGTGAAGGAGGTTATTCAACCAGACCTTCTGTGGTGGTTCGGCAAAAATCTGCTGGCGTAACCAGCTGCGATCCAGTGAACCATCAGGCAGTAATGCCTGTGCGCCGAAATGTGTCTCAATCTGCTGAAGAGCTGTTGAACCTGGCGCAACGACTTCACGGGCAATCACATCGGCATCAATGACCGGAACCCCCCGTTCAGAAAACCGGTTAGCCACAGTGGTTTTACCGCTCCCGATCCCGCCGGTAAGTGCAACAACATAGGTCATAACATAGGTATCCTGGCTATTAAGAAACTCCCCGGGTAAAAATACCGGAGAGCGTAAATTATTTTAGTCAGATTAGACGAATTATCGGCTAATAAAAAATAAAAACTCCGTTCTGTTATGACGTTATTACTTATCCGTTCCGGCTGCAGGTAGTCAGAAAATGAGCGTGCAGGCACCTTTCACTGACACAGTAACAGCTTACCGCGAGCTGAAAAGTAATACTCTAAGCGCTGTTTATTTAATGCCATAACCCGTATGGCAGCATTATATTCACCGCAGGGGGATGTTTTTTATGACTGATTTCAGGGCAACTTACTGTTTTGCAGTATGAATTTTGCTCAGTCTATTCTCTCAAAGAATAATGTCTTTTTCTGTCAGAGTTGATCACTCACGTATGAGCTAATCACCGGGAAAATTCATTTTCTATATCGCATTAATTAAATGTATAGAGTTTTTATCTGGTCGTTTTTTACGCTTGTCCGGGGGGCGTATTCTCTCTTTTCCGGAAATATTCACCCGGAAAGAGTAAATCTGAACGCCTTATATTTCCGTTTGGAAATAATATCTGCAGGTGATTTTATGGATAACCGTCGCGGGGGACTAAGCGGCGTGCGGTCAGCGTGGAAAACAGGCGGAGCGGACAGATTAAAATATCGCCTCACCCAGATTAAACATCGGCAGATACATACCGATGACAATACTTCCCGTGATAAGCCCGGTGATCAGCAACATAGCTGGCTCAATACTGTTACTCAGAAGATCGGTTTGTTGCCTGGCCTCAGTTTCAAACCACTGCGCCAGCCGCATAAAAACCACATCCAGGGTGCCGGTTTGTTCTCCTGAGCGGGTCAGCAGGTAACATATTGGCGGAAAACCGGGTTGATCATTCAGGCCAGCGGAGAGAGGAAGGCCCTGTTCAATATGGTGACGCAGCGTGTTTAGTGCTTGTTGCCAGAAAGGTGTAGCAAACACGTTCTCTGCTATCTGTAATCCTTCGCTCAGTGGTAATCCCGAACGCTGGGTCAGTGCCAGAATATCAAAAAGTTGTGCCAGCAGCGTGAACTGCCATAGCCGGCCAGCCAAAGGCAGACGTAACAATAAGCGCTGGCTTGTCAGCACCCGCGCGGCATTTTTTCTGCATCTCAGGTATCCGACACTGCCAGCCACAGCCATTAGCAGCACCGCTGGTATGGCGTGTACTAAAGACTGTGAAAAACCGATCAGATACCGCGTGAAAGCAGGCAGAGGTGTGTTAGCAGAGCGGTAAATGGCGGCAAACTCCGGTAATATCCACAGCAACATTCCCAGACTTATCACTGCGGCCAGCAGGAGGACAAACAGCGGGTATCTCAGGGCCTTGATAAGTTGCTGCTTCAGTTGGCGCTGTTTTTGCTGCTGCTCCGCCAGATTTTTACAGCAATATTCCAGTTGGCCTGTTTGTTCTCCGGTTCGTATCATTGAGATGCAGAGGGGCGGAAAAATACCGGGCCAGTGGCTGAGTGCGGACGAAAAGCTGGTACCGGACAGGATTTGTTGCTGCAATTGTTCCAGTAACGAGCGCCATGCCTTCGCCGGATGGCCACCTGCCAGCAGAAGTAAGCCCTCGGACAGTGTCAGGCCCGCCTGAAGCAACATACCGGTCTGGCTGAAGAAAACAACCCTTTCCTGACGCAGCCAGTAGCGTGCTGAATAACACTTTTTTCGTGTGATTTTCAGCGGAATTAAGTCCTGTTGAGACATCATATCCTGCAACCGGCGGGGGTTATCCGCCAGCATTTCTCCCTGACAATAACCCCCTTCAGCATCGATAGCCCGCCAGTGAAATAAACAGTAATTACTCATCCAGCCCCCCCGTCACACGAAGTACTTCAGCCCAGGAGGTGTCAGCACGGCTGACGGCATTCAAACCAGATATAAACAGAGGCTGCATGCCCTGGCGGGAAGCAATCATTTTTAACTCCTGAGAGGAGACATCGGCAGCGATAGCCTGGTGTAAATCACCGGTAATGGCCAATACTTCAAAAATGGCGAACCGGCCATAATAGCCGCCAAAACAGTGGTCACAACCTTCAGCCAGCCAGTGTGTTATGGCGGACGGTTGCCGGCCGGGCGGGCCGGGTAGTGTGGTATCTGCCTGGCGACGACAATGCCGGCACAACCTGCGGACCAGCCGTTGGGCGATGACTAACCGCAGCGAAGCGGCCAGCAGATACCCGGCAATGCCCATCTGGCGTAAGCGCGTTATCGCTTCAGGTGTCGAATTGGTGTGTAGCGTTGATAGAACCAGATGGCCGGTCTGAGCTGCTTTGACGGCAATGTCTGCCGTTTCGTTATCCCTGATTTCGCCAATCATAATGACATCCGGATCCTGGCGAAGCAGCGCCCGCAGGATACGGGCGAAGTCCAGCCCGGCACGGGTATTGATTTGCGTCTGATTAATGCCGGGCAGAGTCATCTCTATCGGGTCTTCCACCGTGGAGAGGTTTCTATCCGGGGTATTTAAGGCATTTAACAGACTGTAAAGCGTCAGGGTTTTACCGCTGCCTGTCGGCCCGGTGACCAGAATCATCCCCTGAGGTTGCTGTAATACGGCCAGTAACTGAGTCAGCGTGTCTGGCTCCAGCCCTAACTGTGCAGGAGTCAGGGCTGCGGACAGGGTCTGCAGACGTCTGAGCACGACTTTCTCTCCGAAGTGTGTCGGCAGAGTCGACAGACGAAAGCTCTGTCTGTCATCGCCGGTTTCATAGCTCAGTTGACCATCCTGCGGCAGTCGGTTTTCAGCGATATCCACGCCGGCCAGAATTTTAAATCGGGCAATCAGTGAATTCCCCGGACAGGGCAACCTGAGCGGGCAGGGGGAGAGAATACCGTCGATTCTCAGACGGGCCCGTATTCCTTCCGGGGTCGGTTCAATATGAATATCAGAGGCCCGTAAGCGAATGGCCAGTGCCAGTAGCTGCCCGGCAAGCTCCGGGATATTGGTGCTTTCAGGGTTTCCGCTTACCGGAGATGATGACGGAGAAGCCGTCTGCTGGCGGCAGTTTTCAATCCGGGCTAGTGGCCAGACTTCAAAACTGACTTGTCGCTGGCTGGCGAAACGCAGAGATTCGATAATTTCCTCAGCGGGCAACGCTGTCACTGCCAGCCTGAGTAACGTGGCGTCCAGTGAGAGGATGCAGGCAGGGATCTGGCGGCATAAATTATCCAGCGATTGCGGGATCATAGCTCCTCCTGCTGATCGTCGAACCGGAATTGTGATCGACAATTGTTGAGAAGCAGTCGGTTTTCACTCAGGCATCGCTTGGTCCATGAAAACTCACCGTCCTGTGCATTCCAGTGGGGGAGCAGTTCGACCGTTAACCCTTTCAATGTTTCGCTGCCAGTGAGAGTCATTTTACCGTCACTGACCTGCAGGCTTCCGGTGTAACGAGACCCTTTCACGGCGGGGATACCGTATGTCTCTGCATTACATCCCTGGCTGGTTCCTTTTTCCATACTGCAAAGTTCAATCGCGGTTTTATACGGTAACATTAGTTGCAACATATCGGTGATGGCCGCTTTCTGCAGATAGTTCTGATACGCCGGTAAACCGATAGCACTGAGGATGGCGATAATCGCGATCACGATCATTAGCTCAATCAGGGTAAAACCTTGTTGTTTTTCCATAGATACCCTCCTTGTAATAAGCCGGGAAGAGTAAAGCGTTATGCCGGCAGGAGGGATGGATGATCTCCGGCGGCAGGAGATCGCATCCGGAGTTTTATCGGTTGTTTCATCGCAAAGCAGTCAGGATGTGTGCCGGCATCCGTAACAGATAAACCGGCCCGGGAAAGGTTTAGGCGCTGGCGGGCAAAAACTGCAGTGAAATATTCAGAGGCTGTGGCTGGTTCAGTAGTGCATTGGCGGAAAGGTAATCCACACCGGTATGTGAAAGGGCCGGCAGATGCTGACAGGTATTTTGTCCGCTGATAATCAGCATCGGTGACACCTGTTGTTTGTGGCGTTCAGTGACCGCAGCATTGACTTCCGGCAAGGTGAAGTTTTGCAACTGTATAAGATCTGCCCCGGCGACCAGTGCCTGTGAGAACTGTGTGAACGATGTCACTGTGACTTCAATCGGGCGGTCCGGGTCGATCCAGCGGGCATTTTCTATTGCCGAAACGACCGAGCCACAGGCGATAATATGGTTTTCGTTAATGGGGATCAGATCGCTCAGGTCCAGCCGCTGTGCCGTATGATCGCCGCAGAGAAGCGCATATTTTATCGCGTTACTGAATCCCGGCTGAGTATTCAGGGAATCCATCACCCGGAGCTGAGTGTCAGCTAACTGGCTAAGGGTATGGCTGAAGCGGGTTGAAATTCCGGATAATGTCTGTAAAAAATGCAGCACCGAAGTTTCGGCACTGAGTAATGCGGTAGCGGGGCCGGTCAGGGTGGCCAGTATTTGACCCTGATGAATCGCGGCGGCATCGCTGGTATGCCACTGCCACGTTATGTCGGGGCTAATCTGCTGAAGCACCGCCTCAGCCCAGGCTTTACCGCAGAATATACCGTCTTCATGGCTGATAAGCTGCGCCTGGCTGCGCTGCGTTTCGCTGACCAGACGAGTCACCAGAGGATGGTCAGGGTGTCGCTTGCCTGCGGGGGCATTCTGTAATGCCTGCGTAACGACTTCCGGAATGTCATACCTGACGCGTTCGAGTAGCTGTCGTTTGCAGTGTTCTGAGGCAGTATGGCTTACGGGCATGGGGCTGTTTGCTCCTTTAGTCACAGGAATAAATACTGTAGCCTGAAGTGTCATGACTCTCCAGCCGAATAGCGTAACCAGTTGAGTCATCGGGTCTGACGGCTGAGGCCGTCAGTCTGAGAGTCGCTGGCACCCGGAACGGATAAGCAATATCATGATAACTCTTATGTTATTCTCGACCTTATGCAGGGAACATGACCCATATGAAACTTGAATCTGGCTGGCTGACAACGGCAAGAAAAGTCCCTTCAGCGCATTTTAACGAGCGTCCGGAAGAGGTGTCCCCCTGGCTATTGGTGATCCATAATATCAGCCTGCCTCCGGGGAAATTTGGCGGTCCCTGGATAGACCAGCTCTTTACCGGCACCCTGAATCCCGACGATGACCCGTATTTTGAGGGGATCGCGGCGCTAAAGGTGGCTGCACATTGCCTGATCCGACGTGATGGTGAAATAGTGCAATATGTGGCTTTTGATAAGCGCGCCTGGCATGCCGGGCAGTCTTCCTATCACGGGCAGGATAATTGTAATGATTTTTCCATCGGTATTGAGCTGGAAGGCACGGATACCGTGGCGTATACCGCGCAGCAATACGAATCATTGTGTCAGATAACACGCCTTCTGATGCATTGTTATCCGATAAAAACTGACGATATTACCGGGCACAGTGATATTGCCCCCGGACGTAAGACGGATCCCGGGGAGGCATTTGACTGGCAATACTACCGGCAACAACTGCAGGCGATAACCGGCGAGCAGGCCGGACAGAAATGAAATAAGGGCTGGAAAGAATGACGTTATTTACCTTGTTACTGGTACTGGGCTGGGAACGGTTATTTAAATTGGGTGAACACTGGCAGCTGGAGCATCGGTTACGGCCGATTTTCCGTGGGCAGACCCATTTCTCGATGATACGCACGACCGGTATGGCGGTTCTGGCAATGCTGATAACGCTGGTGCTGGTGCTGAGCCTGCGGGGGTTATTCTTCGGAGTACCGTCGTTGCTGTTATGGGTCGTGGTCGGGGTATTATGCATCGGCGCCGGGGTCACGCGTCTGCATTATCATGCTTATCTGAAGTCGGCCAGCGTCGATGATCAGGCCGCCCATCAGGCAATGGCTGATGAGCTGAGTTTAATTCACGGATTACCGGATACCGCGAATGAGCGTGTGTATCTGCGTGAGTTACAGAATGCACTGCTGTGGATTAACTACCGCTTCTACCTCGCACCGCTGTTCTGGTTTGTGGTGGGGGGGCCGTGGGGGCCGGTAACGCTGGTCGGATACGCGTTTCTGCGCGCCTGGCAAGGCTGGCTGGCGGCTCATCAGACAGCAGCCGAACGTGAACAGTCCGGCGTGGAGAAATTACTGTTTGTGCTGGACTGGATCCCTGTACGCCTTGCCGGTGTGGCTTATGCGCTGTTAGGGCATGGTGAAAAAGCCTTACCTGCCTGGTTCAAATTTATCAGGGATGTGCGACACACGCCGTATCAGGTTCTGACCCGTCTGGCCCAGTTCTCGCTGGAACGCGACCCCTGTACGGATAAAGTGGAAAAACCCCGTATGGCGGTGGCGTTGGCGAAACGTATCACGCTGGTGCTGGTGGTGGTGGTGGCGCTACTGACAATCACAGGGACACTGCTCTAGCCGGTCATCCTCTGAGGGACAAAAAGGGCGCAGTCAGATCTTTCTGAACTGCGCCCTTTTTACGTCAACCGTGGATTATCAGGCCGGATGCTTCTTCGTCCGGAATAAATACCCGATGGCCAGAATAACCAGCCAGACGGGGATCAGCCACACAGAAATCGCCATTCCCGGGGTCATGACCATGATGACCAGGATAGCTGCCATAAACAGCAGACAAATCCAGTTACCCAGCGGATAAAGAAGTGCTTTAAAGCGTGGGGTAACTCCCTGCCTCTCTTTCGCTTTACGGAATTTCAGATGCGCCAGGCTTATCATGGCCCAGTTAATGACCAGAGCAGAGACCACCAATGACATCAGTAAACCAAAGGCTTTCGCCGGCATCAGATAGTTGATCAGTACCCCGAGAGCAGTGGCTACGGCAGACAGTCCCAGAGCAACATAAGGCACCCCACGGCGGTCGACCTTCAGCAGAGCGCGGGGACCATTACCCTGCTTCGCCAGCCCGTACAGCATACGGCTGTTACTGTAGACGCAACTGTTATAGACCGAGAGAGCGGCGGTCAGGATCACAATATTCAGCGCATTCGCGACCAGGCTGTCACCCAGTTCATGGAAGATAAGCACAAACGGGCTGCCACCTTCGACCACTTTCGTCCACGGGTAGAGTGATAACAGGATGGTCAGTGAGCCGATGTAAAAAATCAGAATACGGTACAACACCTGGTTAGTGGCTTTAGGGATGCTCCGCTCCGGATTATCGGCTTCTGCCGCGGTGATCCCCACCAGTTCAAGTCCGCCGAAAGAGAACATGATGACTGCCATCGACATCACAAGCCCGGAAATACCGTGAGGGAAGAAGCCCCCGATGGCCCAGATATTGGAGAAAGAGGCTTCAGGCGCACCGTGTCCGCTGAACAACATCCAGCCACCAAACAGGATCATACCGATGACAGCTACGACTTTAATGATAGAGAACCAGAACTCCATCTCACCGTAGACTTTCACATTGCTCAGGTTAATGGCATTGATCAGTACAAAGAAGACCGCTGCAGACACCCATGTGGGAATTTCCGGCCACCAGTACTGAATATAGACGCCGACAGCAGTGAGTTCAGCCATGGCTACCAGCACATAGAGCACCCAGTAGTTCCAGCCGGAAGCAAATCCTGCAAAGCTCCCCCAGTATTTATAGGCGAAATGACTAAATGACCCGGCGACCGGCTCCTCTACCACCATTTCACCCAGCTGACGCATGATCAGAAAGGCGATAAACCCGCCGATGGCATACCCCAGCAGGACGGAAGGACCGGCCATTTTTATCGTTTGCGCTATTCCGAGAAACAGGCCTGTACCAATGGCTCCCCCCAGAGCGATTAACTGAATATGGCGGTTCTTCAATCCCCGCTTCAGCGTGTCCTCTTGCTGTTTTTCCATAAAAAAACCTCTTAATCATCTACAGTTCTGCTTTCCCAGGGTGAGGGAAGGCAGTGATTTATAGTGCTTTCGTTATTATTTTACCTGTCCGTAACAGCACGATACTGCCGTCTGCCTGCGGATCAGAATAGTGATAAGTCATACGCTTTGCACCTTGCTTTTGTTGTTTCGTGCTCAAAAAAGCCTATCTTTGGCGATGGGCCCGGTTCCATCCTGCCGGGACAGGAAAAACAGGGGATGAATTACCCGCCACAGAGGGCGAGATAACAGCAGGAAATCCGGAGTAAACAGGCTGACGACGTTGATGGTAAAGAAAAAATCGCGCATTTCCGGGATTTGATCCTGACGCAAAGCTGGCACCGGTATATGGACAGCAGGTAAATAATTTGTTACTTTTAGCGCCCGTATTTTGCTAATTGGTAATACCAATTATCCGGCACAATGACAGGAATAAATTAACGACTGTGATGGCGTACAGCAAAATCCGACAACCTAAGCTGTCAGATGTGATTGAGCAGCAACTGGAGTCGCTGATTATGGAAGGCTCATTGTGTCCGGGAGAACAACTCCCCCCGGAGCGCGAGCTTGCCCGTCAATTTGATGTATCGCGCCCCTCCGTGCGTGAGGCGATACAGCGCCTGGAAGCCCGGGGACTGTTATCTCGTCGTCAGGGAGGCGGGACCTTTGTGCAGACGACTCTCTGGCAAAGCCTGAGCGACCCGCTGGTCGGTATACTGGCGAATTCTCCTGAATCCCGTTTTGATTTACTGGAAACCCGGCATGCGCTGGAGGGGATAGCGGCGTACTATGCGGCGTTGCGGGGGACGGAAGAGGATTTAGCGCGTATCCGCGCACATCACATCCGTATTCAGCAGGCACAGGACAGCGGAAACCTGGATGCCGAAGCTGACGCCGTCATTAAATATCAAATAACCGTCACTGAAGCCGCCCATAATATGGTGCTGTTGCATCTTGTGCGCGCTATGGGGCCGCTGCTGGAACAAAATGTCCGGCAGAATTTTGAAACACTTTACTTACGACGCGATATGCTAGCGAAAGTAAGTGGACACCGCGCCAGAATTTTTGAGGCGATTATTGCACGTGAGCCGGAAAAAGCCCGTGAAGAATCACACTCGCACCTGGCGTTTCTTGAAGAAATATTGCTGGAAAGAAGCCGGGAAGAAAGCCGGCGGGAACGTTCATTAAGACGTCTTCAGCAACGCAAGGGTTAGGCACATCAAGGTATGTGCAATTATGAAGTGCTTGTCTGCTCTGTACCCCAACTTTGTTTTACAGATAAGCTACTCAAAATTCAACGTATTAGACACAGATAAGGAATAGCCCCATGTCAGAACGTTTACCTAATGACGTGGATCCGATTGAAACCCGCGACTGGTTACAGGCGCTCGAATCGGTCATCCGTGAAGAAGGTGTTGAACGCGCTCAGTACTTAATTGATCAGGTACTTGATGCGGCTCGCAAAGGTGGTGTCAGTGTGGCAGCCGGCGCTTCTGCGCAGGACTACATCAATACTATTTCCGTTGACGATGAACCGGAATATCCGGGGAACCAGGCACTGGAGCGACGTATTCGTTCAGCAATTCGCTGGAATGCGATTATGACGGTACTGAGAGCATCTAAAAAAGATCTGGAACTGGGTGGCCATATGGCGTCTTTCCAGTCTTCTGCGACCATTTACGAAGTTTGCTTTAACCACTTCTTCCGCGCCCGTACTGCGCAGGATGGCGGCGACCTGGTTTATTTCCAGGGGCACATTTCGCCTGGCATCTATGCCCGCGCCTTCCTGGAAGGTCGTTTAACGGAAGAACAGTTGAACAACTTCCGTCAGGAGGTTCATGGTAAGGGGCTTTCTTCTTATCCACACCCTAAACTGATGCCTGATTTCTGGCAGTTCCCGACGGTTTCTATGGGGCTGGGACCGTTGTCGGCAATCTACCAGGCAAAATTCCTGAAATATCTGGAACACCGTGGTCTGAAAAAGACCTCGGCGCAGACCGTTTATGCCTTCCTGGGCGACGGTGAAATGGATGAGCCGGAATCCAAAGGGGCGATCACTATCGCAACCCGTGAGAAACTGGATAACCTGGTGTTCATCATTAACTGTAACCTGCAACGTCTGGATGGACCGGTGACAGGTAACGGTAAAATTATTAATGAACTGGACGGTATCTTTACCGGTGCCGGCTGGGAAGTGATTAAAGTCATCTGGGGCGATCGCTGGGACGAACTGCTGCGTAAAGACACCAGTGGTAAGCTTATTCAGCTGATGAATGAAACCGTTGACGGTGATTATCAGACCTTTAAGTCAAAAGACGGGGCCTATGTGCGTGAGCACTTCTTCGGAAAATATCCGGAGACGGCGGCACTGGTCAAAGATATGTCAGACGATGAGATCTGGTCACTGAACCGTGGTGGTCATGATCCGAAGAAAGTCTATGCGGCCCTGAAAAAAGCGCAGGACACCAAAGGAAAACCGGTGCTGATCCTGGCGCATACCGTTAAAGGGTATGGCATGGGTGAAACGGCGGAAGGTAAAAACATCGCGCACCAGGTGAAGAAAATGAACATGGATGGCGTGCGCTATATCCGTGATCGTTTCAATGTGCCGGTCAGTGATGAGCAGCTGGAAACACTGCCGTACGTTACCTTTGACAAAGCATCGGAAGAGTATCAGTACCTGCACGGTCAGCGTGAGAAACTGGGAGGGTATCTGCCAAGCCGTCAGGAGAAGTTCACTGACAAACTGGATATCCCTGCACTTGACGAATTTAAGTCTTTGCTCGATGAGCAAAGCAAAGAAATTTCTACCACCATTGCCTTCGTACGTGCGCTGAATGTCATGCTGAAAAATGCATCGATTAAAGATCGTCTGGTGCCGATCCTTGCCGATGAAGCGCGTACCTTTGGTATGGAAGGTCTGTTCCGTCAGATTGGTATCTACAGCCCGAACGGTCAGCAGTACACACCGCAGGACCGCGAGCAGGTGGCTTACTACAAAGAAGACGAGAAAGGTCAGATCCTGCAGGAAGGGATCAACGAACTGGGGGCCGGGGCGTCCTGGTTAGCCGCCGCGACATCGTACAGTACCAATAACCTGCCGATGATCCCGTTCTACATCTATTACTCCATGTTTGGGTTCCAGCGTATCGGTGATCTGTGCTGGGCCGCCGGGGATCAGCAAGCCCGTGGCTTCCTGGTGGGCGGAACGTCCGGACGTACTACACTGAACGGTGAAGGCCTGCAGCATGAAGACGGACATAGCCATATTCAGTCACTGACTATTCCTAACTGTATCTCTTATGACCCGGCCTACGCGTATGAAGTGGCGGTGATTATGCATGACGGTCTGGAGCGGATGTACGGTGAAGCTCAGGAAAATGTGTATTACTACATTACCACCCTGAACGAAAACTATCATATGCCAGCGATGCCGGAAGCTGCGGAAGAAGGTATCCGTAAGGGGAT
This sequence comes from Tatumella sp. UCD-D_suzukii, assembly GCF_000611875.2. NCBI lineage: Bacteria > Pseudomonadati > Pseudomonadota > Gammaproteobacteria > Enterobacterales > Erwiniaceae > Tatumella > Tatumella sp. UCD-D_suzukii. The sequence continues at coordinate 366,216 of NZ_JFJX01000001.1, forward strand.
CTACAAACTGGATACCCTGCAAGGCAGCAAAGGCAAAGTACAGTTACTGGGCTCCGGCGCTATGCTGCGTCATGTCCGTGAAGCCGCAGAAATCCTGGCCAAAGAGTACGGTGTCGGCTCCGACGTTTACAGTGTGACATCCTTTACCGAACTGGCTCGTGATGGTCAGGACTGTGAGCGCTGGAACATGCTGCATCCTGCCGAAGAGCCTCGCGTGCCTTATATTGCTCAGGTGATGAGTGATGCTCCGGCCGTCGCATCGACCGATTACATGAAACTGTTTGCTGAGCAGGTACGCAACTATATTCCTGCCAGTGATTATCGTGTGCTGGGTACGGATGGCTTTGGTCGCTCTGACAGCCGTGAAAATCTGCGTCATCATTTTGAAGTCGATGCTTCGTATGTGGTGGTTGCTGCTCTGGGTGAACTGGCTAAACGCGGTGAGATTGATAAAAATGTGGTCGCTGAGGCGATCCGTAAATTTGATATCGATGCTGATAAAGTCAATCCGCGTCTGGCGTAAGAGGTAATTATTGATGGCAATTGAAATCAACGTTCCGGATATCGGCACTGATGAAGTTGAAGTGACGGAAATCCTGGTCAAAGTGGGTGATAAGGTTGACGCCGAGCAATCACTGATCACGGTTGAAGGGGACAAGGCATCGATGGAGGTGCCTTCACCTCAGTCCGGTGTTATTAAAGAAATTAAAGTCGCTACCGGCGATAAAGTGGCGACCGGATCACTGATTATGATCTTCGAGGCGGCTGAAGCCGAAGCGCCGGCCGCGAAAGCAGCAGAGACAGCGCAGCCACAAGCCGCGGCTGCTTCAGCCACCGGAACCCGTGAGGTCAATGTCCCGGATATCGGGGGTGATGAAGTGGAAGTCACCGAAATTCTGGTGAAAGCCGGCGATACGGTTGAGGCTGAACAGTCTCTGCTGACTGTCGAAGGCGATAAGGCCTCCATGGAAGTGCCTGCACCTTTTGCCGGTAAAGTGAAAGAGATTAAAGTGACCCTCGGCGATAAAGTCAGTACCGGATCGCTTATCATGGTCTTTGAAACGTCGGACGCCGACGCCGCACCGGTCGCAGAAAATACTGCACCAGCGGCCGCACCTGCAGCCACGGCCAGCGAAGAGAAAATCATTCAGGTGCCTGACATCGGTGGTGATGAAGTTGAAGTGACCGAAATCATGGTGAAGGTCGGTGATAAGGTTGAAAACGAACAATCACTGATCACCGTTGAAGGTGATAAAGCCTCAATGGAAGTTCCGGCACCGTATGCCGGTACGGTTAAATCCATCAGTATTTCCGTCGGCGATAAAGTCAGCACCGGCTCACCGATGATGGTGTTTGAAATTGCCGGCAGTGCGCCGGTAGCTGCCCCGGCATCAGCGCCTCAGGCCGCCCCGGTCCCTGCAGCAGAAAAAGCGCCTGCTCCGGCGCAGAATACGGCTAAGCCTGCAGCCGCCCAAAGTGACTTTGCAGAAAATGATGCTTACGTCCACGCCACCCCGGTGATCCGTCGTCTGGCACGTGAGTTCGGGGTTAACCTGGCGAAAGTGAAAGGGACCGGCCGTAAAAACCGTATCCTGCGTGAAGATGTGCAGGCGTACGTGAAAGATGCCGTGAAACGTGCAGAGAACCCTGCCTCCGGTGCGACAGCACTGCCGGGGATGCTGCCATGGCCGAAGGTAGACTTCAGCAAGTTTGGTGAGATTGAAGAAGTCGAGCTGGGACGTATTCAGAAACTGTCCGGGGCTAACCTGAGCCGTAACTGGATGATGATCCCGCATGTCACGCATTTCGATGAAGCGGATATCACTGAACTGGAAGCGTTCCGTAAGCAGCAGAATGTTGACGCTGAGAAACAGAAACTGGACGTAAAAATTACGCCGGTGGTGTTTATTATGAAAGCGGTGGCAAAAGCACTGGAAGCCTTCCCGCGTTTCAATAGTTCGATTTCTGAAGATGCACAACGTTTAACCCTGAAAAAATATATTAATATCGGGGTAGCGGTCGACACTCCTAACGGGTTGGTGGTTCCGGTATTCCGTGACGTGAACAAAAAAGGCATTATTGAGTTATCCCGTGAGCTGATGGATATCTCGAAAAAAGCCCGTAACGGAAAACTTACCTCCGGCGATATGCAGGGCGGATGCTTTACTATTTCCAGCCTTGGCGGACTGGGGACTACATCGTTTACACCGATTGTGAATGCACCGGAAGTGGCTATCCTGGGGGTTTCAAAATCGGCGATGAAACCGGTCTGGAACGGTAAGGACTTTACACCGCGCCTGATGTTGCCGTTGTCGTTATCGTTTGACCATCGGGTGATCGATGGTGCCGATGGTGCGCGGTTTATCACGTATATCAATCAGGTACTGTCAGACATTCGTCGTCTGATTATGTAACACGGATGAGGCCGGTGATAATCGCCGGCCTTATTACTGTGCCGAACGTATCAAGGTGTTTGCATCCGGTATATGCATCCTGCCGGAAGAGAGTTTACGGCGTTAATGACCGTCACCACAGGTGACTTTCGCTAACATAACGCTGTTTGCAGTTTATTAACAATTCTGTAAACTCTTGCGCTAAATACGTCCGGGTGGTTTGCGGACGTTATCAATGATAACAACTGACGTCGGACTGCCGGACAGTCAAATAAGAGGTCATGATGAGTACAGAGATTAAAACCCAGGTCGTGGTACTTGGTGCAGGTCCTGCAGGCTACTCCGCCGCTTTTCGTTGTGCTGACTTAGGACTGGAAACGGTTCTGGTTGAACGCTACAGCACCCTTGGCGGTGTTTGTCTGAACGTAGGTTGTATCCCTTCCAAGGCGTTACTGCACGTCGCAAAAGTTATCGAAGAAGCCAAAGCGCTTGAAGCTCACGGTATCGTATTTGGTCAGCCAAAAACGGATATCGATAAAGTCCGTACCTGGAAAGAGAAAGTCATCACCCAGCTGACCGGTGGACTTGCGGGAATGGCAAAAGGCCGCAAAGTTAACGTCGTGAACGGTTTCGGTAAATTTACCGGCGCGAATACGCTGCAGGTTGAAGGCGAAAACGGCACGACCACCATCAGTTTCGATAATGCGATTATTGCTGCCGGTTCCCGTCCGGTACAGCTACCGTTTATCCCGCATGAAGATCCCCGTGTTTGGGACTCTACCGATGCACTGGCATTGAAAGAAGTGCCTGAGCGCCTGCTGATTATGGGCGGTGGTATTATCGGCCTGGAAATGGGGACCGTGTATCATGCCCTGGGTTCACAGATTGATGTGGTGGAGATGTTTGACCAGGTGATCCCGGCCGCTGACAAAGATGTGGTTAAAGCCTTTACCCGTCGTATCAGCAAGCAGTTTACGCTGATGCTGGAAACCAAAGTGACCGCGGTTGAAGCCAAAGAAGACGGTATTTATGTCTCGATGGAAGGCAAAAATGCCCCTGCGGAACCACAGCGTTATGATGCGGTACTGGTCGCTATCGGTCGTCTGCCTAACGGTAAGAGCCTGGATGCCGGTAAGGCCGGGGTTGACGTTGATGACCGTGGTTTCATTCAGGTTGATAAACAGATGCGTACCAACGTACCGCATATCTTTGCTATCGGGGACATCGTGGGTCAGCCAATGCTGGCACACAAAGGGGTACATGAAGGGCACGTGGCTGCCGAAGTTATCTCCGGTAAGAAACACTATTTCGATCCTAAGGTGATCCCGTCTATCGCGTATACCGAGCCGGAAGTTGCCTGGGTTGGTCTGACCGAAAAAGAAGCCAAAGAGAAAGGCATCAGTTACGAAGTCTCCACCTTCCCGTGGGCGGCTTCAGGCAGGGCAATTGCTTCTGATTGCGCAGACGGTATGACCAAGCTAATTTTCGATAAAGAATCACACCGTATTATCGGTGGGGCGATTGTCGGTACGAATGGCGGTGAATTACTGGGCGAAATCGGGCTGGCGATTGAAATGGGATGTGATGCGGAAGATATTGCGCTGACCATTCATGCCCACCCGACCTTACATGAGTCCGTCGGCCTGGCCGCTGAGATTTATGAAGGCAGTATTACCGACTTACCTAACCCTAAAGCGAAGAAAAAGTAACAGGGAAAGGCAGTAAAACAACGGCTCCTCAGGGAGCCGTTGTTTATGGGGGGGTTCCGTTCCGTGCTTAAAACCACTGACCAAAACGCCGGCAGTAAAACTGTTTTACGGACTGACTCAGCAGGCAGTACCCGGTCAGGATCAGTAATAACCAGGGGAAATAGCTCAGTGGTAAAGGCTGTAACCTGAAGGTGGTTGCCAGCGGTGAGTACGGCAGGGCGATCCCGATAACGACTACAGCTAATGTGCTTAACAGTACCGGCCAGCGGGCACAGCTCTGCAGGAACGGGATTTTGCGGGTCCGCAGCATATGAACCACCAGCGTCTGTGACAGCAGACCTTCCACAAACCAGCCGGACTGGAACAACGATTGTGTGGCCTCACTGTGAGCAGAAAAGACGTGCCACATGATGGCAAAGGTAGCCACATCGAATACCGATGAAATCGGGCCCATCACCAGCATAAAGCGCCCGATATTTCCGGCATCCCATTTCCGGGGCTGTGCCACAAACTCTTCATCCATGCTATCCCAGGGTAACAGCATCTGAGACACATCATAGATCAGGTTTTGCAGCAGCAACTGAATGGCCAGCATTGGCATAAACGGAATAAAGGCGCTGGCAATTAAGACCGAGAAGACATTGCCGAAGTTAGAACTGGCGGTGATATTCAGATACTTGATGATATTCCCGAAGGTCTGACGGCCGATACGGACGCCGTGTTCCAGAACCTGCAGGTCTTTTTCCAGCAAAATAATATCCGCTGCATTCTGTGCAATCTGAGTCGCATTATCCACTGAGATCCCGACATCGGCAGCATGCAGTGCCGCGGCATCGTTAATACCATCACCGAGAAAGCCGACGGTATGACCGGACTGTTGCAGCAGTGTCACTATCCGCGTTTTATCCGACGGGGTCAGCCGTGCAAAAATAGTATGGCTGGCCAGTTGCTGTTTCAGGGTCTCATCGTCCATGGCGGCGATATCCGGTCCCTGTAACGGGATACCGGCAGACAGACGCAGGTCACGGCAAATTTTAGCGGTCACCTCGGCATTATCGCCGGTCAGAACTTTGACCTGAACCCCGCGGGCTTTCAGTGAAGCCAGGGCGCTTTCCGCCCCCTGTTTTACCGGGTCAAGGAAACACAGGATCCCGCACAGTGTCAGATCACATTCATCGTCATGGCGCAAACGGCGCAGGGCATTCTCCGGGGACAAGGTTTTGCTGCCCATCAGAAGCACGCGATAACCCTGGCGGTTTTTCTCTGCCACATAATCCCGGTAATGTTGCAGATGTTCCGGGGTGAGAAGGACCTCTTCTTTACCGGATAGGACGCGTGTGCAGCGGGCTAGCATCTCTTCACTGGCCCCTTTGCAGATGAGCTGTTGTCTGCCATGGTCGTCGTAAACCGACACAGAAAGACAACGCCGGGTAAAGTCGAACGGTAATTCATCGGCTTTACGAATATGCAGCAACCGGCGTGCTATCCCCTGCTGAGTGGCATAGTCATTGATGGCACGATCCATCGGATTATTGATGCCCTGCTGCAGATAACTGTTCAGCCATGCCATTTCAGCAACGTGGATATCGTCGAAGCCATCCGCAGTGAGTGCACCGGCAAGGATAATATTGTCATCGGTCAGGGTGCCGGTTTTATCGGTGCAAAGAATATCCATGGCCCCCAGGTTCTGAATGGCATTGATACGTTTCACCACGACTTTTCTGGACGCCAGCGCCATGGCACCCTTGGCCAGATTCGTACTGACGATCATTGGCAGCATTTCGGGGGTCAGGCCAACGGCCACCGCCAGGGAAAAGAACAACGCCTCAGTCCATTCACCTTTGGTCAGCCCGTTAATCAGAAAGACAACCGGCACCATCAATAGCATAAAGCGGATCAGCAACCAACTGACACTGTTGACCCCTTTATCAAAGGCAGTTTTAGGAGCCGCACCGGAAATCTTCCCGGCCAGTGATCCGTACCAGGTGTCTTCACCTGTGGCGACGACGACGGCGGTGGCAGAACCACTGAGGACGCTGGTGCTCATCAAAGCTATGGCTGGCTGGTGGAGCAGTGCCTGTTCGCTGATCTCAGCCTGTGACTCTTCCGCATGAACCCGGGCGTGTTTTTCAACCGGGAGCGTTTCACCGGTCAGGACGGACTGATTCAGTTGCAGTGAACTGCTTTCCAGCAAACGCAGATCGGCCGGAACAATGTCTCCGGCGCTGAGCATGACGATGTCGCCGGGCACGATTTCGTGGCGGGGCACAGACAGGACGACAGACTGATGCTGTTCATCCTGCCGACGGACATTCACCGTCACTTCCACCAGAGAGTTCAGTGCATCTGCGGCTTTGTTGGTACGGAATTCCTGCACAAAACGGAGCAGGGTGCTGAACAGGATCATACAGCTCATAATAATCACGCTGGTCAGATCCGGTTTATCACCGGCACGAAGAGGGATCCAGTAATCGGTCACAAAACTGACAATCGCCAGTGCCAGCAGCACATAAATAAAAGGATTATTGAAGGCCTGCAGCCACTGGATAAGGGCCGGAGGGGCTTTTTTTACGGCAATTTCGTTCGGACCAAAACGGTGCTGACGGTCAGCAACCTGTTCAGCGGTTAATCCCTGGCTGCCGGCATCGAGTGACGCCAGTGTTGCTTCTGTGCTGGTAGTAATATGATGGCTGATCAGCCATTCCGGTGTCTGCGGCTGCTGTTTTTCCTGCAGCAGCGGGCGGGTATTTATAATCTGTGTCATCTCAATAGTATCCGCTTTGTGACTGCCGGCGCGGGGATCCCGGGCGCAGGACAGTAAAAAAAGTAAGATACGCTGCAGAGTTGAGGGTCAGGCAGGCGTCCCCCTGCAACGCATATAACGTTGCCTGGTCGGGTCATCGTCCATCTGTGGCTCCTTCATTAAGGATTCGTGGAAAGTTTTCTGTGCAAACCGGCACAGTGACGGCAGGTACGATTAAAGGGATAAACCCGGAGGAAAGAGTGCGTGGGTGAACATTTTTGATACCTCGTCTGCGATAAAATAAAGACAGGCGTGGCTATTCGCTCGCTGCTGTCTGCCAAGGGGCAGACAAGCAATTTATCTGCCCTTGTACGTTCGGTAACTGTTCAAGGGATAATCCTGTATAAAAAAGGCAGATAAAATATAAGGTTTTTAGCAGGTAAGGTAAACCCGGAACTTAAACCACAGTTCAACCAGCGTTTTTTATATTGCCTGAAAAGTCCCCGCAGGCCGGTGGCTGTCACCGGAAATGGAGTGATATTTTTTCTTTATGTTTCAGCATGAAGAGTGCTAGTTTAATTAATGTATTATATTTCAGCTGATTAGCGTTATGTACCGGCATGTTCCCTGAACGGCAAGGATGTTGATTTTTTGTAAACAGATTAACAACAGATCAGGATGCTGATAAGCTGCCAAAGCGGACCCGCGCTTTTAATCTCTGCGATAATACCTTTTACATGCAGAGCCATAGCGCAGGAAGCCAATACAATGTGAGTGAGGAGAACGTCGTGCTAGATGAATACCGTAAGCACGTTGCCGAACGTGCTGCTATGGGAATTGTCCCCAAGCCTTTAGATGCGTCCCAGACCGCAGCACTGGTTGAACTGCTGAAAACTCCACCGAAAGGTGAAGAAGAATTTCTGTTAGATCTGCTGATAAATCGTGTCCCCCCTGGTGTTGATGAAGCTGCCTATGTAAAAGCCGGGTTCCTTGCGGCTATCGTTAAAGGTGAAGCCACTTCCCCGCTAGTCACGCCTGAAAAAGCGGTAGATCTGCTGGGTACTATGCAGGGAGGATATAACATCCATCCGTTAATCGATGCGCTGGATGATGAAAAGCTGGCGGCCGGTGCGGCAAAAGCCCTGTCCCATACCCTGCTGATGTTTGATAATTTTTATGATGTTGAAGAAAAAGCCAAAGCAGGTAATCCCTTTGCACAGCAGGTACTGAAGTCCTGGGCGGATGCCGAATGGTTCCTGTCCCGTCCTGAGCTGGCGGAGAAGATCACGCTGACCGTCTTTAAAGTGACCGGTGAAACCAATACCGATGATCTTTCTCCGGCTCCGGATGCCTGGTCTCGTCCTGATATTCCGTTGCATGCGCTGGCGATGCTGAAAATTGCCCGTGACGGCATTACCCCGGACGATGCCGGAAATATTGGCCCGATTAAACAAATCGAAGCCTTACAGAGTAAAGGCTTTCCGCTGGTCTATACCGGGGATGTGGTCGGTACCGGTTCTTCCCGTAAATCAGCCACCAACTCTGTCCTGTGGTTTATGGGGGATGATATCCCTTATGTACCGAATAAGAAGGGCGGCGGTGTGGTTCTGGGCGGAAAAATCGCGCCGATCTTCTTCAATACCATGGAAGATGCCGGTGCCTTACCGATAGAAGTGGATGTCAGCGGCCTCAATATGGGGGATGTCATTGATATTTATCCTTATAAAGGTGAAGTTCGCCGTCATGAGGATAACGAACTGCTGGAAACCTTTGCGCTGAAAACCGATGTTCTGCTGGATGAGGTTCGCGCGGGTGGACGTATCCCGCTGATCATTGGTCGTGGTCTGACGGCCCGCGCCCGTGAAGCACTTTCCCTGCCGCACAGTGACGTCTTCCGTAAAGCGAAGGATGTGGTGAAAAGTGAGCGTGGTTTCTCGCTGGCCCAGAAAATGGTCGGCCGGGCGTGTGGTGTCGCCGGTATTCGTCCAGGCGAATACTGTGAGCCAAAAATGACGTCTGTCGGTTCTCAGGATACGACCGGGCCAATGACCCGTGATGAACTGAAGGATCTTGCCTGCCTCGGCTTCTCTGCTGATTTAGTCATGCAGTCGTTTTGCCATACGGCAGCGTATCCCAAACCAGTCGACGTACAGATGCAGCACACGTTACCGGACTTCATAATGAACCGTGGCGGGGTCTCTCTGCGTCCGGGCGATGGTATTATCCATAGCTGGCTGAACCGCATGCTGTTACCGGACACGGTCGGCACCGGCGGAGACTCTCATACCCGTTTCCCTATCGGTATTTCGTTCCCGGCCGGCTCCGGACTCGTCGCGTTTGCTGCTGCCACCGGTGTGATGCCCCTGGATATGCCGGAGTCTGTACTGGTGCGTTTCAGTGGTAAGATGCAGCCCGGGATCACCCTGCGTGACCTGGTTCATGCTATCCCGTTGTATGCCATCAAACAGGGACTGCTGACGGTCGAGAAGAAAGGGAAAAAGAATATCTTCTCCGGTCGTATTCTGGAGATCGAAGGTTTACCGGATCTGAAAGCGGAACAGGCTTTTGAACTTTCTGATGCTTCAGCGGAACGTTCCGCGGCAGGTTGTACGATCAAGCTGGATAAAGCGCCGATCATTGAATATCTCAATTCCAATATTGTGCTACTGAAATGGATGATTGCGGAAGGTTATGGCGATCGCCGTACTCTCGAACGCCGTATCCAGGGCATGGAACAATGGCTGGCGGATCCGCAACTACTTGAAGCGGATGCGGATGCAGAATATGCGGCGGTGATCGATATCGATCTGAATGAGATCACGCAGCCTATCCTGTGTGCGCCGAATGATCCGGATGACGCCCGCTGGTTATCCGATGTGCAGGGTGAGAAAATTGACGAGGTCTTTATCGGGTCCTGTATGACCAATATCGGTCACTTCCGTGCTGCCGGTAAATTACTGGATAGCCATAAAGGACCGCTGCCGACCCGGTTATGGGTTGCGCCGCCGACCAAAATGGATGCCGCCCAGTTGACGGAAGAAGGTTACTACAGTGTCTTTGGTAAGAGTGGTGCCAGGGTTGAAATTCCGGGATGTTCACTCTGCATGGGGAACCAGGCCCGTGTCGCTGACGGGGCGACGGTGGTATCGACCTCAACCCGTAACTTCCCTAACCGTTTAGGGAATGGTGCGAACGTCTACCTGGCATCTGCTGAGCTCGCCGCTGTGGCCTCTCTGTCAGGCAAACTGCCTACGCCGGACGAATATCAGCATTTCATGGCAGAGGTGGATAAAACAGCCAGCGATACCTACCGCTACCTGAATTTTGACCACCTGCCCGAATATACTGACAAAGCTAAAGACGTTATTTTTCAGACCAGCGTCTGATTACTGTTAATATAGTCTCAGGCGAAAAAGCACAGCGCAGGCTGTGCTTTTTTTATCCCTGTTCTGCGGTCGTGCTGGCGCGGGATACGGGCCGTGTCTGTGTCATAGCCTGCCAACGGCAGCGACAGGTGTTAACAGTTGTGAGCTGATGATCATGTCATCAGTATCGTCAGGAGTCAGTTATGGAATACCAGTTTGTTCATGATGTTACCGGCAATGTGATCGTACGCATGTCGATGGACCATGAGGCGGTCGGTCACTGGTTTAATGATGAAGTCAGGGGAGACCTGGCGTTGCTCGACGAGGTACGTGAAGGTGCCCGTTCGGTCAAAGGGACGACCCGGCAATGGAGCCGCACGGGTAAAGAGTACACGTTGTGGATTGATGATGAAGAAGTGATGATCAGTGCCAATATGCTGTCTTTTGATACGGATGAACCGGAAGAAGGAATGAGCTATTACGATCAGGAGTCACTGGCATTTTGTGGCGTTGAAGACTTCTTTCTGCTGGTGGATGCCTATCAGAAGTTTATTGAGCGCCGTTAACGGGAAGCAGGAAAAGACCGGCAACAGCGTGCCGGTCCGATAGCGTTTATTTCTGATTTACCGCAGGAATATTGCGGCCATAATAAATTTCACGCATCTCTTTCCATAACAGATCAGTGATCCGCTGGTGTTCACCGGCCGTCAAATCTTCCGGACGGGTATTGAACAGATAGTGCTTCAGGTCAAATTCTTTCAGCAGCATTTTGGTGTGAAAGATATTTTCCTGGTAGACATTGACATCCATCATGTCGTACATCGATTTCATATTCTCTGACATAAAATTCTGAATCGAATTAATTTCATGATCGATGAAATGTTTTACCCCGTTAATATCGCGGGTGAACCCACGGACACGGTAGTCGATGGTCACGATATCGGATTCCAGCTGATGAATAAGGTAGTTCAGGGCGTTCAGCGGGGAGATCACACCACAGGTCGAAACTTCGATATCTGCCCGGAAAGTACAGAGACCGCCTTCCGGGTGGCTTTCCGGATAGGTATGTACGCAGATATGGCTTTTATCGAGATGAGCAACAATCGCATCCGGTAGCGGGCCGGGGTGCTCTGAGGTATCGATATCTTCAGGATTAACCGGTTCTTCACTCACCAGAATAGTGACGCTGGCCCCCTGGGGCTCGTAGTCCTGGCGGGCAATGTTCAGGACATTAGCCCCTATGATAGAACAGGTTTCAGTCAGAATTTCAGTCAGTCGGTTAGCATTATATTGCTCGTCGATATATGCGATGTAGCCGTCACGTTCTTCTTTTGTGTTCGCGTAGCAAATATCATAGATACAAAAACTCAGGCTTTTCGTCAGATTATTGAAGCCATGTAGTTTTAGCTTTTGCAATTTAGTCCACCTCCTTTAGGGAAAGTTGCGGATCACTCTGCTGACAGAGCATCCAGTAAATACTGTGGTAAGGCAAAACTGCCCTGATGAATAGCCGGTGTATAATAGCGGCAGGTAATGCCGGATTCATTAATACGCTGAGTGAGCGTCTCGTGAGTGAGTGTACGCAGAGACTCGTCATTACTCGCCCAGGCAAAAGTCATAATTCCGCCGTAATAGGTCGGAACCGCGGCCTGGTAAAAACTGACATCTGAGAAATAAGGGCGCAGACGACGATGGCTGTTAATCGCTTCTTCCTGCTGCAGAAAACAGACCCCGTTCTGTGCGACGAAGATCCCGCCTTCATTCAGACAACGCTGGCAGCCTTCGTAGAAGTCAGAGGTGAAGAGGCTTTCACCGGGACCGATCGGGTCCGTACAGTCAGAAATGATCACATCAAATTTCTGATCTGTCTGATTCACGAAGTTAACACCGTCGTCGATCACCAGCGTAAAGCGGGGGTCATCATAAGCACCCGCGCTATGGTTCGGCAGGTACTCACGACAGAACGTTACGACCCCGGCGTCAATTTCGACCATAGTGATCCGTTCCACGCCAGGATGACGGGCGACTTCGCGCAGCATTCCGCCATCACCGCCGCCGATAATCAGCACACTGCGGGCTTCACCGTGGGCGAAAAGCGGTACGTGGGTCAGCATTTCATGGTAGATAAATTCATCACGTTCGGTGGTTTGTACCACACCATCCAGAGCCATGACTCTGCCGAAGGCACTGTTTTCGAAAATCACTAAATCCTGATGTTCGGTTTTATCCCGATAAAGTTCTTTATCGACAGTAAAATACTGCCCGAAACCGTCATGCAATGTTTCATGCCATTTATCGTGCTGTGACACGTGATTACTCTCCTGTATTACCGGATGATAAAAATAAGCTGATGATGATAACGAAGTCACGGAAGTGATGCACGGCATCTGCCTTTCTGATCACTGCTTAACATAAGAGAGCAGGCTCAGCGATTTATCAGCCAGAGACTGGCATTTCTGAGCCTGCGGCACGGCGATACCGCTCAGATCTTCATAGCTTGCTTCGCCGAGTTGTTGCATATTCATCTGGTCATAGTTACTTAAATCCCAGTGATTCTGTCGGGCGAAGAAGATCAGGGCATTTCGGATCTGATTATCGGGAATTTTCTGGTAACCACAGTCATTTTTCAGGTAGATGAAGACTGCCGTTAAGTCGGCCATATCTTCGGCCTGAGATTCATCGAGAGCAAAGCTGGTGCCGGTGACGCCCATTAATGCGGTCAACAACAGCAGCCTGAAGATTTTAGTCATTGGGGTTCTCTGGTCGATATCATGTTATCCACGTTAGCATAGTTGCTGTCAGGATGACGATTATTTTGACCGCTTTGCAAGCAGGGTGAGTATTGACCTTCCCGCAGGGAGAGGGTTTATGCTTAACAAATGCTTTTTCGTCTAAGGATATTCCGTTATGCAGCGTCGAGATTTTCTGAAGCTGACTACTGCGTGTGCAGCGGCAGGCTTACTCCCGATCTGGAGCCGTTCACTGATGGCTGCGACAAGACCGTTATTACCCGTACCGTCACAACTGATGCCGGATATCCGTCAGCGTATCCGGCTGACGGTAATGACCGGAGTGACCCGGTGGCAAGGCCAGGAGGTGCCCACCTGGGGCTACAATGGCAGTTTACTGGGCCCGGCCATCCGTCTTCGCCGTCAGCAGCAGGTCACTATCGACATTAATAACACGTTACCGATGGCAACGACGCTCCACTGGCATGGACTGAAAGTCGGGGGGGATGTGGATGGCGGGCCGCAGGAAGTGATCCCGGCGGGAGGTCGCCGGGAAGTGACTTTTACGCCGGATCAGCAAGCGGCGACTTGCTGGTATCACCCGCATTATCACGGCCATACCGGCTATCAGGTCGCCAAAGGGCTGGCAGGAATGTTGATCATTGATGATGATGAAATTGACCTGCTGCGCTTGCCGATTGAATGGGGAGTGGATGATATTCCGCTGGTATTTCAGGACAAGCAATTGACCGCTGATGGTTCGCAGATTGACTACCAGCTGGACATTATGCGGGCTGCGGTCGGCTGGTTTGGCAATATGATGCTGACTAACGGTGTCAGCTACCCGCAGCATGCGGTCCCCCGTGGCTGGGTGCGTTTCAGGATGCTGAACGGCTGTAATGCCCGCAGCCTTATCCTTAGCGCCAGTGATCAACGTCCGCTCTATGTTATTGCCAGTGATGGTGGTTTACTGGCTCAGCCCGTCAAGGTGGATAGCCTGGAAATGATCCCGGGCGAGCGCTTTGAAGTGATGGTCGATACCAGTGACGGTAAAGCGTTTGACTTAGTGACGCTGCCTACAGAGCAGGCCGGCATGGTACTGGCGCCGTTTGACCAGCCATTACCGGTACTGAATGTGCTGCCGATACGTATTGCCGGCAGCAGCACGCTGCCGGATACTTTATCGGTCATGCCATCACTGCCAGCACGGGAGAGTCTGGCGGGGATGACAAAACGAACATTGCAGTTATCCATGGATAAACAACTGGACCAGCAGGGAATGGCGGCACTGATTAAACGCTACGGACATAAAGCGATGGGCGGCATGTCGATGGGTGAAACCGCGTCGTCCGGTAAGGGAATGGCCGGGATGGCAATGCCACATCAGGAAATGTCCTCACCGACGACGGGCAGCGGTATGGATCATATGCCGGGTATGGCGATGGATAAGCCCCCTGCGAATAGCACCGGAAAAGCGTATGATTTTCATCAGGGTAATAAAATCAACGGTAAAGCCTTTGATATGAATCACCCCGCCTTTGATGTACCGATTCAGACGACAGAGATTTGGCGCATCAGTGGCCAGGGAGACATGATGCTGCATCCTTTCCATGTCCATGGGACTCAGTTCAGGATCCTCTCTGAAAACGGATTACCGGTCGCTGCACATCGGCAGGGATGGAAGGATATCGTCCGGGTGGAAGGGGGAGTCAGTGAAATTCTGGTGAATTTCACCCATACCGCCAGTCAGAGCCAGGCCTATATGGCCCATTGCCATCTGCTGGAGCATGAAGACACCGGGATGATGCTTGGCTTTACGGTCAGCCGGACCTGATATTCGCGGCGCAGTTTATCCCGCCTTCCCGTTACAGGTGGGGCCGGGGAGGGGAAGGGGCTCCGGGCGCAGGGACTTAATCGGTTCTCAGGCTATCGTGCAGGGCCTGGTCTGTGCGATAATCCCCGCCATGATCTGTGGATCATGACTGTATTAATTCCCGCCATTAATGAGGTTAAGCTGAGTAAAATCAGTGAGATATATATTATGAAACACACCGTAGAAGTGATGATTTCTGAAGAAGAAATCAGACAGCGTATTACAGCTCTGGGCCAGCAAATTTCTGCAGATTACCGTGATCGCGGCAATGATATCGTGCTGGTCGGCCTGTTACGTGGATCATTTATGTTTATGGCCGATTTGTGCCGGGCAATAGACGTTTCTCACGAAGTCGATTTTATTACGGCCTCAAGTTATGGCAATGGTATGTCGAGCACCCGGGATGTCAAAATCATTAAAGATCTTGATGAAGATATCCGCGGTAAAGACGTGCTGATTGTTGAAGATATTATTGATTCCGGTAACACCCTGAGCAAAGTGCGTGAGATCTTACGCCTGCGTGAGCCAAAGTCTCTGGCCATTTGTACGCTGCTGGATAAGCCTGAGCGCCGTGAAGTGAACGTGGATGTTGAGTATGTTGGCTTCACCATCCCGGATGAGTTCGTTGTGGGCTACGGTATTGATTACGCACAGCGTTATCGCCATCTGCCGTATGTCGGCAAAGTGGTTATTCTGGAACCCTGAGTCCGGCATATCAATAGCACAATCTTTCAGGCCGGTTAATCCGGCCTGATTTATACTGAGCACTCTTTTTCACCGATGCTGTCATTACTGACAAGGCACCACCGGTCTGTCTGCGCTGGTCCGGGTTTTGCCGGTCTGTCACCCTCTTTCGGACAGCCATTGCCGTCATCCGTCAGGTATCCTGTGGTGTACGTTCTGCTACCGGACGGTTCAGATAGCGGACTTCACCCGCTGTTTGCGGGGATCCCGACGAAATTGCGGTAAAAATTAATTTTAACTCCTTCATTATCTCAGGATGGAACAGGTATGACGTATGCACTGGAAATCTCCGGGCTGACTAAAACCTATGGTGAGAATATCCATGCCCTTAAAGGGCTGGATCTGACCGTCAGGGCCGGAGATTTTTACGCGTTACTGGGCCCGAACGGTGCCGGTAAATCCACCACGATAGGTATCATCAGTTCACTGGTGAACAAAACTTCCGGACAGGTGAAAGTGTTTGGCTATGATCTTGAAAATGACAAGGTCAATGCTAAACGCCAGTTAGGCCTGGTACCGCAGGAATTCAATTTTAACCCCTTCGAAACCGTACTGCGGATTGTTGTCAGTCAGGCAGGGTATTACGGCGTTGAGCGGAAAGAGGCATTGATCAGAGCAGAGAAGTACCTGCGACAACTGGATCTCTGGGAAAAGCGTGATCAGCGGGCAAGAATGTTGTCCGGCGGGATGAAACGTCGCCTGATGATAGCCCGTGCGCTGATGCATGAACCGAAGTTGTTAATTCTTGATGAACCGACGGCCGGGGTCGATATTGAGCTTCGTCGTTCCATGTGGACGTTCCTGAAAGCGCTGAACGAGCAGGGGACGACGATTATTCTGACGACCCACTATCTGGAAGAAGCCGAAATGCTGTGCCGTAATATCGGCATTATTCAGCGGGGAGAGCTGGTAGAAAATACGTCGATGAAAGCCCTGCTCGGCAAGCTAAAGTCTGAAACCTTTATTCTGGACCTGTCGCCGGACAGTCCGCGTCCGCAGCTTGACGGGTTCACTGCTCAGCTGGTGGACTCCTCAACCCTGGAAGTCGAAGTTCTGCGTGAGCAGGGACTGAATGATGTCTTCAGTCAGCTGACATCACAGGGAATTTCGGTATTGAGTATGCGTAATAAAGCCAACCGTCTGGAAGAGCTGTTTGTCAGTCTGGTCAATGGTTCTGCGGAGGGAAATTCATGACGCATTTATACTGGGTCGCGTTAAAGAGTATCTGGGGCAAAGAGATCCATCGTTTTATGCGGATCTGGATACAGACACTGGTGCCGCCGGTGATCACCATGACACTCTATTTTATTATTTTCGGTAATCTGATTGGTTCCCGAATCGGTGATATGCATGGCTTCAGCTATATGCAGTTTATCGTGCCGGGTCTGATTATGATGTCGGTGATCACCAACTCCTATTCCAACGTGGCTTCCTCTTTCTTCAGTGCAAAATTTCAGCGCAATATTGAAGAGTTACTGGTCGCTCCGGTGCCGACCCATATCATTATTGCCGGCTATGTCGGCGGCGGCGTAGCGCGGGGGATCTGTGTCGGGATCCTGGTCACGGCAATTTCTCTGTGCTTTGTACCGTTTCATGTCTATTTCTGGCCAATGGTTGCGTTAACCATCGTCCTGACATCGGTGCTGTTTTCGCTGGCCGGGCTGCTGAATGCGGTATTTGCCCGTTCGTTTGATGATATCAGCCTGATCCCGACGTTCGTTCTGACACCGCTGACCTATCTGGGAGGCGTGTTTTATTCGCTGTCTCTGCTGCCGCCGGTCTGGCAGGTGATTTCCAAACTGAACCCTATCGTCTACATGATCAGCGGGTTCCGTTATGGCTTCCTGGGGATCAGTGATGTTCCGGTCGCGTTAACCATTACTATTCTGCTGGTCTTTATCGCAGCTTTCTATACCCTGGTCTGGACACTGATCCAGCGCGGCAGAGGCTTACGTAGCTGATCTCCGCTCCCCGCCACCTCCCGGCGGCGGGGAGACCTTCCCGTCTTTTCTTCTGCAGTCAGTTCACCGGAAACCTGCTAAAGAGCCACCGTCTGATTATCAATCAGTCTGGCATCACCGAGCCAGGCCGCCATCAGGATCACCGCATTACGGCTGTCAGATGTCAGCGGTTGCAGCGTCTCGCTGTCGCAAATCGCAATATTATCAGGGGTAAATCCGTATTCACGGAGCTGTGATCCCGCCTCCGCGATAAGTGTGCTGATATCGGTTTGTCCGGCCGTCAGCTGATCGGCGAGAGTGTTCATGACCTGGCTCAGGTAAGGGGCTTTGTTACGCTCTTCCGGCGTCAGATAGCCATTACGCGAGCTTAACGCCAGGTTATCCGGGGCACGCACGGTAGGTACTCCGATTATCTCTATCGGGTAACCCAAATCGGCGACCATTTTACGGATGACGAGTAACTGCTGAAAATCTTTCTCGCCAAAACAGGCGACATCCGGGCGTACCATATTAAAGAGCTTACTGACAATGGTGGTGACCCCCCGGAAATGGCCTGGCCGGCTTGCCCCTTCGAGTAAACCTGAAAGTCCGGGCACCTCAACAAAGGTCTGATCGTCAGTCCCCTGAGGATAAATAGCACTGACCCCGGGCACAAACAGAATATCCGTCCGGTGTTGTTCCAGCTTTTCGCTGTCTTCGCGGAATGTCCGGGGATAACGGGACAGATCCTCAGGTTTATCAAATTGCATCGGGTTCACAAAAATGGAAGCGACGACGATATCTGCATGGGCTCTGGCGGTAGCGATCAGTCGCAAATGTCCGTCATGCAGGTTTCCCATCGTTGGTACCAGGGCGATGCGCAGGTTTTTACGCCGCAGGCGACTGATTTCTTCCTGTAAGGCTGCGGGTGTTTCAATAATAAGCATGGAAGGTTTCCTTTCTTATTGAAATTTCAATGAAAACTGTGTTCTTCCGCCGGGTAACTGCCTTCAGCCACCTGACGTTTATACAGCGCAATCGCGGTGCGGATATCCCCGGTATCGGCAAGGAAGTTTTTACTGAATTTCGGAGGCTTACCGGGGGTGATCCCTAAGGCATCATGCATGACCAGAATTTGTCCGTCGGTACCGGCACCGGCACCGATACCGATCACCGGAATGGATAACTCCGCGGTAATATGGCGAGCCAGCGATACCGGTACGCACTCAAGTACCAGTAATTGCGCGCCAGCCCGTTCGAGTGCCAGTGCATCACTGATCAGAGTGTCAGCCGCCGCCTGTTCGCGGCCCTGGACCTTGTAACCGCCAAAAATATTGACTGACTGAGGCGTCAGTCCCAGATGTCCGCAGACCGGTACTGCCCGTTCAGTCAGACAGCGTACGGTCTCACTCAGCCAGGCGCCTCCTTCCAGTTTGACCATATTGGCCCCGGCGCGCATAAGCTGTGCGGCATTTTCACAGGACTGTTCCGGGGTGGCATAGCTCATAAAGGGGAGGTCTGACATCAGCAACGCGGCGGGGGCCCCTTTACGCACCATGGCGGTGTGATAAGCAATATCCGCTACGGTGACCGGTAATGTTGAATCATGCCCCTGAAGGGTCATCCCCAGCGAATCCCCGACCAGCAGAACAGGGATCGCCTGCTCTGCAAAAAGGTGAGCAAAGCTATAATCGTAGGCCGTCAGCGCAGCAAATTTCTCTCCTGACTGCTTCCATTTTCTGAGATCCCGAAGGGTCACCGGTTTCATAACAACCTCTTGTCATCTTTTTTTTGATGCTGAAGTTTACCGGAATGTGATGAGCGGGGAAATGATCCCCCGCAGAGAAGACGTTACCAGAGGCTGATTTCGCGGCTATCCAGTGCAGCCAGTAACTCACTGACGGTTCGGCCATCCGGGAGACGGCAGTCCGGGGCGATTTCATTCAGGGGCAGCAACATAAATGCGCGGCGGTGCATATCGTAATGCGGGACGGTTAACCGCGGAGTGTCGATAATCTGCTGACCAAATAACAAAATATCGAGATCCAGCGTGCGTGGCCCCCAGCGTTCATCTTTGCGGATACGACCCTGTTCCAGCTCAATACGCTGGGTGTGATCAAGCAAGTCGGCGGCTTCCAGTGACGTTTCAAGGGCAATCACCGCATTCAGGTAATCCGGCTGATCGGGAGGGCCGTAAGGCGGAGTACGGTACAGGGAAGAGGTCGCGACACGCTGGCTGCCGGGAATGGCATCCAGCGCGTTGAGTGCGGCCTGCACCTGGTGCAGAGGGTCAGCAAGGTTGCTGCCCAGCGCAATGTAGACCCGGGTCATTAATCAGCTCTTCCGGGCTGCAGGCTGACGGCGACGGGAGCGATTATGCCGGCGGCGCTGCGTAGGATCCGTGCCCAGGCTCTGGATCATCGAGGCCTGACGCGGAGGCGGGGCTGACTGGAACTCACCCCACCACTGGGCCAGACGTTCCAGCTCAGCATTATTTTCGACTTCAGCGCGCAGCAGCAGTAAATCGTAAGCGGCCCGGAACTTCGGATGTTCCATCAGCTTCCAGGCGCGTTTGCCGTGCCTGCGAGGTAAACGAAGCTGCAGTGACCAGATATCACGGATCAGGCTGGTAATGCGTTTAGGAATGGCGATGGCACGGCAGGCTTCATCCAGCGTATCGTTCATCGCCAGGGCAAAGGCTTCGTACCAGGGCAGACCGCTTTCCTGGGCAATTTGCTGCGCTCGTTCAGATTGCGGATACCAGAGCATGGCCGCAAACAGGAACGCCGGGTTCACCCGCATATCATTGTGAATTCGGGTATCGGTATTTTTCAGCACCTGAACAATCATACGTTCCATTGCACTATCTTCCTGAGCGGTCAGATACTGTGTAATGGTCGGGAACAGGGGCTGGAAGAGCTGGTATTGTTTAAGCAGAGCATAGGTCTGCTCGCCATAACCGGCCTGCAGCAGCTTCAGTGATTCTTCAAACAGACGTGCGGAAGGAACATCTTTCAACAGGGTCGCCAGCCGTGTAATCGGCTCTGCGGTGTGTGGATCGATGGACATATTCAGTTTAGCCGCGAAACGGACAACACGGATCATCCGCACCGGATCTTCACGGTAACGGGTTTCCGGATCACCAATCAGGCGAATAATGCCCTGCTGTAAATCCTGCAGACCGCCGACATAATCACGGACCGTGAAGTCGGCTACGCTGTAGTAGAGGCTATTGATGGTCAGGTCGCGCCGCTGGGCATCATCTTCAATTGAGCCAAAAATATTGTCCCGCAACAGCATTCCGTTCTGACCGCGCTGAGACTGATTGCGATCCTCTGCGGTATCGGTCGCTGTTTCCAGCGCGTGATGCCCACGGAAGGTGGCGACCTCGATAACCTCAGGGCCGAACATGACGTGAGCCAGACGGAAGCGTCTGCCGACCAGGCGGCAGTTACGGAACAGCTTGCGCATTTGTTCAGGGGTGGCGTTGGTGGTAATGTCGAAATCTTTCGGTTTTTTACCCAGCAGAAGATCCCGGACACCGCCGCCCACCAGATAGGCTTCAAAGCCCGCTTTATTTAAGCGATACAACACCTTCAGCGCATTTTCGCTGATGTCCCGGCGGGAGATATTATGCTGATCGCGTGGAATGACAGTCATCAGATTTTGGTCTTTTTTCTCTGCGGGGGCTTCTTCTTCACGAAGGAGGACTTTCCGGCAGAAATTCGCTACTCGGGTAAAAATGGTACACCTCGACAGTGGCATAAATTAAGTGATGCTCAAAACAGCGGCTAATCATAGCCTGTTGTGAGCTGTTTGAGAATGCTGTTAGGTTATCCGGTCGGGATTAATGCATCTTTCATCGGAATTTTCCCCGGATCCCATTGTTTTATTGCCTGTTTTAACAACGCATCCCGCGAAAGATCCCGCCAGAGCTCAGGCAATGGCTGGCCTAAAAACTGTAAAGCACAGGCTAAGACCGGCCGGGGATCATCAGCCGGTAACGACGGAGCATGGTTCTGTTTTGATAATTTCCCCCCGTCTGGCGTGATGACCAGCGGCAGGTGCATATAGTCGGGCACCGGCCAGCCCAGTTGCTGATACAAACTGATTTGCCTGACCGTGGGTTCAATCAGGTCTGCGCCCCGCACGATTTCCGTCACTCCCTGATAATGGTCATCCACCACCACGGCGAGGTTATAGGCAAATAATCCGTCACGGCGATGAATGATAAAGTCTTCGGCGGCTAGTTGCGGATGCGTAACTATGTTACCGCGCAGGCGGTCGGTGAATGAGAAAACCGGATGTTGCTGAAAAAAACGCAGGGCAGCCTCATTGGCAGGCAGATTCAGATGACGGCAATGTCCGTCATAATAGCCTCCGGTTTGTTGAATACGGCGGCGACTACAGTGGCAGAAATAACTCTGGTGGTGTGAAATGAGCTGCTGAAGAATGTCATGATATGCCCCGGCCCGTCGGGATTGCCACAGTATATCGCCGTCCCAATGCAGTCCGTAATGGTCAAGTTGCGTCAGGATGGTGTCAGCGGCGCCGGGGGCCTCGCGGGGAGGGTCAATATCTTCGATGCGAACCCGCCAGGTGCCTTGCTGTGCCCGGGCGCTGAGATAACTGCCGAGGGCGGCAATCAGCGAGCCGAAATGCAAGGGGCCGGAAGGTGAGGGGGCAAAGCGCCCGATACAGGAATTTTTTAACATCATAAGCAGAAATGGCCGGACAACACTGCCGCAATGGCAGTACTGTCCGGCAGAGTAAGCTCAGGACCGGAGTTAACCAGCCATTTGCTTTTCACGGATTTCGGCCAGCGTCTTACAATCGATACATAAATCGGCTGTCGGACGAGCCTCAAGACGACGGATGCCAATCTCTACACCGCAGGATTCACAGTAACCGAAATCGTCATCTTCGACTTTTTTCAGGGTTTTCTCGATCTTTTTGATCAGTTTACGTTCACGGTCACGGTTACGCAGTTCCAGACTGAACTCTTCTTCCTGAGCGGCCCGGTCAACCGGATCCGGGAAGTTCGCCGCTTCGTCCTGCATATGTGTGACAGTACGGTCGACTTCATCCCTGAGTTGATTACGCCAGGCTTCAAGAATTTTTCTGAAGTGAGTCAGCTGGGCTTCGTTCATATACTCTTCGCCCGGTTTCCCTTGATATGGCTCCACCCCAGCGATGGCGAGGATACTCAGGGACGATGTTTTACGGTTTTGCCCTTCTTGCATGCTGTTTCTCCTGGATAACACGCACTATCGATTCCCATAGAGGGAAAAAAACAGGCCGCTATAAATAGCAGAAGCTATCCCTATTGGCAATTACTGATATTGTGTCTTGTTGCTCGCTTGTCAATAAGTTTGACATCAAAGCATAGAATAATCTTTGCAATACACATGATTGCGGCCTTTTACTGCCCGAAAGCCATAGAAAATTCTATTTTAGCATCGGCAGATGTCAGAGAGGCTTTATAGACCAGAATTTCGACCCCGGCGAGTCTGGCTTGATCAAGAAGTGCGGCATAGCGGGGATCAATGTGTCGGGCAACGTTTATTTGTTCAATTCCGCTATGTAAGACAGCAAAAAAAAGGACGGCCCGTTGACCGGACTCAGCAATCGCCATCAGTTCCCGCAGATGTTTTTGCCCGCGAACGGTAACGGCATCCGGGAAATAGCCTTTTCCCTCCTCCAGCAGCGTGACCGATTTTACTTCAACATAGCAATCAGCGACTTCCGGTGCCCGGAGCAGAAAATCTATCCGGCTGCCCTCTGCGCCGTATTTCACTTCACGTTTACAGTCGCGGTAACCCGCCAGTTCAGAGATCACTCCGGCGGTGAAGGCTTCGTAAAACAGTGAATTAGCCCGCAACGTGTTCACGCAAATCATATCGCCGGCAGCGGTTTCGGTCAGTTCCCAGCTATGAGGGTACTTACGGGTTTTACTGTCAGAGGTGGAATACCATACGGTATCGCCTGGCGTGGCACATCCTGTCATTGCGCCGGTATTGGCACAGTGAAGGGTAAAAATATCCCCTTGCAGGGTCTCAACATCGGCCAGAAAACGTTTATAACGCTTAATTAAACGGGCAGATTTCAGTGCGGGAATGAACTGCATAATGAAAATCTCTTTATGGGATAGTATCGGTCAGTAAAGGAAAGCGAGCCACACAATGGGAAGCCCGTCTCCGGCCACTGCCGGGGATGGCCATCAGGGAGAAGTCAGTCATCCGGGTTTGCCACGAAAACCCTGGCGCAGGCAGTTTCACCGGCTGGAAAGCCTGATGGATAAGCCGCACATGAGGGTGAAAAGGCAACGAAGGCTGCGGACACCCCTGGCGCGCAGCCCGCGAACGCAACAGGGCTGCCAGTTGTAATAGCCCTGACGGAGCAGCACGGCTCCCCAGCCAGATATGGCCTGACCGGGGCCAGTGGCCGGCATCGTTCAGCGTCAGGGTAAAGGCCGGTTGGCGGATGCGGGCTGCCTGCTGTTGCAAACCTGCGACGGAAAGCTCACTGATCTCCCCGAGCCAGGCCAGTGTCATCATCAGTCCGGCCGCAGGCAGCGGACGCCCGTAATCCGCCGGAAAATGTTCTGCCCGCCAGGCCACCAGTGAACGTTGCAGCGCCGGGGGTAACGTGAGGGCAAAAAAATACTGTTGTCCGGTCATTTCAGCTCCCTCAGACAGAAAAAGACGGTTGCTGTTGTCCGTCAGTCGCGCTGACGTTGAGCGGGTCAGCAAAGGTGAGGATGATTTCGTAGAGTGTTATCATGCCGGCAATATTAACATAGCTTGTGCGGAGTTTTCGTTGCAGTCATTACCGGTCAGTGAAGTGCTGGATGAATTGTCTGAAGCGCTGGAGCGCGCGCCTCAGGTCTTACTGATAGCGCCGCCAGGCGCGGGGAAATCCACCTGGTTACCCCTGCAACTGCTTCAGCGAATGCAGGGTGAGGGACGGATTATTCTGCTGGAACCCCGTCGTCTGGCGGCCAGGAGTGTCGCTCGCCGTCTGGCTGATACGCTGGGTGAAGTCCCCGGGCAGACCATTGGTTACCGTATGCGCGGTGAAAGCCGGACAGGGCCACAGACCCGGCTGGAGGTGGTGACCGAAGGTATTCTGACGCGAATGTTACAGCAGGATCCCGAACTGAATGGCGTGTCGCTGGTGATCCTGGACGAGTTCCATGAACGCAGCTTACAGGCTGACCTGTCATTAGCGTTATTACTGGATGTACAGCAGAGCCTGCGGGATGACCTGAAAATCTTACTCATGTCTGCCACGCTCGACCACCAGCGACTGACCGGGTTGCTTCCCGATGCCCCGGTGATTATTTCAGAGGGAAGGAGTTTTCCAGTCGAGCGGCGGTTTGTTTCACTGTCTGCCAGGCTACCTTTTGCACAGGCCGTTGCCCGCGAAACCGCACAGATAATGAACGAACATCCGGGATCGCTGTTGCTGTTTCTGCCCGGGGAAAAAGAAATTCTGGCAGTTAAAGAGGCACTGAGTAGCCGTCTGAGTGAGGACACCGGCCTCTTTCCTTTATATGGTGCAATGGGGCTGACGGCTCAGCAGCAAGCGATCGCGCCGGCAGCCCCGGGCCGACGAAAAGTGGTGCTGGCGACCAATATTGCAGAAACCAGTCTGACCATTGAAGGAATTACGCTGGTCATTGATTCGTGCCTGGAACGATCCGTCCGCTTTGACAGTAAAAGCGGGCTCAGCATATTACAAACACAGCGTATCAGTCAGGCATCCATGGTACAGCGGGCCGGACGAGCAGGACGACTGGCTCCGGGCATTTGCTGGCATTTAATCAGTCAGGAGCAGGCTGAACGTGCGGCCGCGACAGCAGATGCTGAAATTCTGCACAGTGATCTGACCGGACTGATGCTGGATTTACTGACCTGGGGATGTTCGCAGGTGACTCAGCTTCAATGGCTGGATTGCCCGCCGGAAAAACATTGCCAGGCGGCTCTGCAGGTACTGAAGCAATTGGGAGCGGTCAATTACCGGCATCAGTTAACTGCCCGCGGGCGGCAGATGGCGGCGGCAGGGACCGATCCGCGGCTGGCCGCTCTGCTGAGTGCGGGTATGCATTCCCCGCAGGCGATGGCAACAGCCAGTTTGCTGGTGGCTATTCTGGAAGATCCTCCCCGCCGGTATGACGGGGATCTCGTGTCACTCTTTCTGCACCCGCAGGAGAGCTGGCGTCTTCGCGCAAAAGCGTTACATAAAAAAAGCGGGCTGGCTGCAGCCCGGCCAGAAGATGGCAGGATCGCGGAGTTACTGATGGCAGGGTTTGCCGACCAGTTAGCACGACAGCGTAGTCAGAGCGGGCGCTACCTGCTGGCCAAAGGTATCGGGGCCAGCACCCTGAACGACTCTCCGCTACTCAGGCATGAATGGCTTATCGTTTTGCAGTTATCACTGAACGCACAAGCGTCTGAGGCCCGTATCCGTCTGGCTCTGCCGGTAGATATTACCGCGTTACAGGCCAGCTATCCTGGCCTTGTGACAGAGCGGGATGAAGTGGAATGGGATGAAGAAAAAGGGATACTACGGGTGCGTCGACAGAGGGCGATTGGCGCGTTGATCCTGACTTCCCGTCCCGGAGAACGTCCGGAAGCAGGTCTGCTTCATCAGGCGATGCTGCGCTGGGTCCGGGCGAAAGGTCTGAAGGTCTTACCCTGGTCACCGGCATCTGAACAATTGCGGGCGCGTCTGGCCTGTGCTGCGGAATGGTTGCCGCAGGATAACTGGCCAGCCATGGACGACGAGGCATTGCTGGCCAGCCTGGAAAGCTGGCTATTACCGGAAATGGGGACGGTGACGGATGCCCGTTCGTTTAATACTATTAATATTTCATCAGCTTTATTACATTTAATCACATGGCCACAACGTCAGCGACTGGATAGTGAGCTACCAACTCATTACACTGTGCCGACGGGGAGTCGGTTATTGATCCGCTATACTGTCGGACAATCACCGGTACTGGCTGTCCGCATACAGGAAATGTATGGAGAAGCAACCACCCCGGTGATCGCCGGAGGCCGCGTACCTCTGGTGCTGGAATTGTTATCACCCGCAATGCGTCCGTTGCAAATTACCCGGGATTTAGCGGGGTTCTGGCAGGGAGCCTGGCGAGAAGTGCAGAAGGAAATGAAAGGGCGTTATCCTAAACACCCGTGGCCGGACGACCCGGCGACGGCAATGCCGACGCGACGGAGTAAAAAATTTTCCCCCGGTCATTCATGAACCGGGCTCTCTTTCAGAGGGTTCCGGCATGTAATCACCCGGGATCGGGATTAAAGTAACGCGCATGCTAAGGCTATGCCTGGAGAGTAAAATTCATGTCTGGGAACGATCGCGAACCGATCGGGCGAAAAGGAAAAACGCCTCGTCAACCGGAAAAAAAGCGCCCCCGTGCGAAAAGTAAAAATTCGAAAGCTTATGATGATCATGAGATGAGTGGTTACGAGGAGGAAGTGGCTTTGTCACGTAAAGGAAAGAAGAAACCACCGATGAAGAAAAGGCGCTGGCTGGGATGGCTGATTAAGCTGTTCCTGTTAGGCGCCATTGTGATTGCCGCCTGGGGCGTCTATCTCGACTCTGAAATCCGTCATCGTGTCGATGGTAAAGTCTGGCAGTTGCCGGCTGCTGTGTACGGACGGGTGGTCAGCCTTGAGCCGGGAATGAGTTTTGACCGTAAAGGCATGCTCGAACTGCTGGAAGGGACGCAGTACCGTCAGGTCACGCGTATTACCCGGCCGGGAGAGTTTACGGTCAAAGGAAATACCATCGATTTACTGCGTCGTCCTTTTGATTTCCCGGACGGACAAGAAGGGCAAATTCACGCACAAATGACGTTCAGTAACGGTGAACTGACGGAAATCAAAAACCTGGATACCGGGCGTGATTTCGGGTATTTCCGTCTGGATCCGCGTCTGATCACCATGCTGCAATCCCCGAACGGTGAACAGCGGTTGTTTGTTCCGCGGTCCGGATTCCCGAATCAATTGGTCGATACGCTGATTGCGACCGAAGACCGTCATTTTTATGAACATGACGGTATCAGCCTGTATTCGATTGGCCGTGCATTTGTCGCTAACGTCGTTGCCGGACATGCGGTTCAGGGCGGAAGTACACTGACTCAGCAGCTGGTAAAAAACCTGTTCCTGACCAATAAGCGTACCCTGTGGCGTAAAATCCGTGAAGCCTATATGGCGATTATCATGGATTCACGTTACAGCAAAGACCGTATCCTGGAACTGTACCTGAATGAAGTTTATCTGGGGCAGGCCGGTAATGATCAGATCCGTGGTTTCCCGCTGGCGAGCCTTTATTACTTTGGTCGCCCGGTCGATGAACTGAGTCTGGATCAGCAGGCACTGCTGGTCGGTATGGTAAAAGGTGCATCACTGTATAACCCGTGGCGTAACCCGAAACTGGCGCTGGAACGCCGTAATGTCGTCCTGCGTTTACTGCAGCAGCAAAAGTACATTGATGAAGACCTGTACAACAGCCTGTCTGCCCGTCCGCTCGGGGTACAACCGAAAGGCGGGGTCATTACTCCTCAGCCTGCATTTATGCAGATGGTCCGTAATGAACTGCAGCAAAAACTGGGCGATAAGGTTAAAGATCTTTCCGGCGTGAAGATTTTCACTACGCTGGACCCGATCTCGCAGGATGCGGCGGAAAAAGCGGTCATTGACGGTATTCCGCAGCTGAAAAAACTGCACGGATTGAAAGATCTGGAAACCGCGATGGTGGTGGTTGACCGGAACACGGGGGAAGTCAGGGCCATGGTTGGCGGCGCTGACCCACAGTTTGCCGGCTATAACCGTGCGATGCAGGCGCGACGCTCTATCGGGTCACTGGCTAAACCGGCAACGTATCTGACCGCGCTGGCTCAGCCTCAGACCTATCGTCTGAACAGCTGGATCGCTGACCAGCCGTTGGCACTAAAACAGCCGAATGGCCAGATCTGGAGTCCGGAAAACGATGACCACCGCTTCAGCGGTAAAGTGTTGCTGGTCGATGCACTGACGCACTCAATGAACGTACCGACCGTTAACCTCGGTATGTCTTTAGGCCTTGGCAACGTCGTGGATACCTGGGAGAAACTCGGGGTAGGCAAAGATCAGCTCACCGCGGTCCCTGCCATGTTGCTGGGTGCACTTAACCTGACTCCGGTTGAAGTGGCGCAGGCATTCCAGTCCATCGCCAGTGGCGGTAACCGGGCCACACTGTCTGCGGTTCGCTCCGTTATCTCCGAAGACGGTAAAGTGTTGTACCAGAGTTATCCTCAGGCCCAGCGGGTTGAGCCACCGGAAGCGGCTTACCTGACGATGTATGCGATGCAGCAGGTAGTTAACCGCGGCACAGCGCATGCGTTGGGGGCACAATATCCGACCATGCACCTGGCGGGTAAAACCGGCACGACCAACAACATGGTGGATAGCTGGTTTACCGGTATTGATGGTAAAGAAGTAACAGTGACCTGGGTCGGTCGCGATAATAACCAGCCAACGAAACTGTGGGGTTCCAGTGGGGCATTACAGATCTATCGTCGTTACCTGGCTAACCAGCCACCGACGCCGCTGGATCTGACACCGCCGGATGATGTGACTACGATGAATATTGACTCGGCGGGTAACTTTATCTGTGGCAGCGGCAGTACTACCTGGCGTTCACTGCCGGTCTGGGCATCTGATCCGAATGCGTTGTGTCAGCAACAGCAGCAGCAGCAACAACAGCAGCAGCAGTTGCAGCAACAGCAGCAACAGGAACAGCAGGACAGCAACAGTAACGGTGTTGCTGGCTGGATCAAAGATATGTTCGGGCAGTAACGGACTGAAGTGATCAACAAAAAGGCGCTGCGGCGCCTTTTTTTATGGGCAGATATTTGTGAACTGTAACCGCGCGTCAGACGGTCAATGCAGGGAATAGCGAGGTTCAGGCGAATACTTGCCGTGAACACCGGTCTTTATGAGCCCCCGAACAAAAAAGGCGCACAGGCGCCTTTTTAACGGAGAGACTAAGGTGATTACAAACGGGCAAAGCAGCGGCGGGCTGCATCGATAGTCTTCTGAATATCTTCCGGGCTGTGTGCCAGAGACATAAATCCGGCTTCAAACGCTGACGGAGCAAAATAGATCCCTTCGTCCAGCATCAGATGGAAGAACTTTTTAAAACGTTCCGTATCGCACTGGCAGACATCCTGGTAGCAGGTGACAGACGGCAAATCGGTAAAGAAAATACCGAACATTCCGCCAACATGGTTGATCACCAGTGGGATATTTTCTTCCTGCGCGGCATGCAGCAGGCCTTCGGCCAGACGATCCGTCAGTTCGGTGAGGGTAGAATGTGTACCCGGTTGTGCCACCTGACTCAGGCAGGCAAACCCGGCGGCCATCGCTAACGGGTTACCTGAAAGCGTTCCGGCCTGATATACCGGGCCGGTGGGCGCCAGCGCTTCCATCACCTCACGGCGTCCGCCAAAGGCACCGACAGGCATGCCCCCCCCGATAATCTTGCCAAGGCAGGTCAGATCCGGTGTCACGTCATAGTAAGCCTGAGCGCCACCCAGCGCGACCCTGAAGCCGGTCATCACTTCATCGATGATCAGTAAAGCGCCGTTCTCATCACAGATTTCCCGCAGACCCTGCAGGAACCCTTCCGCAGGGGGAATACAGTTCATGTTTCCGGCCACCGGCTCGACGATAATACAGGCGATTTCCTGTGGGTACTGACGGAATGCTTCGCGTACAGAATCCAGGTCGTTATAGGTACAGGTCAGCGTATGACGGGCGAAGTCAGCAGGAACACCCGGAGAGTTCGGCTGTCCGAGCGTCAGTGCGCCCGACCCGGCTTTGACCAGCAGGTGGTCGGCATGGCCATGGTAGCAGCCTTCAAATTTGACTAACTTATCGCGGCCGGTGTAGCCACGGGCCAGACGGATAGCACTCATGGTGGCTTCGGTCCCTGAGTTGACCATCCGGACCATATCCATCGATGGCACCAGTTCACAGACCAGTTCCGCCATCCGGACTTCCATTTCGGTCGGCGCACCAAAGCTCAGACCCCGCCCTGCAGCTTCAATCACGGCATTGCGGATACCGGGATTATTATGGCCCAGCACCATCGGGCCCCATGAACCGACATAGTCGATGTAGGCTTTGCCGTCTGCGTCATATAAATAGGCCCCTTCGGCATGTTCGATAAATAAAGGGGTGCCACCAACGCCGGTAAATGCCCGTACGGGAGAGTTTACGCCGCCCGGGATAAGACGTTGTGCCTCATGGTATAGGTGTTCAGACTTGCTCATCACATCGGTTCCTGTTGTCGCTGAATAATTACAACAGGTAGTTTACGGGAACTCCCTTGCGGCGCGAAAGTCCCGGGTATTGTATTGCTACATTTAAGCACCAAAAAAGCGTATTAAACGGTATACTGCTGCGATGGTCGCTTATTCATCAGACGGATATGGACAATATACCTTCTTCAACTGAGCAATTACCGGTTATCCCTTTACGCAGAACCGATTATTTACGACTGCTGTTACGTAAAGACAAAACCCCCGTAGCCATACTCATTCTCGCCGCTCTGGTCGGGATCCTGGCCGGTCTGGCCGGTGTCGCTTTTGATAAGGCCATCAGTGCGGTACAGCACTATCGTCTGCATGCTATCGAAGCACTGCCTTCTGTATTCTCTGTCCTTGCTTCAATAGGGATTTCCGCGTTGCTGGCGATGTGGGGGTTTTGGCTGGTAAAACGTTTTGCCCCGGAAGCTGGCGGCTCCGGTATTCCTGAAATCGAAGGCGCGATGGAAGAATTACGGCCAGTACGCTGGTGGCGGGTTGTCCCGGTGAAATTTCTCGGCGGCATGGGGACATTAGGGGCTGGCATGGTGCTGGGCCGGGAAGGACCGACAGTGCAAATGGGCGGTAATCTCGGACGGATGGTACTGGATATTTTCCGTATGAAAGGGAATGAAGCCCGGCACACACTGCTGGCGACCGGGGCCGCCGCGGGGCTGACCGCGGCGTTTAATGCTCCGCTGGCGGGCATTTTGTTTATTCTCGAAGAGATGAGGCTGCAATTCCGCTACAGCCTGATCTCGATAAAAGCCGTCTTTATTGGCGTCATCATGGCCTGCATTATCTTTCGTATTTTTAATGGCGAGGGGGCGGTATTGAACGTCGGCAGACTGACGAATGCTCCTCTGAATACCCTCTGGCTCTATCTGGTCGCCGGTATCATCTTTGGTATTCTGGGCGTTATTTTTAATCAGCTTATCTTCACCCTGCAGGACATCTTTGCCCGTCTGCACGGGGGGGAAATGAAAAATATTCTGCTGATGGGGGCGATTATCGGAGGGAGCTGCGGCTTACTGACACTCTGTTTCCCGGCCATGACCGGCGGAGGGCTGGCGTTGATCCCCCAGGCCTTCAGCGGACACTATGGCTATGCCATGCTGTTAACTATCTTTCTGTTACGGATGGCGACCACGCTGATCAGTTTCTGCTCCGGTGCGCCCGGGGGGATTTTTGCCCCGATGCTTTCTCTGGGAACCTTGCTGGGAACCGTTCTGGGCATGACTGCGGCCGCATTCTTTCCGCAATATCATTTGCAGACAGGGACCTTTGCTATTGCAGGGATGGGGGCATTATTTGCCGCTTCCGTCAGGGCTCCGCTGACGGGGATCGTACTGGTGCTGGAAATGACCGATAATTATCAGCTGATCTTACCGATGATTATCACTTGTCTGGGGGCAACACTGGTAGCTCAGTTTCTGGGAGGTAAACCCATTTACTCGACGCTTCTGGCGAGAACGCTGGCTCGCCAGTCAGCAGATAATGCGCAGGCTTCGGCACAGACGGCCAAGCAGAGTGCTTGATTGCAGAAATTTGCTGACAGATAATGGGGGAATTGTGGCCCTTTCCGGCCCTGAAGTTTATTGGAGTAAGTTATGAGCGATGATATTGCAGCAGTACCGTTAGAGTTTACTGAAGCTGCGGCGAATAAAGTGAAATTTTTGATCGCTGACGAAGACAATCCGGAACTCAAATTACGTGTGTATATTACCGGCGGCGGTTGCAGCGGGTTTCAGTATGGCTTCACGTTCGATGATAAAATCAACGACGGTGATATGACCATCGAGAAACAGGGCGTTGCGTTGGTGGTCGACCCGATGAGCCTGCAATATCTGGTCGGGGGATGTGTGGATTATACCGAGGGCCTGGAAGGTTCCCGATTCATCGTCACTAACCCGAATGCCAAAACCACCTGTGGTTGTGGCTCGTCTTTTAGTATCTGACCAAAAATTCCGCGGGAGCTATGATCTCCTGCGGTTTAGCCTGCCTGAACTCCTGAACTCCTGAACTCCTGAACTCCTGAACTCCTGAACTCCTGAGCTCCTGAACTGCTTTCATTCTCTTTACCCTATGTCCCTCTGTGCTCCTCAGTGTTTAATGAAAAGGGCGAAAATCTGTCCCGATATTGGCTGTTTGATTTTTAAAGAAGGAGGCTGCGTTGTCAGTTTTTTTCTGTGGAATATTAGTTTTTGTAAACTTTTTAGCCTGACGGACGAAGGGTCCGCGGGGGGAATATTTCACCACGGGAAGTCATCGGTTTCAGGAAAAAGAGAGGGCGGTTGAGAAAAAACCGGCAGGAGCTGCCGGTTTATGGCGCTGTCAGCCGTTAGCCGCCAGACGTGCCACTAAATCTTCCACCATCAGGGAAGATTGTTGTGCGGCGACACTCAGGAACTCATCAAAGCTGAGGTGAGATTCCTGGTCAGCAACATCAGAGATGGCACGAACCACAACGAACGGGACATTAAACTGATGGCAGACATGCCCGATGGCCGTGGCTTCCATTTCAACCCCGATAGCGTCCGGGAAGGTATTACGGATGTAAGCGAGTGGCTCAGCGCCATTAATAAACGCATCGCCACTGACAATCAGTCCACGGACAGCATGCAGTTTAAGCGCCGCAATACTCTGTTCGGCGGCAGTGATAAGGCTGGCATCAGCGATGAAACCTTCAGGACAACCCGCCATCTGACCAGGTGCATAACCAAAAGCAGTCACATTGACGTCGTGGTAGCGAACCTCATCGGAAACAACGATATCACCGACCTTCAGAGACGGAGCCAGTCCGCCCGCGGAACCGGTATTGATGACAACGTCCGGCTGGCATAACTGCAGAAGCAGAGTCGTGCCCAGGGCTGCTGATGTTTTGCCGATACCGGATTTCAGCAAAGCCACTTCGTTACCGTTCAGCGTTCCCGTATAGATTTCGCAACCTGCGATGGAGAGAGTTTTTCTGTCTTCAATTTTGTCACGCAGCAGAGTTACTTCCTGCTCCATGGCGCCAATAATTCCTACTTTCATAGCCTGTCTCACCAATGTTATAGAATTCATCTTAATGAATGACATAGTCTATCATGGCGTTACAGGGAAATATTATTGAATCGTACCGGAGCTGAAATGGAGATTAACTTTAAGCGCAGGATCAGTGTCAGCAGGCCCTATATGACAGGCAATTCCCCGGAGGGGGAGATACAGATCACCCGATTTTTTGAAAGTGATCGGGGGCGGATTATCCATTCGGCCGCTTTGCGACGTTTACAACAGAAGACCCAGGTGTTTCCTCTGGAGCGTAATGCCGCGGTACGTTCGAGGCTGACGCACTCTCTGGAAGTCCAGCAGACCGGGCGCTATATCGTGCGGGAAATTTTGCAGCGTTTGAAGCAGCAACCCGGCGGGCTGAGTGCCTTCGGATTAGAGGAGTTTGAGCGGGGAGCGGAAAGTCTGGTTGAGATGGCTTGTCTGCTGCACGATGTCGGTAATCCGCCTTTCGGGCATTTCGGGGAAGCGGCGATCAATGACTGGTTCAATGCCCATCTGACGGAAATCCTGAGTGGTGCGCTGAGTGCGGGAAACGGAGTATCGCCGGACTGCGAGAGGTTACGGCAGGATATTTACCAGGATCTCGCTCATTTTGAAGGTAATGCCCAGGCCATCCGATTGGTGCATACTTTGCTGCAACTGAACCTTAGTTATTCCCAGGTGGCCTGTATTCTGAAATATACCGCGCCGGCATGGTGGCAGGGGAGTAAACCTGAAGCATTTTCCGTGCTGATGAAAAAACCGGGCTTTTATCTGTCAGAGCAGGAATATGTCTCGCAATTGCGTACCGCCACCGGCATGGACGAATACCACCGCTTTCCCCTGACTTATATCATGGAAGCCGCAGATGATATTTCCTACTGTATTGCTGACCTCGACGATGCCGTTGAGAAAGCTATCTTCAGTGTCGATAGCTTGTACCGCTATTTGCAGGAGGCCTGGGGCGAAACACGGCCGGAGGATATTTTCAGCCGCACCATCGGTGATGCCTGGAAGGCCGCCAGCTCAGGTAAACGCCGCAGTCAGAGTGATCAGTTCTTTATGTCTTTGCGGGTCAATGTGCACCGGGTTCTGGTCTCTTTGGCGGTAAAGCGATTTATTGCCAATCTGCCCGCGATTTTTAAGGGAGATTTCAATCATGCTTTACTGGAGGATGGCGGCGAGGCCGGGCGTCTTCTCGCCGTGTTCAAACAGGTTGCCCGTAAGCACGTGTTTAATCATTCTGAAGTCGAACAACTGGAATTACAGGGGTACCGTGTCATTCAGGGGCTGCTTGATGCTTATAAGCCTATGATGTTACTCAGTGCAGACGATTTTACTCAGCTGGCGGAACATGATGAATTGCAGGGGCATCCGATAGAAACCCGGTTATTCCATCGGCTTTCTGATAAGCATATTAAAGCGTATCAGAACCACATGTGTTCACTTTCCGGGGGGCCGTCTGAAGAGTGGCAGTTATGGGAGCGCTATTACCGGCTACGGCTGATGCAGGATTATATCAGCGGAATGACTGACCTTTTTGCCTGGGAAGAATATCGCCGTTTAATGGCGGTTGATTTTGTCTGAGTTTTGTAAATCGCGGGAATATTTATTTACTTTTAACAAGTGCTTTCCGATGAACTTACGGGTAAATAATAACTCTCAACTGATGACTACAGCAATGGTCTGAATAGCAAATAATACAGAGAGCCAGAACATGAAAAAAACCACTTTAGCATTAAGTGCACTCGCATTAAGCCTTGGAATGGCATTTGCGCCCATGACTGCTTCTGCGGCGGAATCTGCATCTTCAACCAGTCAGCAACTCCCGAGTCTGGCTCCGATGCTTAAAAGAATTATGCCTTCGGTAGTCAGCATCAGTGTTTCAGGAACTGCACCGGTAAAAGCATCTCAGGATAGCCAGCAGTTCCAGCAGTTTTTTGGTGATATGTCACCGTTCTGTCAGGATGGCTCGCCCTTCCAGAATTCACCGATTTGCCAGGCACCTGGTGCCGGCGGCGGTACCCCGCAGCAGCAGCAGTTCCGTGCTCTGGGCTCCGGTGTCATTATTAATGCCGATAAAGGTTATGTGGTAACGAACAATCACGTCGTGGAAAATGCCACTTCTATCCAGGTCCAGCTCAGTGACGGACGTCGTTATGATGCTAAAGTCATTGGTAAAGATCCCCGTACGGATATCGCGCTTATTCAGTTGAAAGATGCGAAAGATCTGACCGCAATTAAAATTGCCGACTCGGATAATCTGCAGGTCGGTGATTACACTGTCGCCATCGGTAACCCTTACGGACTGGGCGAAACCGTGACTTCCGGGATTGTATCTGCACTGGGTCGTAGTGGTCTGAATGTCGAAAACTATGAAAACTTTATTCAGACGGATGCTGCTATTAACCGGGGGAACTCCGGGGGAGCACTGGTTAATCTGAACGGTGAACTGATTGGTATTAATACCGCGATCCTGGCGCCGGACGGAGGCAATATCGGTATCGGCTTTGCTATCCCATCTAACATGGTGAAAAACCTGACGGCTCAGATGATTGAATACGGTCAGGTCAAACGGGGTGAGCTGGGGATTATGGGAACCGAGCTGAACTCTGAAATCGCGCAGGCGATGAAAGTCAACGCTCAGCGTGGCGCCTTTGTCAGCCAGGTTCTGCCTAATACCTCCGCGGCGAAAGCAGGTCTTAAAGCCGGGGATGTCATTATCTCACTGAACAACAAACCACTGACAAGCTTTGCGGCATTGCGTGCTGATGTCGGTACCATGCCGATAGGGACCAAAGTGGAACTGGGCTTATTACGTGATGGTAAACCTATGACGGTTAGCGTAACTATTCAGCAGAGCACTCAGGATAAAGTCCAGTCCTCCAATATCTACACCGGTATTGAAGGAGCCGAACTGAGTAATTATGAGGCTGGCGGACAAAAAGGTGTTCGCATTGACAGTGTGACTCCGGGGAGCCGTGCGGCAGCCATCGGCCTGAAAAAAGGCGATATTATTCTGGGCGTGAATCAGCAGAATATCAGCAACCTGGGTGAGCTGCGTAAAGTTCTGGACAGTAAACCTTCTGTCCTGGCACTGGACGTTAAGCGTGGTGACAGCAATCTGTACTTATTAGCGCAGTAAGCGGTCATTCGCAGGGACAAAAAAGCCGGTCAGCGTCCTGACCGGCTTTTTTATATGCCTGACCCGGCGAGTTATTTACGGGTGAGCTTTTCCAGATCGGCTTCAATCTCAGAAATTTTGTTGGATACGACCAGTTCCAGATGACGTAAGTCATCAAGAATTTTCACTTTCAGATCGACATCTTCCTGCTCCTGCTGGCAGATTTGATCCAGCTCATCGATAACATATCTCAGGTTAGGACTGATTTCCTGAACTTCCCTGAATCCCTGTGCAGACTGATCAGAAACGATCGTTTTTCGCTGACGCGGGTATTTAAACTTCACGCTTTTGGCAAAAAACTCGCCTTTATCCTTACGGAAATAGATCTTCAGGATATCGTTATTCGCCTCCTGGCGAAGGCTGTAACGGTCAACTTCTTCAGGGTGGGTAATCCCCAGACTTTTCAGATTATCGTACATAGCAGTTTTCCTCTTCAGGGGATCATGCCCGTTCAGCGCCGGGCATCTTTAGCACGATATTACTATCGCGGCCTCATATGGAAACCGTCATGATGGCTGTCTGACGCCGTCTGCCGGTAGCCTGTATACGGGGTATCCCACATTCAGGACAGGGAAGATGACCGGAGACTCACGGTCTCCCGTGATGTTTCCGGTCAGGTCATTAGTCAATGGTACGCAGTAATTCGTTAATACCGACTTTGCCCAGAGTTTTCGCATCCACTTTCTTAACGATAACGGCACAGTAAAGGCTGTATTTACCATCTTTAGACGGCAGGTTACCGGAAACGACGACAGAACCGGCAGGGACACGGCCGTAGTGGACTTCACCCGTTTCACGGTCATAAATTTTGGTGCTCTGACCAATATAGACACCCATAGAGATGACCGCACCTTCTTCGACGATAACACCTTCCACGATTTCTGAACGTGCGCCGATAAAGCAGTTATCTTCGATAATTGTCGGGTTTGCCTGCAGGGGTTCGAGTACACCACCGATACCTACGCCACCGGACAGGTGTACGTTTTTACCGATCTGCGCACAGGAGCCTACGGTGGCCCAGGTATCAACCATGGTACCTTCATCGACGTAAGCACCAATATTGACGTAGGAAGGCATCAGTACGGTGTTACGGGCGATAAACGCACCCTGACGAACGGCCGCAGGAGGAACAACACGGAAACCTTCCTGGCGGAAGCGAGCTTCGTCATAGCCTGCAAATTTCATCGGAACTTTATCGTAGAAGCGGGTTTCTGCGCCTTCGATAACTTCGTTATCGTGAATACGGAACGATAACAGGACTGCTTTTTTCAGCCATTGATGAGTGACCCATTCACCGTTAATCTTCTCGGCAACACGTACCTTACCGCTGTCAATCAGCGAGATGACCTCGGTGATCGCATCGCGGGTTTCAGCATCTACGCTGGCCGGGGTAATTTCGGTACGCCGTTCAAATGCGGCTTCAATGATTTTCTGTAAGTGTTGCATTCTTTTTTCCTGCATCAATGGTTTGGTAAAAACTGACTACCCGATGATTTCCGGTGGCGTGAGGTTTCTGCAACCGGTTAGGACCATGGGGAAAAGGGCAGTCCGAAGGTTCGCTGCCCTCAGGGTGAATTACCCTTTATCGTTTGGATTCAGGGCTTCTGTCAACCGTTGTTGTAAACTATCGCGCATTTTATCATCCAGCGCCCGGCGTTCATTGTTGGCCAGGATGAATAAATCCTCAACCCGTTCACCGATGGTGCTGATCCGCGCGCCATGCAGCGAGATCCCTAAATCGGCAAAAACTGCACCGATTTGTGCCAGCAATCCCGGAGCGTCGAGAGCGACCAGTTCCAGATACGTTCTCTGGTTAGTATGGCCCGGCAGAAAGCGTATTTCGGTATCGACCGTAAAATGTCGTAAACGGGGTGACAGGCGACGCGGGCGAGGCGGGGTCCATTCCGGCTGAGAAAGCGCCTGTACCAGTCCGTGAATGATTGCCTCATGGCGATCGTGGGCCAGCGGGCTGCCATCCGGCTCCAGAACGATAAAGGTATCCATCGCCATGCCGTCACGGTTAGTAAAAATCTGCGCGTCATGCACACTGAGATTACGCCTGTCCAGTTCCCCGGCCACGGTCGCAAAAAGATACGCACGGTCAGGGCTCCAGATGAAAATCTCCGTCCCCCCACGGGAAGCCTGCGGATGGATCAGTACCAATGGCTGATCCAGCGTATGCTTCAGCAGATGGCGGGCATGCCAGGCAAGCTGCTGGGCGGTATGACGTAAAAAGTAGTCAGCCCGGCACCGGTTCCAGATCTTGTGTAAGCGGGTTTCATCAATATTGTCCATACGCAGCAGGGCCAGCGCCTGCAGACGGTTATGGCGGACGCGTTCCCGTAAATCCGGACTGCTGTCCATTCCACGGTGGAGCTGTTTCTCGGCGGCAAAGTAAAGCTCCCGCAACAGACTCTGTTTCCAGCTATTCCAGAGGCTTTCATTGGTCGCACAGATATCTGCGACCGTCAGACAGATAAGCAACCGTAACTGCTTTTCGTTCTGCATCACTAAGGCAAATTCCCGAATCACCGCGGGGTCCTGAATATCCCGGCGCTGTGCGGTGACTGACATCAGCAGATGGTGCCTGACCAGCCAGGAGATCAGTTGTGCATCACGGGAATTCAGACCGTGTAACCTGGCAAATTCAATGACATCTTCGGCACCCAGTATCGAGTGGTCGCCCCCGCGTCCCTTAGCGATATCATGGAACAGTGCCGCGATTAACAATATTTCCGGGTGGATCAGTCGCTGCCAGATATCCACACAGAGGGGATGTTTTTCACGGGTTTGTTCATTGGAAAAACTTTCCAGTTTTTGTAATACACGCAGTGTGTGCTCATCGACCGTATAAGCGTGGAACAGGTCAAACTGCATCTGACCGACAATCAGATTCCATTGAGGTAAATAGGCTGTCAGTACACCGTGATGGTGCATCGGGACTAAAGCACGAC
This sequence comes from Tatumella sp. UCD-D_suzukii, assembly GCF_000611875.2. Lineage (NCBI taxonomy): Bacteria > Pseudomonadati > Pseudomonadota > Gammaproteobacteria > Enterobacterales > Erwiniaceae > Tatumella > Tatumella sp. UCD-D_suzukii. Next base: position 406,255 of record NZ_JFJX01000001.1, read on the forward strand.
TGACCGCGCCGGGATGGCGTAAAATATCCATAAACAGCTGCCGTGCTTCCGGAATGTCACACAAGGAATATTCCAGAGACTGCAAGGCGTGCCGAAGTAAGCGCAGTGTGGCGGAATAAATACCGTGAATATTTTTATTACGAACGATCTCGCTGAATAATCGGATAATGGCTGCCGGCTGTTTTATAAACAGTTCTTCATCACGAACATCGATCAGATGGCCCCGCAGCTGAAAGTCATTATCAAGAGGTTGCGGTTTCCCGGTCGCGGGCAGGGCAAGAATAGCCTCATCAAATAGCTGCAGCAGCATTTCATTCAGCTCACCGATGTGGCGGGTGACGCGGTAGAAATCTTTCATCATTTTCTCTACCGGCTCATTCCCTTCGCCCTGATAATTCAGCCGCTGTGCCACTGCCAGCTGTCGGTCAAAGAGCAGACGGTTATCGTAGCGCGTCAGCGTCAGATGTAAGGCGAAGCGGATACGCCATAAAAAATCCTGACACTGATTCAGTTCATCGCGCTCTTCAGGGGTGAGAAACCCGAAATCTACCATTTCATCCAGAGAGGTGGCGCCGAAATGACGACGGGCGACCCACAACAGGGTATGAATATCGCGCAGACCGCCCGGACTGCTTTTAATGTCCGGTTCCAGATTATAACTGGTGCCGTGATAGCGAAGGTGCCGTGCCTTTTGCTCGTCGGTCTTGGCCGCGAAAAAGTCAGTGGATGGCCAGAACCCTTCGCTGAAAATATTCTTTTGTAATTCCAGGAACAGAGAAACATCCCCGGTGAGCATGCGTGACTCTATCAGATTGGTTGCCACCGTCAGGTCAGAGAGTCCTTCCAGCAGACACTCTTCCAGTGTTCTGACGCTATGCCCGACTTCCAGTTTTAAATCCCAGAGCAGGGTCAGTAACTCACTGACCCGGTGTGCACCCTGTTCATCCAAAGGATGGCGGCTGAGGATCAGCACATCAATGTCAGAAAGCGGATGCAGCTCCTGGCGGCCATAACCTCCGACCGCGACCAGCGCAGTATCTTTGACGCCATGGAAACCGAAAAAACGCCAGAGGCGGGTCAGCAGGTGATCGATAAACCGTGTGCGTGCATCTATAAGCTGACTGACAGGCTGACCGGCATCAAAGGCATCCCCAAGGGCTGACTGGAATACATCCAGGCGGGATTTCAGTGTCTCGCGGGTTAATTGATCATCGGGCCAATGCAGCGGGGCATCCGTACTACTTTTGTCGATTACGTCTGGCAGGTGGCTTCGCATTATCACTACTCATTGGATAAAAAAGCCGGCAATTGCCGGCTTTCAGGGAGTCAAATGTCAGTCTTAACCTTCATTCACCAGTACCGCAGGGATAGTCTCTTCCTGGCGAAGGGTCAGGATCTCACAGCCATTATCTGTCACCACAATAGTATGTTCATATTGAGCCGACAAGCTGCGATCTTTGGTTTTCACCGTCCAGCCATCTTTCATGCTGCGAATGCGGAAATCACCGGCGTTTACCATCGGCTCGATGGTAAAGGTCATGCCTTTCTGTAAGACCACGCCACTGTCATCGGCATCGTAGTGCAGAACCTGAGGTTCTTCATGGAATCCTTTACCGATACCATGACCGCAATACTCGCGGACCACCGAGAAGTCATTGGCTTCAACGAACTTCTGAATTTCACGACCCAGTGTACGTAACCGGATGCCAGGCTTAACCATTTTTAATGCCAGGTAAAGGCTTTCCTGGGTGATGCGGCACAGACGTTCGCCGAGGATGGTCGGTTTACCGACGATAAACATTTTTGAAGTATCACCGTGATACTCATCTTTGATGACCGTGACGTCGATGTTGACGATATCACCGTCCTTCAGGATGCGGTCATCGCTCGGGATACCATGACACACCACTTCGTTGATAGAAATGCATACCGATTTAGGAAAACCATGATAACCGAGGCAAGCCGAAACGGCCTGTTGCTCACCGGTAATGTAGTCCGCGCAAATCCGGTCCAGCTCTCCGGTTGAAATACCCGGCTTTACATGGGCTGCGATCATTTCTAGCACTTCAGCGGCCAGACGGCCAGCGACCCGCATTTTTTCGATTTCTTCAGGAGTTTTAATTGAGATAGCCATTGAATCAGTCCAGTTGCAGCCAGTCAGTACCGGCAAACGAAAGAATTTATACGTGCGCTATGTTAACAGTCAGCAAAACCGCTGCCAACGTTAATCACCCGTCATGGGTTTTGTACAGGGCGCAGAAATTTTAACCGTTGCCGGTAACAATGATTGCCGCTGAGGGGGGATTTGTGGTATAAAACGCGCCGACGAATCCAGGCTCACCCTTGCGGGGGGCCGGAAAGTTTCATTCTCATTATGTGAAAAGGCAGTGTACAGCGTTACGCATTGCGTGACAGGTACAGACTGACCAAAACACACATGTATCGACACATACTCCGGGGTGCCTTATACAGGTCGGTAGTATGGGATACATGGAGGCTCAACCCCAACATATATTTTTAGAGGTAATCATGGCTACTGTTTCCATGCGCGATATGCTTAAGGCCGGTGTTCACTTTGGTCACCAGACCCGTTACTGGAACCCAAAAATGAAACCATTCATCTTTGGTGCTCGTAACAAAGTTCACATCATCAACCTTGAGCAGACTGTGCCAATGTTTAACGACGCTCTGGCTGAGTTAAGCAAGATCTCTTCCCGTAAAGGTAAGATCCTGTTCGTTGGTACCAAACGCGCTGCAAGCGAAGCTATCAAAGAATCTGCGCTGAACTGCGATCAGTTCTTTGTTAACCACCGTTGGTTAGGTGGTATGCTGACTAACTGGAAAACTGTTCGTCAGTCAATCAAACGTCTGAAAGATCTGGAATCTCAGTCTCAGGACGGTACTTTTGATAAACTGACCAAGAAAGAAGCTCTGATGCGTACCCGTGAACTGGCTAAGCTGGAAAACAGCCTGGGTGGTATCAAAGACATGGGCGGCCTGCCTGATGCTCTGTTTGTCATCGATGCTGACCACGAGCACATCGCAATCAAAGAAGCAAACAACCTGGGTATCCCGGTATTTGCTATCGTTGATACTAACTCTGATCCGGATGGCGTTGATTTCGTTATCCCTGGTAACGACGATGCGATCCGTGCAGTAAGCCTGTACCTGAATGCAGCTGCAGCAGCTGTCCGCGAAGGTCGTTCTCAGGACCTGGCTGAACAGGCTGAAGAAGTGTCTTTAGAAAACGTCTGATAAGGACTGCTCTTTCAAAGAGCCCTTAGCGTCAGATGTGATCTGCAAGGGGCCGCTTCAGGCCCCTTTTATTATTTTAAAATTCGTTGAGCCTGAATCCGTTCGGCTGGACGAAGTAAAATATCCTGCGAAATGATGCTGTTTATAATTACCTGCGGGTAAGAATGAACAGATCACAGTTAACCGAGGACTTAAGAATGGCTGACATTACCGCTGCTCTGGTAAAAGAACTGCGCGAGCGTACTGGCGCTGGCATGATGGAATGTAAAAAAGCGCTGGTTGAAGCTAACGGTGACATCGAACTGGCTATCGACAACATGCGTAAAAATGGTCAGGCAAAAGCGGCGAAGAAATCTGGTCGCGTTGCTGCTGAAGGTGTGATCCTGACCCACGTTGAAGGTAACGCCGGGATCATCGTTGAGCTGAACTGCGAAACTGACTTCGTTGCTAAAGATGCTGGCTTCCTGGCGTTCGGTCAGGACGTTCTGGCTGCAGCTGTTGCTGACAAAATCACTGACGTTGATGTCCTGAAAGCGAAATTTGAAGAGCAGCGTACTGCGCTGGTTGCCAAAATCGGTGAAAACATCAACATCCGTCGTGTTGCCCGCCTGGAAGGTGACGTTGTAGGTTCATACCTGCACGGTGCACGTATCGGTGTTCTGGTTTCTGCCACCGGTGCTGATGAAGAGCTGGTTAAACACATTGCAATGCACATCGCTGCAAGCAAGCCGGAATATGTTAAGCCTGAAGATGTTCCTGCGGACGTGGTTGCTCGTGAGCACCAGATCCAGCTGGACATCGCAATGCAGTCTGGTAAGCCACGTGAAATCGCAGAAAAAATGGTTTCCGGTCGCATGAACAAGTTCACCGGTGAAGTTTCACTGACTGGTCAGAACTTTGTTATGGATCCATCCAAAACTGTGGGTCAGCTGCTGAAAGAAAAAGGCGCTGACGTCATTAACTTTATCCGCTTCGAAGTGGGTGAAGGTATCGAGAAAGTTGAGTCTGATTTTGCTGCTGAAGTTGCAGCAATGTCCAAACAGTCTTAATGCTCTGCAGGAACCGCCAGAACGGCGGTTCTTTTTTGCCTGCTGATGTGACCCCGGCAGGCAATTTTTCAGCTTCATCCCTATAGTATTTCGAGAAAACAGAGCGGATTATAGACGCGATTTCTCTCTTCTTTATTCACTCATGCTCCAGGAATTAATGATCATGGCGACCAACGCAAAACCGGTATATCAACGTATCCTTCTGAAACTGAGCGGAGAAGCCCTGCAGGGTGCTGAAGGTTTTGGCATTGATGCCAGCATTCTTGACCGCATGGCGCAGGAAGTGAAAGAGCTGGTTGAGTTAGGCATACAGGTCGGCGTCGTGATTGGCGGCGGTAACCTGTTTCGGGGTGCCGGACTGGCAAAAGCCGGAATGAACCGTGTTGTTGGTGACCATATGGGGATGTTAGCCACAGTGATGAACGGTCTGGCGATGCGTGATGCATTGCACCGTGCCTATGTGAATGCCCGTCTGATGTCGGCCATTCCTTTGAATGGCGTCTGTGATAACTACAGCTGGGCTGAAGCTATCAGTCTGCTTCGTAATAACCGGGTGGTAATCTTCTCTGCCGGAACCGGTAACCCGTTCTTTACCACTGATTCTGCTGCCTGTCTGCGCGGCATTGAAATCGAAGCGGATGTGGTATTGAAAGCCACGAAAGTTGACGGTGTCTATTCTGCCGACCCGGTCACCAATCCTGATGCCACGCTACACGAAAAATTAAGCTATCAGGATGTGCTTGAGCGCGAGTTAAAGGTGATGGACCTTGCTGCCTTTACTCTGGCTCGCGACCACAACTTACCTATCCGCGTGTTTAATATGAATAAGCCAGGCGCATTACGCCGCGTAGTGATGGGTGAGAAAGAAGGCACTCTGATAGGGCAGTAATCCCTGTCGGCATAATTTAAAATAAGGTATATTCTGACCAACGCTGGTGATTTGTCGGCGAAGTCTGGCTGATGATGACAGGCCCCGTTCTGCTCAAATCAGAAGCAGAAACATCAGGTCAAAACGAATCCAAGGGTTTTTATTGTGATTAACGATATTAAAAAAGATGCTGAAGTACGCATGGAAAAATGCGTAGAAGCCTTTAAAAATACAATAGGCAAAGTGCGTACCGGACGTGCCTCTCCTACACTGCTGGATGGCATTGTCGTCGAATATTATGGTACTCCGACACCTTTACGCCAGCTGGCTAACGTGACTGTTGAAGATTCACGCACACTGAAAATCAATGTGTTTGATCGTTCTTTAGGTCCTGCCGTAGAAAAAGCCATCATGGCGTCAGACTTAGGTTTAAACCCAAGCTCAGCCGGTACGGATATTCGTGTTCCTCTGCCTCCTCTGACGGAAGAGCGCCGTAAAGATCTGATTAAAATCGTTCGCGGTGAAGCAGAGCAGGGACGTGTGTCTGTACGTAACGTCCGTCGTGATGCGAACGATAAAGTCAAAGCATTACTGAAAGACAAAGAAATCAGTGAAGATGATGAGCGTCGTGCACAGGATGAAATCCAGAAGATGACCGATGCTTCAATCAAAAAAGTAGATGCCGCATTAACTGAGAAAGAAACGGAGTTAATGGAGTTTTAATCTCAGTGCAGCTATCGGTAAAACGCCGCGGAGAAAGACATTGTCGATGGCTTTCTTTCGCGGCGTTTTACATTGCTAAGCGCTCTGCCTAAAGTCATATTTTTACCCCCTTAATTTTTGATGGACATATTGATGAAACGTCTGACGTTACTCGGGTCAACTGGCTCTATCGGAACCAGTACGTTGTCTGTGGTGCGGGAAAACCCTGAGCAATACCAGGTGACTGCTCTTGTCGCGGGAAATAACGCCGCGTTAATGGCGACCCAGTGCAGTGAATTCAGGCCCGCTTACGCCGCAATGGCGACGGAAGCCGCTGCCAGTGAATTGCGTGAACGACTGAAAGCATTGAAGGTTGATACTGAAGTGCTCTCCGGCGTTCAGGCCGCCTGTGAACTGGCCGCATTACCGGAAGTGGATCACGTGATGGCAGCCATTGTCGGTGCCTCCGGCTTGTTACCCACACTTTCGGCCATACGTGCAGGTAAAAGGGTACTGCTGGCGAATAAAGAATCGTTGGTGACCTGTGGCGGACTGTTTATGGAGGAGGTCCGGCGTTCCGGGGCTTGTCTGATGCCTGTCGACAGTGAACATAATGCCATTTTTCAGAGTTTGCCTGCTGTTATACAACAGCAATTAGGGTACGCTGATCTGCGTAATAGTGGCGTTGATTCCGTTATTCTGACCGGCTCCGGCGGCCCTTTTCGGGATGTGCCGCTGACCGGACTCTCCTCAATGACACCGGCGCAAGCGTGTGCCCACCCGAACTGGTCAATGGGAAGAAAAATATCGGTTGATTCGGCCACTATGATGAATAAAGGTCTTGAATACATTGAAGCTCGCTGGCTATTTAACGCGACTGATTCGCAAATGGAAGTGGTGATCCACCCGCAGTCCGTTATCCACTCAATGGTGCGCTATTGTGATGGCAGCGTACTGGCCCAGTTAGGCTCTCCTGATATGCGTACACCCATCGCTCATTCCATGGCATGGCCCGACAGAATACCAGCCTCGGTGAAGCCCCTGGATTTTACCAGGCTCGGAGCCCTGACATTCCTGGCGCCGGACTACCAACGTTATCCTTGCCTGAAGCTGGCAATAGACGCCTGTGCTGCAGGGCAGGCGGCGACCACCGCACTGAATGCAGCTAATGAGATAGCGGTTGAGGCATTTCTTAACGGGCGTATCCGCTTTACGGATATTGCTGCACTCAACCATCAGGTACTGGAAACTGTACAGTTTGCGGAACCGGATAGCGTGGAGTCGGTCATGGAGATTGACGAGCAGACTCGCCGGATCACGGGCGATCTGCTGGCGACGTTGCAATAGCGGGTTTGTTAAGCTGCTATTTGTCCGAATCAGGCGAAAATGGTATAGTCGCATGCTGATATTTCAGAGGTGTGCAGGGGCTTTTACCGGCCTCACTGGTGAAAGATTTTTGCGAGCAGAAAGTATTCAGAGATATCTGGCTCTCTGATGAAAGGAATTTAATACGCATTATGTCGTCCCAATATCAACAAAACACTCCTGACACATACAGGGCGCTGCCGCGGCACGTTGCTATCATCATGGATGGTAACGGGCGCTGGGCGAAAAACCAGGGAAAGTTACGTATATCGGGACACAGGGCCGGAGCTAAGGCTGTCAGGCGTGCGGTAAAATTCGCTGTCACCTGTGAGATGGAAGCTCTGACCCTGTATGCATTCAGTAGTGAAAACTGGAATCGTCCTGAACAGGAGGTTTCTGCACTGATGGAACTCTTCGTCTGGGCGCTCGACAGCGAAGTGAAAAGCCTGCATAAAAACAACGTTCGTCTGAAAATCATCGGTGATGTACAACGTTTTAGTCCGCGTATTCAGCAGCGTATCCGTAGTGCGGAGTCTCTGACAGCTCAGAATACCGGTTTGACGTTAAATATTGCTGCAAACTATGGCGGCCGCTGGGATATCATTGATGGTGTCCGGCAACTGGCGAGTAAAGTACAGCAGGGGCAATTATGCCCTGAAGATATCACGGAAGAAATGCTGGGAGAGCAGCTCTGCTTATGTCATCTGTCTCCGGTTGATTTAGTGATAAGGACTGGGGGAGAACATCGGATCAGTAATTTTCTGTTGTGGCAGGTTGCTTATGCAGAGTTTTACTTTAGTGATGTTCTCTGGCCCGATTTCGATGAACAAGTATTTCAGGGTGCGCTGGATGCCTTCTCTCAACGAGAGCGCCGGTTTGGTGGCGCAGCACCCGATGGCGAATAAATGGACCGGGGGTAACCTTTGTTAAAGTCACGTTTGATTACCGCGATGATACTGATACCGCTGGTAATCATTGCATTATTTTGGTTACCGCCGATCGGTTTCAAAATTATCGTTCTGGTTATCTGCATGCTGGCCGCCTGGGAATGGGGGCAGTTTGCAGGGTTTATGCAAACCGGCCAACGGGTATGGGTTGCCGTACTTTTTGGTCTGCTCCTTTCCTTGATGATATTTTCTCTGCCGTCTTACCAGAGTGATATTCATCAACCTCCGGTGGCACTCTCCTTATGGGTTTCCCTGAGCTGGTGGACAGTGGCTCTGTTGCTGGTTCTGTTTTATCCGGCATCTGCCTCTCTTTGGCGTCAATCCCGCTTCCTCCGTCTGGCCTTTGGCGCACTGACGCTGGTGCCTTTCTTTTGGGGAATGATAGCGCTGCGCCAGTATCACTATAACAGTGATCACTTTGCCGGGGCCTGGTGGCTGCTGTTTGTTATGTTGCTGGTGTGGGGGGCGGATTCCGGGGCTTATATGTTCGGTAAACTCTTCGGCCGTCACAAACTGGCCCCGAAAGTTTCTCCGGGCAAAACCTGGGAAGGTTTTGCCGGTGGCCTGATTTCTTCTTCGATTATTGCGTGGGTATTTTCCCTGCTGGCACCCTTAACGGTGGACAGTCGTACTTTGCTGATTTGCGCGATTATTGCTACGCTGGCTTCTGTGCTGGGTGATCTGACCGAAAGCATGTTCAAGCGTGAAGCCGGTATTAAAGACAGCGGTAACCTTATTCCCGGGCATGGCGGTATCCTTGACAGAATCGACAGCCTGACCGCCGCGATCCCTGTTTTTGCCTGTTTATTGCTTTTGGTTTTCCATGTAGCTTAAGGATGTGTCGTGATGGGCAGCATACTCTGGAGTCTTGGCGCATTCGTAGTGGCACTGGGGATTTTGATTACCGTCCACGAATTCGGCCATTTTTGGGTCGCACGTCGTTGCGGGGTCTGGGTCGAGCGTTTCTCTATCGGCTTCGGGCCTGCCTTGTGGCGTAAAAAAGACAAACAGGGCACGGAGTATGTACTCGCATTAATCCCTCTGGGTGGATATGTCAAAATGCTGGATGAGCGGGCAGGGGAGGTTCCTGCGGCCAGGCTGCATGAAGCATTTACCCGGAAAACCCTCTCTCAGCGAGCGGCTATTGTGGCTGCTGGTCCTGTCGCTAACTTTATTTTCGCGTTGTTTGCCTACTGGCTGGTTTTTATGCATGGTGTCCCTGGCATAAAGCCAGTAACCGGCGAAATAATCAACAATTCGATTGCTCAGCAAGCGCAAATTCAGCCCGGAATGGAACTTAAAGCGATTGATGGTATCGAAACGCCTGACTGGGATGCTGTTCGTATGGCATTGATGGGGAAAATAGGCGACAGTGGCGTCAATATTACCCTTGAAACTTTCGGACAATCAGTGACCGTGGAGAAACACCTGGACTTGCATCACTGGGTCTTTGACCCGGAAAAGCAGGATCCCGTGTTATCTTTAGGGATTGTCCCTAAAGGCCCGGTGATTGAAACCACGCTTGCAGAAGTGCAAAAAAGTTCACCTGCGGCACTGGCAGGTTTGCAAGCCGGAGACAGGATCGTTAAAGTCGACGGTGAACCCGCTGTGAACTGGCAAATGTTTGTGGCCGGGGTCAGAGATAATCCCGGGAAACCTTTAACGTTGGACGTTGAGCGTGAAGGGGATATCCGGACATTAACGCTGACACCGTCGGTGAAAACAGTCGGTCAGAAAGAAGAGGGATTCGCCGGGGTTATCCCCCGCGTTCAACCGCTTCCTGATCAATATAAAACCTTGCGGCAATATGGCCCTGTCGTTGCCATCGGCGAAGCAGGTGTAAAAACCTGGCAGCTAGTGAAACTGACAGCGTCAATGCTGGGGAAATTAGTAACCGGTGATATTAAGCTGAAAAATCTCAGTGGGCCGATTTCTATAGCGCAGGGCGCAGGGATATCGGCTGAATACGGAGTGATATACTATTTGATGTTTTTGGCATTGATTAGTGTCAATCTGGGGATAATCAATCTTGTCCCGTTACCGGTGTTAGATGGTGGGCATTTGCTTTTCCTGTTGATTGAGAAGATCAAAGGTGGACCAGTGTCTGAGCGAGTTCAGGACTTCAGTTATCGCATTGGCTCTATTGCGCTGGTGTTATTAATGGGGCTTGCACTTTTCAATGATTTCTCACGTTTGTAGATAACGGAATTCTGCGAGCGGGGATGAGTTAGGAACACGCATAATAACGATGGCGATGAAAAAGTTGCTCATAGCGTCGCTGCTGTTCAGCAGCGCCACCGTGTACGGTGCAGACAATTTCGTGGTGAAAGATATTCATTTCGAAGGGCTGCAGCGAGTTGCCGTCGGGGCGGCCTTGCTTAGCATGCCTGTTCGTGTTGGCGATACGGTGAATGATGAAGATATCAGTAATACTATCCGTTCACTGTTTGCCACCGGTAATTTCGACGACGTTCAGGTACTGCGTGAAGGCGGCGACCTGATTGTTAAGGTGAAAGAACGTCCGACAATTGCCAGTATTACTTTCTCAGGAAATAAATCGGTAAAAGACGATCAGCTGAAACAGAACCTGGAAGCCTCCGGGGTGCGTGTCGGTGATGCGCTTGATCGTACGACCATCTCCTCAATCGAAAAGGGCCTGGAAGATTTCTACTACAGCGTGGGTAAATACTCCGCCAGTGTGAAAGCGATTGTTACGCCTCTGCCCCGAAACCGTGTGGACCTGAAACTGGTCTTTACGGAAGGCGTATCGGCAAAAATTCAACAAATTAACATTGTTGGTAATAAAGCCTTCAGTTCTGATGAGCTGCTTTCCCACTTCCAGTTACGGGATGAAGTGCCCTGGTGGAACGTGGTTGCTGATCGTAAGTACCAGAAGCAGAAACTGGCCGGAGACCTTGAGACGTTACGGAGTTTCTATCTGGATCGCGGTTATGCCCGCTTTAACATTGATTCGACGCAGGTCAGCCTGACGCCGGACAAAAAAGGCATTTATATTACGGTTAACATTACCGAAGGCAGTCAGTACAAGATAGCCGGTGTGGTAGTGAACGGTGATATGGCCGGGCATTCGGCAGAGATCGAAAATCTGGCGAAGATCCCGCCGGGTGAGTTATACAGCGGTGCGAAGGTGACGGCTATCGAAGACAGCATTAAGAAGCTGTTAGGTAACTATGGCTACGCCTATCCGCGGGTAATGACCCAACCGGAAATTATCGATAAAGATAAGACGGTGAAGCTGCACGTTAGTGTGGATGCCGGCAATCGTTATTATGTTCGTAAGATCATTTTCCGTGGCAATGATACGTCCAAAGATTCTGTTCTGCGTCGCGAAATGCGTCAGATGGAAGGCGCGTGGCTGGGCAGTAATCTGGTCGAACAGGGCAAAGATCGTCTGAACCGTACCGGGTATTTTGATAGCGTTGATGTCGATACTCAGCGTGTTCCGGGCTCCCCGGATCAGGTTGATGTCATTTATAACGTCAAGGAGCGTAATACCGGTTCATTCAATATCGGTGTCGGCTACGGTACGGAAAGTGGTGTCAGCTTCCAGGTAGGCGTTACCCAGGATAACTGGATGGGCACCGGTAATACGGTCGGTATCAGTGGGACCAAAAACGATTACCAGACCTACGCCGAACTGTCGATGACGGACCCTTACTTCACCGTGGATGGCGTCAGCCTCGGCGGACGTGTGTTCTATAATGACTTTAAGGCTGATGATGCCGACCTGTCAGATTATACGAACCGCAGTTACGGTACGGACGGTACACTGGGCTTCCCGGTAAATGAGAATAATACCCTGCGCGTTGGTTTAGGTTATGTGCACAATGACTTATCTGACATGCAACCTCAGATAGCGATGTGGCGTTATTTCGACTCCATGGGTAAACATCTGTCAACGGATAACGATGGCAGTAATTATTCAACGGATGATTTCACCTTTAACTATGGCTGGACCTATAACACCCTGGATCGCGGATTCTTCCCGACCGCCGGTAACCGGACCAACCTGAACGGTAAAATCACTATTCCGGGTTCAGATAACGAGTACTACAAAATGACGCTGGACTCGCAGCAGTACGTGCCGCTAAACAATGACCGTACCTGGGTGTTGTTGGGCAGAGGCCGTCTGGGTTATGGCGATGGTCTGGGCGGTAAAGAAATGCCGTTCTATGAAAACTTCTATGCCGGGGGGTCAAGTACTGTCCGGGGCTTCCGTTCGAACACTATCGGGCCGAAAGCTATCTATTATAAATACGGTACAGATTCGAACTGCGGAACCTCTTCAGGCAATATCTGTTCATCTGATGATGCCGTCGGTGGTAACGCGATGGCGGTAGCCAGCCTGGAACTGATTACGCCAACGCCGTTCGTCAGTGAGAAATATGCGAATTCTCTGCGTACGTCTCTGTTTGTTGATGCAGGCTCGGTATGGGATACTGCCTGGCAGAATACGTCAGAAACAGAAGCATTAGGCATCCCGAACTACAACAAGCCTGGCAATATCCGTGTTTCCAGTGGTGTTTCACTGCAATGGATGTCGCCTCTGGGACCACTGGTGTTCTCATATGCCCAGCCAATGAAGAAATACACCGGCGACAAGGCAGAGCAGTTCCAGTTCAACATCGGTAATACGTTTTAACGGGTTACCCGTAGCATGTTAAAAAATTGCACAACAGGGGTGTTTAACACCGCTGTTGTTTGCAAAAACAGTGTCTTAAAGACACAAACGGTGATGGTAAGGAGTTTATAGTGAAAAAGTTGTTATGTGCCGCAGGTCTTGGTCTCGCTCTGGCTGCTTCTTCTGTGGCTGCGCAGGCCGCTGATAAAATTGCAGTCGTCAATGTGTCCAGCATTTTTCAGCAAATGCCTCAGCGTGCTGCAGTTGCCCGCCAGCTGCAAAACGAGTTCAAGGGTCGTGCAACTGATTTGCAGACTCAGGAACGCGCGCTTCAGGCACAGATGCAGAACTTTCAGCGTAATGCTTCTACGATGAAAGCGAGCGATCGTGCCCGTACCGAAAAAGAACTGATGACTCAGCGCGAAAGTTTTTCTGAAAAAGCCCAGGCTTTTGAACAGGACAATAATCGCCGTCAGTCTGAAGAGCGTAATAAATTACTGAGCCGTATTCAGGATGCAGTGAAAAAAGTCGCCAGCAGTGAAGGTTATGATGTTGTGATCGACTCTAACGCTGTGGCGTATGCTGCGGATGCGAAAGACATTACTGCTGACGTGCTGAAACAGGTTAAATAATTGATGTCATCTATTCGACTGGCTGATTTAGCGCAGCAGTTAGATGCAGAATTGCACGGAGATGGCGATATTGCCATCTCCGGCATTGCTTCTATGCAATCCGCAACAAGCGGAAAAATAACTTTCCTGGCCAACAGTCGTTACCGCGAGCAGCTTGCGCATTGTAAAGCCGATGCTGTGGTGCTGACGGAAGCGGATCTGGAGTGGTGCCAAAGTGCAGCACTGGTTGTGAAAGACCCTTATCTGACCTATGCGCGTATGGCGCAGCTTCTGGATACGACCCCATCGCCTGCCGAGAATATCGGCCCGGGTGCGGTTGTCTCTCCACAGGCCCGGCTGGGTGCTAATGTGGCTATCGGGGCGAATGCTGTTATCGAATCCGGTGCAGAACTGGGTGATAACGTCGTGATAGGGGCGGGTTGTTTTGTCGGTAAAAAAACGCGGATTGGAGCGGGTACCCGGCTGTGGGCTAACGTTTCTGTTTATCATGAAGTGATTATCGGCGAAAATTGTCTGGTGCAGTCAGGGACGGTGATCGGAGCTGATGGCTTCGGTTATGCCAATGATCGCGGCAATTGGGTGAAGATACCGCAACTTGGTTCGGTGGTTATCGGTGACCGGGTAGAGATTGGTGCCTGTACGACTATCGACCGCGGGGCGCTGGATAATACCCAAATCGGTAACGGAGTTATCATCGATAACCAATGTCAGATTGCGCACAATGTCATAATTGGCGACAATACGGCAGTTGCCGGTGGTGTGATTATGGCGGGAAGCCTGAAAATTGGCCGTTACTGCATGATTGGTGGCGCCAGTGTAATCAATGGTCATATGGAAATTTGTGATAAAGTAACGGTCACCGGAATGGGGATGGTCATGCGGCCTATCACTGAACCGGGGGTCTATTCTTCAGGGATACCGCTGCAGGCAAACAAAGCCTGGCGTAAGACCGCGGCCCTGGTCATGAATATCGATGATATGAACAAACGCCTGAAAGCTATCGAGCGTAAAACCGGTAAAGATAACTAACCATAACTTAACCGGTAAGAGTCACGGAATATCCCGGAGCAGTACATCCGGTTCCATGGCTCTTCGTGCTGATCCGACACTTTTATATTTGCGACCTGCGATGTATCAATTGATCATGCAGGTCGTGTTATTATTGATAACAGATTTTTAGGACAGGAAGAGTATTTTGACTACTGAAATACATACTCTGCAAATTGAAGAGATTCTGGAACTGCTGCCACACCGCTATCCGTTTTTACTGGTTGATCGTGTTCTGGATTTTGAACCACACAAATATTTGCGGGCCGTTAAAAACGTGACTGTGAATGAGCCTTTCTTTCAGGGGCATTTCCCGGGTAAACCGATTTTTCCTGGTGTGTTAATCCTGGAAGCGATGGCTCAGGCTACCGGCATCCTGGCGTTTAAAAGCGTAGGTAAACTGGAACCCGGCGAGCTGTACTACTTCGCAGGGATTGATAGTGCACGTTTCAAACGTCCTGTCGTTCCGGGAGACCAGATGGTGATGGAAGTGACTTTTGAAAAAACCCGTCGTGGTTTGACGCGTTTCAGCGGTGTTGCTACAGTCGATGGCAAAGTTGTTTGTGAAGCAACAATGATGTGTGCCCGTAGCCGGGAGTCATAACGTGATTGATAAAACCGCCAGCATCCACCCCTCTTCTGTCATTGAAGAGGGCGCAATTATCGGACCCGGAGTCCGTATCGGACCGTTCTGCGTAATCGGCCCCAATGTTGAGATTGGTGAAGGCACTGTCCTGAACTCTCATATTGTCATTAACGGACATACGCGCATTGGTAAAGAGAACGAGATCTACCAGTTTGCTTCTATCGGTGAAGTGAACCAGGATCTGAAATACGCGAAAGAAGAGACCCGTGTTGTCATCGGCGATCGCAACCGTATTCGTGAGAGTGTGACCATTCATCGCGGAACGGCTCAGGGTGGCGGTGTGACGGTTGTCGGCAGTGATAATCTGTTGATGGTGAATACTCATATTGCCCATGACTGTCAGATTGGTAACCGCTGTATCTTTGCGAATAATGCAACCCTGGCCGGTCATGTGACGGTTGATGACTTTGCGATTATTGGCGGGATGACGGCAGTCCATCAGTGGTGCACCATCGGTGCTCATGTCATGGTCGGCGGTTGTTCCGGGGTGGCTCAGGACGTTCCTCCTTATGTTATTGCTCAGGGGAATCACGCCACACCGTTCGGTATTAATATTGAAGGTCTGAAACGCCGTGGTTTCAGTAAAGAAGCGCTGCATGCCATCCGTAATGCTTATAAGCTTCTGTATCGCAGTGGTAAAACCCTGGATGAAGTGAAGCCAGAGATTGAAGCCCTGGCGCAAGCTCATGCTGAAGTCCGGCCTTTCTATGATTTCTTCGCCCGTTCCACCCGTGGGCTTATCCGGTAACGAATGGCGATGCGTCCACTGACTGTTGCACTTATCGCCGGAGAAACCTCCGGCGATATTCTTGGTGCAGGCCTTATCCGGGCTCTTAAAGCAAAACATCCTGATATCCGCTTTGTGGGTGTTGCCGGCCCCCTGATGCAGGCGGAAGGTTGTGAAGCATGGTATGAGATGGAAGAACTGGCGGTGATGGGGATTGTTGAAGTCCTTGGCCGTCTTCCCCGTTTGCTGAAAATCCGCCGGGATCTGACCCAACGACTCACTGCGCTCCGGCCGGATGTCTTTGTCGGAATCGATGCGCCGGATTTCAATATTCCGCTGGAAGGACGCCTGAAACGCGCAGGTATCCGGACCATTCATTATGTCAGCCCGTCAGTCTGGGCATGGCGGCAGAAGCGGGTATTTAAAATTGGTCGTAACACCGATCTGGTACTGGCCTTCCTGCCCTTTGAAAAAGCCTTCTACGATAAATTTCAGGTGCCGTGCCGTTTTATCGGCCATACAATGGCCGACAGTATTCCTCTGCAACCTGATAAACACGCGGCCCGGGCACGTCTGTCCCTCTCTCCTGATGCCCTCTGCCTTGCATTATTACCGGGCAGCAGAAAAGCCGAAGTTGAGATGCTGAGTGCCGATTTCCTGAAAGCTGCGCAATTACTGCGGCAGACCTATCCGGCACTGGAAATCGTAGTTCCGATGGTCAATACCCGTCGTCGCGCGCAGTTTGAAGCGATTAAAGCTGAGGTCGCACCTGAACTGGTATTACACCTGACGGATGGGCAAGCTCGTGATGTCATGATAGCCAGTGATGCGGCTATCCTGGCCTCCGGAACCGCAGCCCTCGAGTGCATGCTGGCGAAATGTCCGATGGTAGTGGGGTATCGTATGAAACCTTTCACTTTCTGGCTGGCGAAACGACTGGTAAAAACAGAATGGGTATCGTTACCGAATCTGTTAGCCGGAAAAGAACTGGTGCGGGAATTGCTACAGGATGAATGTCAGCCTGAGCTGCTTGCCCGGGCACTGGATCCGCTGCTTCATCAGGGGCCGGAGAGAACGGCACTGCTGGAAACGTTTGCTGAAATGCATCAACAGATCCGCTGGAACGCGGATGAACAGGCAGCACAGGCTGTGCTGGAGTTAACACAATGAGTTCTTTTATCTACCCGCCGGCACACTGTATTGCCGGTGTGGATGAAGTCGGGCGCGGGCCGCTGGTCGGTGCCGTGGTGACCGCTGCGGTTATTCTGGATCCCGAACAGCCCATTCAGGGGCTGGCAGATTCCAAGAAACTGACCGAAAAGCGCCGCTTAGCGTTGTACGACGAAATTAAACAGAAAGCGTTATGCTGGAGTCTCGGACGGGCTGAGCCTGAAGAGATAGACCAGCTGAATATCCTGCATGCAACCATGCTGGCGATGCAGCGCGCTGTTGCCGGACTGAGTGTCCGGCCTGATATGGTGCTGATTGATGGTAACCGTTGTCCCGCGTTACCGATGGCAGCGCAGTCGGTGGTAAAAGGGGATAGCCTGGTGGCAGAAATCAGTGCCGCGTCTATCCTGGCTAAAGTAACCCGTGACCAGGAAATGGCAGAGCTGGACACGTTATTTCCGGAATATGGCTTTGCTCAGCATAAAGGCTACCCGACACCTTACCACCTGGAAAAACTGGCGCTATTAGGTGCAACACCTTTCCATCGTCGCAGTTTTGCCCCGGTCCGGCGAGTGACAGATACCACCCCGGTTGCCGGAAAATAACACTCAGACAGTTTACATCGTAATCCCGGAACCCTTATGGCTGAACCCCGTTTTATTCATCTGCACGTACATAGCGACTATTCCATGATCGATGGACTGGCGAAGACGGGGGCGTTGGTCAAAAAAGCCGCTTCACTGAATATGCCGGCGCTGGCCATCACTGATTTCACTAACCTTTGCGGGCTGGTGAAATTTTACGGTTCAGCGCATGGCGCCGGTATAAAACCGATTATTGGCGCAGACTTCCGCGTTGCCAGTGATCTTATGGGGGATGAGCTCACCTTCCTGACCGTTCTGGCCAGTGATAATACCGGTTATCAGAACCTGACCTTACTGATCTCTAAAGCCTATCAACGGGGATACGGCCTGCAGGGGCCGACCATTGATCGCGACTGGCTCAGCGAACTTAGCGAAGGTTTGATCCTGCTTTCCGGCGGGCGTAAAGGAGATGTGGGTCGCAGCCTGCTACGCGGGAACAACGCATTAGTCCACGAGTGCCTCGCATTCTATCAGCAGTATTTCCCTGACCGTTATTATCTCGAGTTACATCGCACCGGTCGTCCTGATGAAGAAGAATATCTGCATCGGGCGATTGAATTAGCCCGGGAACAGGATATTCCTGTTGTTGCCACGAATGATGTCTGCTTTCTGAGTGAAACCGATTTTGATGCGCATGAAATCCGTGTCACTATTCACGATGGTTACACACTGGACGATCCTAAGCGTCCCCGCCTGTACAGCGCGCAGCAATATTTGCGTACTGAAGACGAAATGTGTGAATTGTTCTCCGATATTCCCGAAGCTCTGGAGAACAGTGTCGAGATTGCTCGTCGCTGTAATGTCACGGTGCGTCTGGGGGAATATTTTCTGCCGCAATTCCCGACAGGGGATATGAGCACAGAGGATTTCCTGGTTGCCAGTTCCCGCCAGGGGCTGGAAGAGCGACTGGAGTTCCTGTTTCCGGACCCGGAAGTACGTAAGGCAAAGCGCCCGGCCTATGATGAACGTCTGCAGATAGAGCTCGACGTTATCAACCAGATGGGATTCCCCGGATACTTCCTGATAGTGATGGAGTTTATCCAGTGGTCCAAGGATAACGGCGTGCCTGTGGGGCCTGGCAGGGGATCCGGTGCCGGCTCCTTAGTCGCTTATGCACTGAAAATTACGGACCTCGATCCGCTGGAATTTGACCTGCTGTTCGAACGTTTCCTGAACCCCGAACGTGTTTCTATGCCTGACTTTGACGTCGATTTCTGCATGGAAAAGAGGGACCTGGTCATCGATCACGTGGCCGAGATGTACGGCCGTGAAGCCGTTTCACAGATCATCACCTTCGGTACGATGGCGGCGAAAGCGGTTATTCGTGATGTCGGACGTGTATTGGGACATCCTTACGGTTTTGTTGACCGCATTTCCAAACTGGTGCCGCCGGATCCCGGCATGACCCTGGAAAAAGCGTTTGCAGCAGAGCCGCAGCTTCCTGAAATTTATGAAGCCGATGAGGAAGTGAAAGCCCTTATCGATATGGCCCGTAAGCTGGAAGGGGTGACCCGTAATGCCGGTAAACATGCCGGAGGCGTGGTTATCGCACCGACCAAAATTACTGACTTTGCCCCGCTGTACTGCGATGAGCTGGGTCAGCATCCGGTCACTCAGTTTGATAAAAATGATGTCGAATATGCAGGGCTGGTGAAGTTCGACTTCCTCGGCCTGCGTACCCTGACTATCATTAACTGGGCATTAGAGATGATCAATGCCCGGCGGGAAAAGCAAGGCGAACCGCCTATCGATATTGCGTCTATCCCGCTGGAAGATAAGAAAAGTTTCGACATGCTGCAGCGGGCGGAAACCACCGCGGTATTCCAGCTTGAATCCCGCGGTATGAAAGACCTGATTAAACGCCTGAAGCCTGACTGTTTCGAAGATATGATAGCCCTGGTGGCATTGTTCCGTCCGGGGCCGTTGCAGTCCGGAATGGTAGATAACTTTATCGACCGTAAGCACGGGCGTGAGGCCATTTCCTATCCGGATATTCAGTGGCAACATGAATCACTGCAACCGGTGCTTGAGCCGACCTATGGTATTATCCTCTACCAGGAACAGGTTATGCAGATAGCCCAGGTACTGGCGGGTTATACCCTGGGCGGGGCAGATATGCTGCGCCGTGCCATGGGGAAAAAGAAACCGGAAGAGATGGCCAAGCAGCGCTCGGTATTCCGTGATGGCGCAGAGAGTATGGGTATCGACGGGGAACTGTCGATGAAAATCTTTGACCTGGTAGAGAAATTTGCCGGGTATGGATTTAACAAATCCCACTCCGCAGCTTACGCGCTGGTTTCCTATCAAACCCTGTGGCTGAAAGCACATTACCCGGCGGAATTTATGGCGGCGGTAATGACGGCGGATATGGATAACACAGAGAAAGTCGTCGGGCTGGTGGATGAGTGCTGGCGAATGGGTCTGAAAGTGTTACCTCCGGATATCAACTCCGGCCTGTATCCGTTCCATGTGAATGATGAGGGCGAGATAGTTTATGGTATTGGTGCTATCAAAGGTGTCGGCGAAGGTCCGATAGAAGCCATCCTTGAAGCAAGAAACAATGGCGGGTATTTCAGGGAGCTGTTTGATCTCTGCGCCAGAACCGATATTAAAAAAATAAATCGCCGGGTGATGGAAAAACTGATAATGTCCGGGGCCTTTGATCGGTTAGGGCCTCACCGGGCTGCATTGATGAGTTCGCTGAACGATGCGCTTAAGGCCGCCGATCAGCATGCTAAAGCTGAGGCAATCGGCCAGGCGGATATGTTCGGTGTGCTGGCCGATGAGCCGGAGCAGGTCGAACAGTCGTATGCCAGCGTCATGCCGTGGCCGGAACAGGTTCGTCTGGATGGCGAGCGGGAAACGCTGGGACTGTATCTGACCGGCCATCCGATCACTCAATATCTGAAAGAAATTGAGCGATATGCCGGGGGAACACGTCTTAAAGATATGCACCCGACAGATCGTGGTAAGATAACCGTTGCTGCCGGGTTGGTTTTGGCAGCGCGTGTTATGGTGACCAAGCGTGGTAACCGTATTGGCATCTGTACTCTGGATGACCGCTCAGGGCGTCTGGAGGTTATGCTGTTTACTGATGCCCTTGATAAATACCAGCATTTGCTGGAAAAAGATCGTATTCTGATCGTCAGCGGACAGGTCAGCTTTGATGATTTCAGTGGCGGGCTTAAAATGACCGCCAGGGAAATTATGGATATCGATGAAGCGCGTGAAAAGTATGCACGCGGTCTTGCTATCTCGCTGACGGACAGGCAAATTGATGACCAGCTTTTAAACCGTCTCCGTCAGTCCCTGGAACCGTACCGTTCGGGGACCATTCCGGTACATCTCTACTATCAGAGAGAGGATGCTCGGGCAAGGTTGCGCTTTGGTGCATCGTGGCGAATCTCGCCCAGTGATCGTCTGCTCAACGATTTGCGTTTATTGATAGGGTCGGAGCAGGTGGAACTGGAGTTTGACTAAAACAGGAACATTATGAGTCTTAATTACCTGGATTTTGAACAACCAATTGCAGAACTTGAAGCGAAAATTGATTCGCTGAAATCCATTGGTCGTCAGGATGAAAAACATGATATTAATCTGGACGAGGAAATTCAGCGTCTGCGTGAGAAAAGCGTAGAACTGACACGCAAAATTTTCTCTGACCTGGGAGCCTGGCAGGTGGCACAGCTTGCCCGTCATCCTATGCGTCCTTATACCCTGGATTATATTCGTCATGCCTTTGAAGATTTTGATGAACTGGCCGGAGACCGTGCTTATGCCGATGATAAAGCTATCGTTGGCGGAATTGCCCGGTTAGAAGGGCGTCCGGTGATGATTATTGGTCATCAGAAAGGACGTGAAACCAAAGAAAAAATTCGTCGTAACTTTGGGATGCCGGCGCCGGAAGGTTACCGTAAGGCACTGCGCCTGATGGAAATGGCCGAGCGTTTTAAAATGCCGGTACTGACCTTTATCGATACGCCGGGCGCTTATCCGGGCGTGGGTGCGGAAGAGCGTGGTCAGTCAGAGGCGATTGCACGTAACTTGCGTGAAATGTCCGGCCTGACTGTCCCGGTGATCTGTACCGTCATTGGTGAAGGTGGCTCAGGGGGCGCTCTGGCTATCGGGGTGGGTGATAAAGTGAATATGCTGCAATACAGCACCTATTCTGTTATCTCTCCTGAAGGCTGTGCCTCCATTTTGTGGAAGAGTGCAGATAAAGCGCCTCTGGCTGCTGATGCGATGGGTATTATCGCCTCGCGCCTGAAAGAGCTGGAACTGATAGATACCGTGATCCCTGAACCTCTGGGCGGCGCACACCGTCATCCGGAAACGATGGCACAGTCTCTGAAACAGCAACTGCTGGCAGACCTGGCAGAACTGGACGCATTAACCGGAGATGAACTGCTTAACCGCCGTTATCAGCGTTTAATGAATTACGGTTATGCCTGATCATCATCGATGACAGTGAAGGTCGCCTGCGGGCGGCCTTTTTTTATTATACCTGCCATTCAGGGGACCTTGTTCCGGGGGAATAAGTCGGTTAGCGTAGAGTGGCAACATCCCTGACTTCGCGGAGAAAAAATGCTGCCGGGACTTAAAGGAATTCATCATATAGCGATTATCGCTTCAGATTATCAGAAGAGCCGGCATTTTTACTGCACAGTGCTGGGGCTGACGTTACTCGAAGAGACTTATCGCGCAGACAGGGACTCCTGGAAAGCCGATTTGGCACTGGAGGGGCACTATGCCATCGAGCTGTTCTCTTTCCCGTCACCGCCTGCCCGTCCGAACTATCCGGAGGCCACCGGTTTGCGTCACCTGGCTTTCAGTGTTGAAAATCTCCGGCAAGCGGTGATCGCACTGGAACAACAAGGCGTAAGCTGTGAGCCGATCCGAACGGATGAATTAACCGGGAAGTCCTTTACCTTCTTCGCCGACCCCGATGGATTACCCCTCGAACTGTATCAGTTATAGACGCGGATATTCCGGCGTGGGGCGTAGCCCGTGGGCATAGCGCAGGACAGACACGTGATTATCATAAGCTGTGCTCTGTTGGGTCCGGGACGCGGATGGCCGGGTTCAGGCAGCATGATACTGTTCAGGAATAGCGACCCGTCGTCAAAGCCGTTTATTCTCTCTGCTACTTGAATGCCGGTATCTTTCCCGCTAACGTGCCGGTTATTCTCTTTGCTGTGAATATCATAGATTATGAGCCAGACAACAGTGTTACCTGAAACGTTATCACTGCAGGGCTATGACCGCTTACTGGTGGCTTTCAGTGGCGGTATGGACTCTGCGGTACTGCTCCATATGCTCGCCGGATTACGTCAGACGAAAGGGCTTACCCTGCGGGCGGTACATATACATCATGGTATCAGCCGGTATGCCGATGACTGGCAACAGCATTGCCAGCAGGTCTGTGACGACCTGGCAATCCCTTTACTGGTCAGAAAGGTGACACTGTGTACGGAAGGCCGGGGAATCGAAGCCGCCGCCAGGGAGGCACGCTATACGGCATTTTCTGAGCTACTGCAGCCCGGGGAAGCACTGGTCACCGCGCATCATCAGGATGATCAATGTGAAACCTTATTGCTGGCGCTGAAACGGGGTAGCGGGCCTGCCGGGTTGTCAGCCATGCCGCCGGTCCTCCGGTTTGGCTCAGCGGTATTACTCAGACCGTTACTTCCTTTCACCCGTCAGCAACTGGCTACTTATGCCGCTCAATACCAGTTACACTGGGTGGAGGACGACAGTAATCAGGATACCGCCTACGACCGTAATTTTCTGCGTCTGAAGATCCTTCCTCAGCTTGAACAGCGCTGGCCCCGTTTTACGGCCGCCGTGACCCGAAGTGCGGAACTGTGCGGAGAGCAGGAAGCACTGCTGGATGAATTATTGCGTCCGGAACTTGATAACCTCATTACTAATGAGAAGGCGATCCCTGTCGGCCCATTAGCCGGATTCAGTGCCGTCAGGCGGGCGGCGATACTACGGCGCTGGCTGATGCACTGCGGTGCCCCCATGCCTTCACGCGATGCCCTGGCCCGGCTATGGCAGGAGATAGCCCTGAGTCGAGAGGATGCCAACCCGCGTCTGACCTTAGGAGAAGGGGAACTGAGGCGTTACGATCAGCATCTGTGGTGGGTCAGAGTGAAAGAAGGGCAGCGCCAGACCGTCCTTCACTGGTCAGACAGACAGACACCTCTGATTTTACCGGCCGGACTGGGCTGTTTAACCGCGGCAGAACAGGGGATAAAGTTACGCCTGCCGACCGCAGATGAGCGGTTATCGGTCAGGTTCACGGTACCGGGCAAGCTCTATATTGTCGGCCGGGATCGTGGCCGAAGCCTGAAAAAGATCTGGCAGGAATGTGGTATTCCCCCCTGGCGGCGAGAAACCACGCCGGTTCTGTTTTACAACGACGAGCCGGTTTGTGCGCCGGGAGTGTTTGTCACCCGATATGCGGAGCCGAAAGATCTGCCTGATGCAGACTGCTGGTGGCTGAACTGGACAGGGCAGGCTTGAAAGAGGCTCAAGGCTGGCGGAGAGGCAGCCCGCGGGCTGCCTTTTCAGGGGGATCAGCTTTCGCTGATGGTGACGGTACCGATTTCCGGGTGGCTGAAACTGACAATACTGTCCAGACGTAGCTCCCGGGTGAGATGGTTTTCATCCGCAACCAGGTATTCCACATTTTTCCGGGATAACAGATCGCTGGCTTTCGCCTGAAGTGTTTCGCCGTTTTTCAGCTCAATAGTGAGTACCAGATGGTGCTGGCAGGCGAGTTCAAGGTTGTCATAATCATCGCAGTTGATGGGTTGATACGTATCGTTCATTGACATAGTCGCTCACCTTGATTGCTTAGCGGTTAACACCGCATAATCCCTGATTAGCCCACCTCTCCTTATTCCGGCGTACACCAGACCGGAGGATGAACTGCTGAACTGATCATCAGTACCTGGTTAGCGGGTTACTGGTAGCGTCTGCGTATTACCTCACAGCCAATCACGCTCTGCAAAAGCGCCTTCCGGTATCCCCGCTTACCTGTATTTGAGTGATCAGCCTAGTCTTCCGGCACGCCGATAGCAAGATCTGACTCAGCTTCAGGCTATCGACAGAAAATATAATCCTGTTTCATATCACCCCTGCCTTTCCGCTACAATAGGTGAATTCTGTACAGGAGGGGCAATGGCCTTAAAAGCGACTATTTATAAAGCATCGGTGAATATTGCCGATCTCGACCGGCAATATTTTTCAGATGTTCAGCTCACGCTGGCCCGACACCCTTCAGAAACCCGCGAGCGTATGATGTTGCGGCTGCTTGCGTGGGTGATTAATGCGGACGAACGATTACAGTTTACCAAAGGACTGTCGGCCGACGAAGAGCCAGAGATCTGGTTGCATCACGATTACGGGACGGTCAGACTCTGGATTGAACTGGGTTTACCGGAGGAACGGCGTCTTAAAAAAGCCTCGGCGCTTGCTGACCAGGTGGTTCTCTTTGCTTACAGTGAGCGGGCTGCCCGGGTGTGGTGGCAGCAGAACAGCGATAAGCTGGGGGCGATAAGCAATTTGTCCATCTGGTTTATTGATGACCAGCAACTGAACACCCTGAGTGAGTTTGCTGATCGTAATATGAGCCTGCAGGTCACCTTGCAGGAAGAGGTGATCTGGCTCTCCGGGGGGGATCGAAATACTGAATTACGTTTAACCCAATGGCAGGCAGCAAAATGATCGACATCGGCCGCGGAATTACCCTGGATCCTGAGGATATCCGGCTGAGTGCTATCCGGGCGCAGGGAGCAGGGGGACAGCATGTGAATAAAGCGTCGACGGCAGTCCATCTGCGCTTCGATATCAAAGCCTCACAGCTTCCTGAGCCGGTTCAGCAGAAGCTGTTACAGGTAAACCATCATCTGATCACCGCGGATGGGATAGTCGTGATCAAATCCCAGTCTTTCCGCAGTCAGGATAAAAACCGGACGGCCGCCATTGAACGGCTGGTGGATCTTATCCGCGAACTGATCCATGAAGAGGCCCCCCGGAAAGCGACCCGTCCGACACGGGCTTCCCGCATCAGGCGACTGCAATCGAAATCGCGTAATTCTGCCACTAAAAACCTGCGGGGTAAGGTACGGGATTTAGGCTAAAGGCAGCCCGGCCAGGGACGGGAAGTTATTCCGTCAGTAATTTGTAGTAATAGGTGGTACTTTCCATTTCCTCCTCATGATTCATCACAAACTGAGGGATTGTCCCGGCTTGCTGGTAACCGGATTGCTGATAGAGCAGGGAGGCAGCATCGCCGGTACGGGTATCCAGTACCAGCAGCGTCCGGCCGCTATTCCGGGCCAGTGTCTCAACAGAGTTCAGTAACTGGCGGGCTATGCCCTGCCGCCGGTAAGCGGTATGCACCATCAGCTTTTCAATATCAGCCCGATGCAGCCCGTTTTTCTTCCCGCAAAAGGCTATCTGAATCGCACCGGCTACCTGTTCCTGGTGCAAAGCTACCAGTAATCTCCGGGAACCTTCTTTCAGTGATGACTCAATACTTTCCCAGTAATTCTCCGCTTCCTTTGCTTCCAGCGGGCGGATAAAGCCGACTGACGCGCCGCTGTTTACACTATCGGTAAGCAGTGCAATTAATCCGTCCCTGCAGGTATCGGGGGTATCTGTCGTGATAATTTTCATGGGGATGGATCCCTGGCCTTGGGGAAAAGTCTGCCTTTCAAAATAGCAATTTGCCTGACGCGGGTGAAGTTTTTCAGCGATAAAAAAACACACAACAGCGTTGTGTGTTTTTAACAGAAGCGGTCTTTCCGAAAAAAGAATAATCAGTTCGGGATGCGGGCGGTCAGGTAACTGACGATCTCATCGGATTTGATCATTTTCTTTTCTGCATCACGGCGGTGTTTATACTCAATCTCACCGTTATCCAGATTACGGTCACCGATAACAATGGTATGAGGTACGCCGATCAATTCCATATCGGCAAACATCACACCCGGACGTTCTTTACGGTCATCGAGGATCACCTCAATACCCTGAGCGCGTAGCTGGTCATATAATGCTTCAGCCAGCTCCTGTACCCGGAAGGATTTGTGCATATTCATCGGCAGAATAGCGACCTGGAAAGGCGCGAGTGCGTCCGGCCAGATAATCCCACGGTCATCATGGTTCTGCTCGATGGCGGCGGCTACCACACGGGTAATACCGATACCATAGCAGCCCATGGTCAGGGTCTGGTTACGGCCATCTTCGCCCTGAACAGTGGCTTTCAGTGCTTCTGAATATTTTGTGCCCAGCTGGAAGATATGACCCACTTCGATACCGCGCTTAATCTGCAGGATACCCTGGCCATCCGGGCTGCGATCACCTTCCACGACATTACGGATATCCGCAACACGGGCTTCCGGCAGGTCACGACCCCAGTTGATACCAAACCAGTGTTTGCCGTCAATGTTTGCCCCGGCACTGAAATCACTCATTTTCGCGACGGTACGGTCAGCGATCACAGGGATCGTCAGACCGACCGGCCCCAGAGAGCCGGCACCGGCACCCACAACCTGACGGATTTCTTCGTCTGTCGCAAAGCAAAGTGGCGCGGCAACGACATCCAGCTTCTCTGCTTTGACTTCGTTCAGTTGGTGATCGCCACGGACCAGCAGGGCAACCAGCGGATGTCCGCTTTCTTCGGTCGCTTTAACCAGCAATGTTTTCACCGTTTTTTCGACCGGAAGACTGAATTGCTCAACCAGCTCGGCGATAGTTTTCGCATTCGGGGTATCGACCTGAGTCATTTCCTGCGTGGCCGCAGGGCGTTCACCTTCAGGAGCTACGGCTTCGGCCAGCTCAATGTTAGCAGCGTAATCGGAGCTATCAGAGAAGATGACATCATCTTCGCCATTTTTCGCCAATACCTGGAATTCATGAGAAGCGCTGCCGCCGATCGAACCGGTATCTGCCTGTACAGCACGGAAATCCAGTCCCATACGGCTGAAGCTCTGGCTGTATGCCTGATACATTGCGTCATACGTTTCCTGCAGGGATGCCTGAGAAGTATGGAATGAGTAGGCATCTTTCATCACAAACTCACGTGAACGCATCACACCAAAACGGGGACGCACTTCGTCACGGAATTTTGTCTGGATCTGATACAGGTTCAGAGGTAACTGTTTGTAGGAACTCAGTTCATTACGGATCAGGTCGGTTACGACCTCTTCATGGGTGGGACCCAGAACAAACGGACGTTCGTTACGATCTTTAATGCGCAGCAGTTCCGGGCCGTACTGTTCCCAGCGTCCGCTTTCTTCCCATAAATCGGCCGGCTGAACGACCGGCATGCTGATTTCAACGGCTCCGGCATTATCCATCTCTTCCCGGACAATTTTTTCGACCTTTTTCATTACCCGTAAGCCGGTGGGCAGCCAGGTGTACAGCCCTGATGCCAGCTTACGGATCATGCCGGCACGTAACATTAACTGATGGCTGATAACCTCAGCATCAGAAGGAGTCTCCTTCAGGGTGGAGAGCATATATTTAGAAGTACGCATTAATAAATATTCCAGTTAAACGGAAGATCGAAAAGTGATTATTTTTGGCTGGCGGCTAGTGTACCAGTGAGTTGCGTTGTCAAAAAGCGTGATTTAACCGGGCTCGATAGCAAACACTTCATTCCCGTGCCCGGTGATACGCCAGCGCACATTAAAGTCGAGCAGGCGTGCAGCATATTCCCGGGTGTCCTCACTCTGTTTCCGGTAAGCCGGTCGCGGATCCTGTGAAAGCACCTCAGACAAAAAATGCTCCAGGCGGGGATACTGCTTCGCCAGCAGAGATAATTGCTGTCTGGCGTCTGCGGTAAATGTCACCGGCATATCGGCAACAGGTGCTTCCTGCGCGTATCCCGCACGGGCATCGGGCAAGGCTTCGGCAAAAGGAAGATAAGGCTTAATATCAATTACCGGTGTGCCGTCGACCAGATCCAGACTGCCTAATTCCAGGATAACCTGATGGTTCCCGGTACGGATCCCTTGCAGGGACACGAGTGACATGCCTATCGGGTTCGGGCGAAAGGTGGACCGGGTAGCAAAAACGCCCATGCGCTGGTTACCGCCAAGACGGGGAGGGCGAACGGTCGGACGCCATCCCTGTTGCATTGTCTGGTGGAAAACAAAAATCACCCACAAATGGCTGAACTGCTCAAGTCCACGTACGGCATCATTCTGGTTATAGGGTGGCAGTAAATGCAGCTCCCCGCCTTCCTGTGTTACCAGTCCTGGCTGTCGGGGAACGGCGAACTTCTCTTTCCACGGGGAACGGATGACCCCGATGGGATTGAACGTAAACTCACTCATTGGGCCGAGACTTGCAGCGCCGAACCCTGACATACCGCCTGACGGTAGCATCCTGCGGTCGTGGTCACAACAGCACACTGGTGCAGCAGGACAGCATTGGCTTTTAATTCCGACGCTTTTATCTGCATACGTTTACGTGCTGTATTGATATTCGCCGGGGAGTCCTGAGATCCGGACTGACAATCCTCTCCGGAGACCTCTCCCAGATCCCGGAACGGCTTACTGAGCAATTCTGTCGGGGAGGTATAAATCTGCACCGGTGTGGCACGATGGGCATATTTATTGCGTGCCGGCTCACTGTGTTTTGCTGATGAAAGCGGCTGACGAGCGGGAAGTTCATGGTGAACGGAACAGCCTGTCAGCATTAACGCAAACACGCAAAGCGGAAACAGACGCATTGGATAACCCTCATAAAATATAAACAGGGGCTATTGAAACAAGAGCGTAGGAAAATAACAAGACACCGCATGCAGAAATAAAAAGGGTGGCATCTCTGCCACCCTGTTCACTGCCGGTAAGATTTTACCAGCCTTTAACCGCACCGCCATTAAAGATTTTATTGGCAGCCGCAGCCACTTCGTCAGACTGATACGCTTTAACGAAGTTTTTCACGTTCTGTGCATCTTTGTTATCTTCACGAGTCACGATCAGGTTCACATAAGGTGAGTCTTTACCTTCCACGAAGATCCCGTCTTTCTGCGGTGTCAGACCAATCTGGCTGGCATAAGTGGTATTGATGATGGCCAGGGCAATTTGGTTGTCATCCAGAGAACGAGGCAACTGAGGTGCTTCCAGTTCAACAATTTTCAGGTGTTTCGGGTTTTCGGTAATATCCAGAGTGGTCGGCAGCAGTCCGACACCGTCTTTCAGTTTGATCAGACCGGTTTTCTGCAGCAGCAGTAATGAACGGCCGAGGTTAGTCGGGTCATTAGGGATAGCGATTTGATCACCGTCTTTCAGCTGGTCAATGGATTTGATTTTCTTGGAATAACCGGCAATCGGGTAAACAAAGGTATTGGCTACTGCCACCAGTTTGTAACCGCGATCTTTGATTTGCTGGTCAAGATACGGTTTATGCTGGAATGCATTCGCATCAATATCCCCTTTGCTCAGGGCTTCGTTGGGCAGCACGTAATCGTTAAAGGTCACCAGTTCAACGTCCAGGCCATATTTTTCTTTGGCCACTTTTTTGGCAACTTCCGCTACCTGCTGTTCGGCACCGGCAATGACACCTACTTTGATATGGTTTTCATCTTCTTTATTTTTCTGGCCGCAACCTGTCAGTGCAATCACACCAATCAGAGCCCCTGCTGCAGCGATTTGTTTAAAGGTAAAGGTCATGTTCTCTTCCTTAATTAAAATTATTAAATGACTTATTTCCGGGAAACGGCACGAACAATCCGGTCGCCACAGAACTGAATTAAATACACCAGAATAACCAGTAATACTAATACCGAATTCATTACAAAAGCGTCATAACCGATATAACCGTACTGAATACCAATCTGACCCAGTCCGCCGGCACCGACGGCACCGCCCATGGCTGAGTAACCGACCAGCGTGATCAGGGTAATGGTGGCAGCGTTGATTAATCCCGGTAATGCTTCCGGTAGCAGCACCTTGCGAATAATTTGCATCGGTGTTGCCCCCATGGCTCGGGAGGCTTCAATCAGTCCTGCCGGTAACTCAAGTAAGGTATTTTCAACCATGCGTGCAATAAAGGGAGCCGCGCCGATGGTCAGAGGCACTATCGCCGCCTGTAAGCCAATCGATGTTCCGACCAGGATACGGGTAAAAGGGATCATCCAGACCAGTAAAATGATGAACGGTATGGAGCGGAAAATATTGACGATGGCAGAGATCACCCGGTACAGCGATTTATTCGCCATAATCTGTCCCGGACGGGTGATGTACAATAATACTCCCACGGGTAATCCGAGAACGAACCCGAAGAAACCTGAAACGAAGGTCATGATCAGTGTTTGCCAGACACCGCCAGCCAGTAACCAAATCATGGCGTCAGACATACCCTAATACCTCGGCTTTTACATGTTGTTCGCGTAGCCACTGAATGGCATCGTTGCTGTGTTTACTCTCGCCGGCCATTTCGGTCAGCATAATGCCGAATTTAACTCCGCCGGCATAATCCATCTGAGCACTGATAATATTGCAATCCACATTGAAGCGGCGGGCAACTTCAGAAAGCAGAGGGGCATCGACCGAGTCGCCGGTAAATTCCAGACGCAGCAGAGGAATTTTACCTTTATCGGCGGTCTGGCTCAGACGTTGCTGATAATCATCAGGAATATCTAAATGCAGAGTCGACTGAATAAATTGCTGTGCCAGCGGGGTTTTCGGATGAGAGAACACCTCACTGACCTGGTCTTTCTCAATCAGTTTGCCCTGACTGATAATTGCTACCTGATCACAGATGCGTTTAACGACATCCATTTCATGAGTAATCAGCATAATGGTCAAACCGAGCCGGCGATTGATATCTTTCAGCAGTTCGAGGATAGAACGGGTAGTGGCCGGGTCCAGTGCGCTGGTCGCTTCATCACAAAGCAGGACTTTCGGGTCACAGGCCAGTGCTCTGGCAATGGCGACACGTTGTTTCTGGCCACCTGACAGATTGCCCGGACGGGAATCATGCTTATCACCCAGTCCGACAAGCTCCAGCAGTGCGGTGACTTTTTGTTTAATTTCTTCACGCGGACGGTTTTCCAGTTCCAGCGGTAATGCCACGTTGCCGAAAACCGTGCGCGAATTTAACAGGTTAAAATGCTGGAAAATCATGCCAATCTGTCGGCGTGCCAGCGTGAGCTTTTTCTCAGAGAACGCCGTCAGGTCCTGGTTATCCACCAGTACCCGGCCGGATGTCGGACGTTCGAGCAGGTTGACGCAGCGAATGAGTGTACTTTTCCCGGCTCCCGAGGCACCGATCACCCCGTAAATTTGTCCGGCAGGTACATGCAGACTGACGTCAGACAATGCGGTAATTGTCTGTGTTCCCTGGGTGAACACTTTGCTGATGTTTTCTAATTTAATCATCTATGTATTCGATTTTTTATAAGATATTACGGGAGCTGTAAGACATTTCAGCAGTGACAATGTCTGTAATGGAAAGGATGTTAAGGCATCCAGACGTCTAAATCAATGAAAGTCTTATCGTCATTTTGCATATGTGATAGCCGTCTTATCGGCGTCAAAACTCTGTCGGGGATTGCCCAAGGTAAGGGAGGCTTCAATATCACAGGGCCTCCCTCAGGCAGGGCGGGAGTCATCGTGCGGGCAGGGTCAGTCGAAATACATGCTAATGAAACCAGATACGAATAAAAGAAGCGTAGTAAGGCCGGTTGTAAAACTTAATATTATTTCTTTTAACAACGGTGCGGTTAAGTTTGATGGAAGAGCGCGAATAAAATCATACTGTTCGCAGGTAATACCCTGTTTGATGAGGAATTTCTGGTTTTTCTCTTTGAGTAGTATCTGGTAATAAGTGTAATTTCTGAAGTGAAAATATTTTATACGTGGTAGCGAAAAGTAAAGTTCAACGCTTGGCGGGTAGCAGCCAAAACGTTGGTAGAATAGCTTAGTTATTTCTTTATCTCTGGGACGAACGACAAAAAAAGCATAACTATAAGAAATAAGCGCCATTAATACGAGTAATGCGGTAAGACCTAATAATAACAGCAGGTCTATCGGGAGTTTACTGATCATTAGTCACCTCGTAGATCTTGTTACCAATATATTTGCCGAGCATTGACCCTGCAGTGCTTCCTGCCAGACTGAGGATAACTGAGCAGGCGATGATACCTACCGGTGAAAAGCTTAATGCCACATATAGCGGAAGGGGAATAAAACCGACCGCAACCCCCAAAGAAAAGCTGCCGATTGCGGTAAAAGTGGTTTTCTTACATTCATTTTCTCTGCCTGAGGAATAGCTTTTGTAAATTGTATTCTTTCTGGAAGGTAATTGATGGTTTTATCATATGATAAAATCATGGTGAAAATCCCTTTATCAACAATTAATAGGTAAGGCTAGCGGATTTGTGTTTTGCAGAGAGTGATGTTAGTCAAAACTATATTTGTATTCTGATTGATAACTTAATCAGGTCAATACATTGATCAGATAAATACCAGCGTAGATGGGTAATACAATAATTATCTTATCCAGTAATGATTAGTGTTACGGTTTACTGTATTGGTCATTTTTATAGATGCAGGTGCAGATGTAGCCTTACTGGCTGTCTTTCCGACCGGTATTGGGTCAGCAGCAGCTAATCAGTTGTCTGTACGTGGTCATTATGCCAGTGATTGTACCGGGTAAAATTCCCCCGGGACCGCCTTGCCATATAAATGAAAGAAATTTGAAAACAGACAGTATCGTAATTTTACGGGGGTAGTGCCCGCCCGAACCCGGCACTGTTCTTAAGGATAGCTGAATGTTGCAGCGGTCCCATCCGGCTTTTGATGCACTGACACAGCTGATCATGCGATAATGCGGCCAGTTAATCAGAGGAGTCATTGCGTGACAAATAAAATTCCGGCCATTTTTCTGGATAGAGACGGTACTATCAATATTGACCATGGTTTCGTGCATCAGATCGACGACTTCCAATTTATCGATGGTGTTATCGAAGCCATGCAGGAATTAAAGAAAATGGGATATGCGCTGGTGGTGGTGACGAACCAGTCAGGGATTGCCCGCGGTAAGTATACAGAAGATCAGTTTATGCAACTGACGGAATGGATGGACTGGTCACTGGCGGACCGCGATGTTGAGCTGGACGGTATTTACTTCTGCCCTCATCATCCTGAAGGGAGTGTCGCGGAATATGCTCAGGTCTGCGATTGTCGCAAGCCGAAGCCCGGAATGTTACTTTCGGGACAGGAACAGTTGAACATTGATATGGCCGCATCTTATATGGTGGGGGATAAGCGGGAAGATATGCTGGCAGCTCAGGCGGCAGGTGTCGGACATAAAATACTGGTTCGTAGCGGGCAGCCTATTGATGAAACAGCGCAAGAAACGGCTGATGTTGTACTCAATAGCCTGGCTGAGTTACCTGCTTTTATCAAAAATGCAGCGAAATAGCCTGGAAAGAGTACAGATTGTGTGAACTTTCAGCGAACGATAATTTATTTGAAATAAACCCTTGTCAGAAAAAATTATCTCCCTATAATGCGCTCCCACTGACACGGCAAAGCGCGATACGCAGCGACGTGACAGGGACTGAAGAGATTCGGTCCGGGAGAAAAAATCACGAAATAGTGGTTGACTCCTGAGGTGAAAAGCGTAATATACGCCACCTCGCAACAGCAACCTAAACGGTTGAGTTGCAACGCTCTTTAACAATTTATCAGACAATCTGTGTGGGCACTCGCAGGATTGATATCAACGTCTCCGGACGTAAAACATATCAAGTCTTAAGAGTGAACACATAATGAAATTCATTATGAGTGTTTTACACTTGAGCATCGCTTAAACAAATTTTAAGCAAATCAAACTTAAATTGAAGAGTTTGATCATGGCTCAGATTGAACGCTGGCGGCAGGCCTAACACATGCAAGTCGAACGGTAGCACAGAGGAGCTTGCTCCTTGGGTGACGAGTGGCGGACGGGTGAGTAATGTCTGGGAAACTGCCTGATGGAGGGGGATAACTACTGGAAACGGTAGCTAATACCGCATAATGTCGCAAGACCAAAGCGGGGGACCTTCGGGCCTCGCACCATCGGATGTGCCCAGATGGGATTAGCTTGTAGGTGAGGTAACGGCTCACCTAGGCGACGATCCCTAGCTGGTCTGAGAGGATGACCAGCCACACTGGAACTGAGACACGGTCCAGACTCCTACGGGAGGCAGCAGTGGGGAATATTGCACAATGGGCGCAAGCCTGATGCAGCCATGCCGCGTGTATGAAGAAGGCCTTCGGGTTGTAAAGTA